>NZ_CAMPPN010000027.1:0-55437 GCF_946900935.1 Stenotrophomonas sp. Marseille-Q5258
TCAAGGTGATTGCCGCCAACGGCCCGGTGAGCCTGCAGTCCAACACCGGCGAGCTGGAGCTGCTGGCCGACCAGGCCATCACCGTGACCGCCACCGACGACCGCATCGACATCCTGGCCCAGCAGAAAGTAGTGCTGCAGGCTGGCAAAAGCGCGATCACGCTGGAAGGCGGCAACATCACTTTCAGCTGCCCGGGCACGTTTACCGTCAAGGCCGGGCAGCATCCGTTCATGGGCGGGGAAAGCGGTGAGGCCGGTATCGAATCGCTTCCGCAGGGACTGGTCCAGTTGAAGGGCCGCGCCCCGTTCTCGGTCTAGGGAAAGACAGCATGCTCATCAGTTACCCGATCCTCCCCGCCAATGGCGGCAATCAGAACGAGCAGCAGAAACTCGACGCCATGCTGGCGCTGGCACAAGCGGACCGCGGCCTGTATCCGGTGACCACCGGCAACCGCTGGCATGGCGGCATCCATCTGACCCCAGGCGACCAGCCGATCCGTGCGGTGGCCGATGGTGTGATCGTCGCGTACCGGCTGGCGCCGGAGACCCGTGACTATCCGGGTCTGGGCAACTACGACACCAGTTTTGTGTTGATAAAACACGAGACCGACTCGGGCGAGAACACCCGCGTGGTGTTCCATTCGCTTTACATGCACCTGCAGCCCAAGGGCGTAATGACCCCGGCGCGACGCCAGTTGCTGCTTCCCTTCCTGCGCGACGCCGCCGTCGGCACCGATGCCGTACGCGCGCCGGACAATACGCGTGTTTCGCGCAAGGACGTGATCGGCTTCGGCGGCCAGTTGTATGGGCAGTCCACCGTACATTTCGAAATTTTCGCCAGCGAGGCCGACTTCCGCGCCGCCGATACCGGCTTCTGGCGCGACCGCACTGCTATCGCGGCAGGCACCCACGGCTCAACAGATGTCTATGGCGACAGCTACTTCATCATTCCCGCCTCGCGCACTTTCAGCGCGCGTCACCCGCGCGCGACGGCTCCGCACCGTCTGACGTTCCCTGCGTTCCGCAATACCCATTACGACCTGGACGTCGGTCAGGAGGGTCAGAACGCCACCCGTCTGCTGGTGAAAGTCGCCTTCGGTGGCGGCAACCGCGTCTCCACCACGTACGCGCTGGATGACCAGGGCGAGGTGGTCGCCCAGGTGGGCCAGCCTGTGCAGCAGGCCGGCTATGAGTACGAGATGTACCGCATCGCGAACCTTCTGTACGACGACTGTACCAGCGCAGGCTTCGACTACCTGCGTTTCGGTCGCCTGCTGGGCGCGGACACCACCACCCACGTAGAGAACTGGCAGCTGGTCCGCTATGCAGACGCCAGCGTGGGTTACATCAATCTGGCTGATCCCGCCCAACAGATCAGCGTTCTCTCCGATGCTGATTTTCCGCTGCACTGGCGTGCGGTGGTGGAGGGCGACGCGGCCAGCCCGGAAGATGGCATTGCCAATGTCGATCGCCTGACCGAGCTGCTCGGCCTGGCCACTCCGTCGCCGGTCCCATCGCTGTCGGCACCTGCGGAGTTTGCCGCCCGGGCCAATGCGGCCGGCGCGGCCGAGCAGCTTCGCCACCTGATCTGCAAACACCCCAGCGAATGGGACGCCAGCGATCTGGAGGCCCGCTACGCCGTGTATCGTCAGCCAGGCGCGGTGTTGCACACCGATGAGTCCTGGCAGAACTTCAAGACCCACGTGGAAGCGCTCGCCTTCTGGCCGCAGAGCGGGCTGCCGGAACGCCAGGTCTGGCACTTCCACCCGCTTCAGTTCATCCACCACTACCGCAAGTGCCTGTGGCTCAGCCGCGACGAGCTCAAGAAGGTCTACCCCGACAGCAAGTACCCGATCACCGCGCTGGCTACCGAAGGCCGTGGACGAACACCGGACAGCATCCGGGACGACTACCGCGTCCAGATCAACCAGGTCACACGCAAGTATCTGGTCACCACCCAGATCCGGATGGCGCACTTCTTCGGCCAGGGCGCCGTGGAATCGATGTATCTGGCGCTGATGCTGGAAGGCTCGGCGAACTACTCGCGCAACCCGCGGCACCAGAGTTTCCAGCCGGAAACCAATGGTTTCTACGCGCCAGCGCAGCCCAATTACCTGTTCTACCTGGAAAACCGGCTGGGCAACATCACCACCGGCGATGGCCCCAAGTACCGCGGTCGGGGCATGAAGCAGCTCACCGGCCGGGAAAACTACTCCAAGTACTGGGTGTATCGCGGCTGGCTGGATGCGAGCACATTCACCTCGCCGTGGTGGAACCCGGCGCGGCCCGCACGGGCGCCGACCATCAATGATCCGCAACGCCTGTCCACCGACGCCTACGCCGCCATCGATGCCGGCGGCTGGTACTGGGAGGCTGGCTCGGCGCAGAATCAGTTCCGCACCATCAACAATGCCATCACCGGCAACGTCATCGACCGCGCCAGCGTGCGTACCGTTGCCGTCGCCATCAACGGGGTCAACCGCAGCACGGGCGATCCCAATGGCCTGGCCGAACGACTTCGGGAAACCGAATCGGCGGGCCGTGTACTTACGGATCAGATATGACCCTTACCCGCTCCCTGCAGCTCACTGCGTTGTTCCTGCTGACCGCCTGCAGCACGGTGGGCAGCGCCCTGGAACCGGTCGCGTCCAAAGCGCCCGCGTACACGCTCTCGGCCAACACCGGCCTGGGTGCGGGGCAACCCGATACGGTGTGCCGGAACGTGCAGGTAAAGCGTCGGACCGTCGGCGTGTACTGCCGATCCAGCAGCACGGCCCTGCTGCAGGAGCTCGGAGTGTCGGTCACCCCGGCAGACCCCGGCGACGCCAGCCCCGCGCGCAACGTGGATTTCGCCACAGGCATGAGCCAGTACAGCGGTACGCCGCGCAGGCTGCATGGCCGCGATGGATTCACCGCGGAGGTCGACTGCGACACCGGCACAGGCGAGGTATACCGCGCCACGGGGACCTGCCTTGCCGCCGTCTCGTTCGATGACGCCCGCCGGTTCCACTACGCGCAATTGACCCTGCGCGATGAAGCCGCCGGCAAACAGATCCTGTCGCCGGACGATGCGCTTGCCATTGCCGACGCACTGGATTGACCTGCGCCTGACCATGCCGGCGCAGGTGTGCGGCAGGTGAACGGATCCCAGTCTTTCCTATCGGGTACTAGGCGATGAAATATGTTTCGTGGGCGCTGCTCGCACTGGTCGCCAGCACCGCCGCCGCGTGCGCGCAGACGCCCGCCGGCGCCATCCGGATCAAGGGCGACCATTTCGTCTACCCGTCGCAGCAGGCCGAGGCGAGCATCAGGCTGGGGCCGTCGCTGGACGCCTGGAACGTCAGCTGCGACAAGCGCCACGCATTGGTATGGGGCCGCGCATGGGACCAGATCCAGCCGGGCGACGCACCCTACTCCAACCTCTATCTGCTTGACCTCGACAAGGGTGAGATCGTTGCCCATGTCACTGTCAGCAGTGGCCCCTACGAGACAGAATTCAGCCAGGACCAGACCCTGGTCCGCATTGACGAGCGGATTCTGCGCCAGGCCGACGGCACGGAGGTCGATCCTCCGCCGGCGTTTTACCCGGAAACGTGCGCGCCATTCGCGGGCAAGAACAGCGCGTGAAATGTCACGTCGCAACGCGCCGCTGTACCGGGCCACGGCAGCCTGGTCTGGCCACCGATGCGGTGCTGGCCATCATCGACGTCTTGGAACAAGGCGAAACACCCGGATCAATGGACTGACCATGAGACTGCGTACCCCCCTGCTGCCGGCGCTCGCCTGCGTTGCGCTGCTGGCCGCCTGCAAGGGCCCGCCGACCGACCCTGCGACACCGGCACCGCTCCCGGCTGCAGGCGCGGCAACGCCGTCGGCGCCCGCCGCGACCCCACTGGTCCATCTCGCCGAGATCGACGCCGCCACGCTCCAGGCGCTGGGCGTGAGCGCCCCGCTGAAGACTGTGCACTTCCGCGACAGGGACGGCGAAGGCCTGCTGGTGCTGGACCGGATCGACAGCCAGGCGCCCGATGCCGACAGCGGCGAGGCGATGGACGTGGCGCTGCTGACCGCCACGCTCTACCGGCGTGCCGACACCGCCACGCCGTTCGTCGAGCGCTGGCGCAGCGAACACCGCACCGAGTGCCCGGGTCTTGACCTGGAAGCCGCCTATTTCCTCGACAACGCCGAGGCCACCGACCTCGACGGCGATGGTGTGGCCGAACTGACCCTGCCCAGCCACGCCTTCTGCGGCGGCGGTGTGGACCCGCATCAGATCGTGATCGAGCTGCGACGCGGCGATGATCGCTACCGGGTCGAGGGCGAGTCGCTGGTGGTCATCGATGGCGAAGCGCCGTTTGGCGGTGAACGTGCCGACAGCCCGTCCTACGCCGCCGCACCGGCAGCGTTCCGCCAGCACCTGGATACGGTCTGGCAGGCGGTGCACACCCTGCCCGGCCGCGAATCGGACGGCGGGCCGTAGCCCGTGCCGCGCCCTGCGCTGTCAGCCGATCACGATGTAGTCGCTGACCAGCGCCGTGCCCTTGTGCGGACCCGGTGCCAGGTGGACGTAGCGCCCGCCGACCTGGTCGATGGCGATGCAGTCGTCCACGTCCAGCACCGCGTCGGTGTGCGGCTTGAACCAGGCCGCATCGCGCAGCGCCTTGGCTTTCTGACGTGCCTGCGCGGTATCGGTGGCTACCAGCAACCGGTAATCGTGCGCCTCGCCCAGCGAGCGTGCGACGTAGCCACCGAGATTGATGAAGAACAGCCGCGGTGCATCCGCTGCCGGTGCCGCCTCGACAAAGGACACCTTGTAGCCGTCTACGCCATCCACCGCGAGCCAGCCATCGATGTGCAGACCCTTGGCTGCGCCGAACCAGTCCTGGCGCAGCTGCGGGTAGGCGTCTTCGATGCGCGCAACGTTGGCGAAGGCCACGTCGTGGACCTCGATGCGGGCGCGGTCATGGCGGCCGCCCAGCATGAATACATGCAACATGTCCGATCTGCTCCTGCGTCCCACCCTCGCGGCGGGCGGCCATTGTACCTGCGCTGTGGACCCGCCCCCGCGCGGCGCGTCATCGTGTCGCGCCCGCCCACGACACGAAACTCGCGGCGGCAGTGGTATCGTCGGCGCCCGAACCTGCAGGAGCCATCCCCATGCCATCCCTCGCCCGTCGCGCCGCCCTTCCGCTGCTTGCGCTGTGCAGCGCCGCGGCACTGAGCGCCTGCGTCAGCTCCCCCGGCCCGGCCATCACCGGTCCCGGCCTCTGCGATGCCAGTGGCCTGGGCTGGTCGGTCGGCCACGTCGCCGATGAAGCCACCCTGCGCCGCCTGCTGCGTGAGAGCGGCGCGGGCCTGATCAATCCGATCGGCCCAGCCACCATCACCTCCAAAGACCTGCGCAAGGACCGCCTGCGGGTGTTCATCGACAAGGACAACATCATCACTGCAGCACGCTGCGAGTGATGCGCCCGCTGCGGGCGCTCAGTGGCGCCCGCAGTCGTGCCCGCCCCAGTGCGCCCCGCGCGGGGTCTGGCCAATGCCGGGGTTGAAGGCGTTGCTGGGGTCCAGCGTGCGGTAGAACGCTGCCAGCGGCGGTTTGGCCGGGTAGAGATGGCCCACATTGTGCTCGGCCGGATACTCGGCCCCGCGCTGGTCCAGCAGCGCCCACATCGCATGTTCGATCGCCAGCGGATCTTCGCCCTTGCGCACGATGTAGTCCTGGTGGAATACATGGCACAGGAAGTGCCCGTAGTAGAGCTTGCCGGCCAGGCGTGCATCGAGGTCCGGCGGCAGCTGCTCCACCCAGTGGCGATCGTCGCGACGCAGCGCAACGTCCAGGGCCACGATGTCCTCGACGTCACGTCGGTGGACCTCGCGGTACCGCACGGCGGCGCCCGCCACGGCGAAGCGATGCAGGAAGGCCTTGCGCCCCTCCTCGGCCGTGCACTGGAAGTAATCGCCCTCCCCGTTCGCGAAGTGGTCGCGCAGGAAGGTGCCGGTCGCCGCGGCATCCACCGCCGACACCTTGAGCAGCAGATGGTGCTCGTAGCGCGCACGGAACTGCCCCATGCGCGCCGGCAGGTGGCCAGGCAGGCAGCGCATGACCAGCTGGATCGCGCGGTCGGTGACGCCGCGCAGGCCCAGGCTTTCGAACCAGCCATCGATGCGGCTCTTCAACGCGAATGCGGCGGGCACCCGCCCCGTGCCGAAGCGGTCGATCAGCAGGAAGGTGTCCTTGCCATAGCGCTCGCCGATGTCATACGCCTCGCGGTGCAGATATTCGCCGGAGATGGGCAGGCGCTCGAACGCGGTCAACAGGTGGCGCCGGATCGCCGTGAGATCCTCCATCGCATTGCTGCCGATATAGAACACTTCGCCCGCCTCGCGCGCGAAGGTGTCCAGGCGCACCGCGAAGACCGCCAGCTTGCCGGCCGAACCGGAGGCTTCGTAGTGACGCGAGGGATCGGCGTTGTAGCGTGCGGGGGTGGCGGCATCGACCTGACGGACCTGCTCGGCGTAGCGCGGGTCCGACGCGGCGCGATCGCCACCGTTGTCGACGTCGCCCGGCGAGTAGTCGCCGCGTTGCAGCCGTTCCAGAATCTGCTCGGGGGTGTCTCCCAGCGCGATGCCAAGATGGTTGACCAAGTGCAGTTGCCCATCCGCGTCGACCTGGGCGAACAGCGCCATTTCGGTGTAGGCCGGTCCGCGGCGGACCAGCGAGCCGCCGGAATTGTTGCAGACACCGCCCAGCACCGATGCCCCGATGCACGATGACCCGATCACCGAGTGCGGTTCGCGGTCCAGCGGCGCCAGCGCCTGCTCCAGCCGATCCAGCGTGGCACCGGGCAGGCAGACCACCTGGCGCCCGTCGTTGAGCAGCTGGATGCCGGTGAGCCGCAGCGTGTTGACGATCACCACCGGGCGGTCGTAGTCCGCGCCATCGGGCGTGGAGCCGCCGGTCAGGCCGGTGTTGGCCGCCTGCATGATGACGATGGCGTTGGCCGCCACGATTGCCTGCAGGGCGCGCCATTGTTCGAGCAGCGTGCCGGGACGCACCACCGCCAGTACCGGCCCGTCGCCGAAGCGATAGCCCTTGCGGAAGCGCCGGGTCGGCTTGTCGCCGCACAGCACGTGCGCATCGCCGACGATGCCGCGCAGCTGCGCCAGCAGCGCCGCCGTGTTCCCGGGCGCGCCGCTCACGGGGCGACCGCGAGGTGACGGGTGGTGTCCACCAGCGAATCGCGACTGATGTCGGCGATGGTTCTGGCGCCGGTCAGCGTCATCGCCACGCGCATTTCCCTGGCGACCAGGTCCAGCAGGTTGGCCACGCCGGCCTCGCCGTGCGCCGCCAGCGCGTACACGAACGCGCGGCCGAGCAGCACGCTGTCCGCGCCCAGCGCGATCATGCGGACCACATCCAGGCCGTTGCGGATGCCAGAATCGGCCAGGATCTTCAGCTCGCCCTTGACCGCGTCGGCGATGGCCGGCAACGCCCGTGCGGTGGACAGCACGCCATCCAGCTGGCGTCCGCCGTGGTTGGAGACCACGATGCCGTCGGCACCGAAGCGCACCGCATCCCGCGCGTCCTCTGCATCGAGAATGCCCTTGATCACCATCGGCCCGGTCCAGAACTCACGGATCCATTCCAGGTCCTTCCAGGAAATGGAGGGATCGAAATTGTTGGCCAGCCAGCCGATGTAGTCGGCCAGGCCGGTGGGATGGCCGCGGTAGGTGGAAATGTTGCCCAGATCATGGGGGCGGCCAAGCAGACCCACATCCCATGCCCATCGCGGATGGGTGGCGGCCTGCAGCATGCGTCGCACCGGCGCATTGGGGCCACTCATGCCCGAGTGCGCATCGCGGTAGCGGGCGCCGGGCGTCGGCATGTCCACCGTGAACACCAGCGTGGTCACGCCTGCGGCCTTGGCCCGCTCCAGCGCGTTGCGCATGAAACCGCGGTCCTTGAGTACATAGAGCTGGAACCACATGGGCCGGTCGATGGCCGGCGCCACCTCTTCGATCGGGCACACCGACACCGTGGACAGGGTGAACGGAATGCCGCGGCTGGCCGCCGCCTTCGCCGCCTGCACCTCGCCGCGGCGTGCGTACATGCCGGTCAGGCCAACCGGGGCCAGCGCCACCGGCATCGCCAGCCGCTCGCCGAACAACTCGGTCTCCAGGCTCAGTTCGGCCATGTTGCGCAGCACGCGCTGGCGCAGGGCCACGTCGGCCAGGTCGGCGACATTGCGTTTGAGGGTGTGCTCGGCATACGCGCCGCCATCGATGTAATGGAACAGGAACGGCGGCAGCCGCCGCTGGGCGGCCGCGCGGTAATCGGTGGAGGCGGAGATGATCATGGGTCAACCGTGGGAAGAAGGAAGCCGCGACGCGCGTGTGCGCCGGGCTTCGTTGTCGTCGAGCGTGCGCAGTGAGGTGTGCACGAATTCCAGGTGCGCGTGCGCGGCAGCGCGCGCACGTTCGGGATCGCCGGAGAGCACGCCGTCCATCATTTCGCGGTGCTGGACCGACAGCGGCTCGAACGTGCGTGGCGAGGTGTAGAGCTTTTCGCGGCTCTGGGAGATGTTGGTCTGCAGCAGTTCGAACAGGCCGCGCATGACCTGCAGCAGTACCAGGTTGTGCGAGGCCTCGGCGATGGCCAGGTGGAAGGCGGCATCGGCACGCGCCTCGCCGGCGGGATCATCCTTGCCGTGTGCGTCCATCATGGTGTCGAATGCCTGGCGGATCTTCGCGCGGTCCGCGTCGGTCGCGCGCAGGGCTGCGTGCCATGCCGTGGCGCCTTCCAGTGCGTGGCGGATCTCCAGCACGTCGAAGCGGTACTCCGGGTCGCCCTGGAACAGCGGCAGGTAGGGCATCAGCGGTTCGTCGATGGCCTGTCGCGCGCGTGCGGCCGGCTCGGCCACGAAGGTGCCGCCGCCCACGCGCGCGGTCAGCAGCCCCTGGCTGGACAGCTGCGCGATCGCTTCGCGCAGCGCGGTGCGCGACACCCCCAACTGCACCGACAGCGGGCGCTCGGCCGGCAACCGGTCGCCGGGCTGCAGGTTCTCGGTCTGGATCAGGTCGCGCAACTGCGCGGCCACCTTGTCGGAGAGGCGTTCGTTCTTCATGCCGCCATTGTCGCCCGCGTGGCGGGCGATGGGGTTGATGCCGGGAGCCGGTGCCGCGCGCATGGGGTCAGGGAATCATCCAGGTCAGCCAGTACGCCTGCAGCGTGGTGATGATGCCCACCATCACGGTGAAGATCAGGCTGTGCTTGACCGTGAAGCGGAACAGATCCGATTCCCTGCCGGCCAGACCAACCGCCGCGCAGGCGATGGCGATCGATTGCGGGGAGATCATCTTGCCGGTCACCCCGCCGGTGGTGTTGGCCGCCACCAGCAGCACCTCGGACACGCCGATCTGCTGCGCCGTGGTTGCCTGCAGCGCCGAGAACAGCGCGTTGGACGAAGTGTCCGAACCGGTCAGGAACACGCCCAGCCAGCCCAGGAACGGCGAGAAGAAGGTGAACGCCTTGCCGGTGTGCGCCAGGGCCAGGGCCAGCGTCGCCGACAGCCCCGAGTAGTTGGCGATGAAGGCGAACGCCAGCACCATGCCGATGGAGTAGATCGGCACTTTCAGTTCATTGGCGGTTTCGGCGAAGGTGCGCAGGGCTGCGGCCGGACGCATCTTCAGCAGCACGATGGCCAGCACCGCGCCGAGCATGATCGCCGTGCCGGTGGCCGACACCGCATCGAACGTGTAGACCGCGCCATAGGCGGTGGGGGCCGGCACGATGGGCGGCATCTTCTGCACCAGTTGATCCAGTGATGGCACGGGCAGTTTGAGCACCCAGTGGTCCAGCGCCCCGCCGGCGGCGAACAGCGCCTTGAACGGCTTGATGCTCCACACCGTCACCATCGCGGTCAGGATCAGGAACGGCGACCATGCCTTCAGGATCTGCCCGCGGCTGTACTGCGGTGCTTCCAGTGCCTGGGCGGCAGCCTGCGCGCTGGCCTCGGTGTCGAAGCGGAAGATGCGCACCGGCGTCCAGCGGCGCAGGAACAGGGTCAGACACACCAGCGAGGCCAGCGAGGCCGTGATGTCCGGCAGTTCGGGGCCGATGAAGTTGGAGGTCAGGTATTGGGCGATGGCGAAAGAGCCACCGGCCACCAGAACCGCCGGCCAGGTCTCCTTCACGCCGCGCCAGCCATCCATGATCGCCATGATCCAGAACAGCACGATGATGGTCAGGAACGGCAGCTGGCGACCGGCCATCTGACCGATTTCGAACGCATCCAGGCCGGTCACCTGCCCCGCCACGATGATCGGAATGCCCATCGCGCCGAACGCCACCGGCGCGGTGTTGACGATCAGGCACAGTCCGGCCGCGTACAGCGGCTTGAAGCCGAGCCCGACCAGCAGTGCGGCGGTGATCGCCACCGGCGCGCCGAAACCGGCGGCGCCTTCCAGAAACGCGCCGAAGGCGAAGCCGACCATGAGCATCTGCAGCCGCTGGTCCTCGGTCACCGACAGGATCGACGCACGGATGATGTCGAACTGCCCGGTCTTGACCGACACCTTGTACAGGAACACCGCCCCCAGGATGATCCAGGCGATGGGCCACAGCCCGTAGATGAACCCGTAGGCGCCGGCGGCGACGGCCTGCTGCAGCGGCATCCGGTAGAACAGCAGCGCCACCCCCAGGGCAATGGCCACGGTCAGCGTGCCGGCCAGCCAGCCTTTCATGCGCAGCACGGCCAGGGCAACGAAGAAGAAGGCGATCGGCAGCAGCGCGATCAGGCTGGACACCCAGAGGTTGCCAGCGGGGTCATACAGTTGTGGCCAGGCCTGCATCGACGGATCTCATCAAGAACGGACAGGGGTCCGCGCGGTCACCACCGCGCGAACCGGGGAAATCCACGAGTGTCATGCGCCCGATTAATGGTCTTACCACTTATCGGGCGATCTCTCGGAACTGTCCGCATTGAAGCGTCAAATGCGCGACCGGCCTATTAGACCATAGGTTTACGCTGGTATATTGGTCCTACCATTATCAACGTCCGCACTCACTGGCCGGACCCTTCAGCTCGACCCCGTTGCCATCGGGATCGCGCACGTAGAGCGAGCGCCCGTCGCCTTCGGCACCGAAGTTGCTTTCCACGGGCCCCTCGACCGCCACATCGTGCATCTCCAGGTGGGCGCGCAGGGTGGCCTCGTTGAACGGGTCCACGCGCAGGCACAGGTGATCGACATTGCGCCCCTTCGCCCCGGCGGCGGGTCCACCCGGTCTGCCAAGCGCGCCGTCAATGCTGACCAGATCGATCATCGACGCCCCGGCGCGCAGATGGACCATGCCCAGCGAGGGGCGCTCGCGCGCCACCGTGCAGCCCAGCACGTCGCAGTAGAAGCGCAGCGCCCGCGGCAGATCGGACACGCGCAGTACCACATGATCGATGCGTTGGATCTCGAACGGTCGCATGCGCTGACTCCTCATCAGATAGGCCTCAAGAATGACGTGGGCACCGTGAGGGTGGCCTCGACAATCGCAAAACGCGCCGATAGCGACACAACACGACGCCTGCAGCCTGCGTACACAGAACCTTGACGCACGTGCTGGCAACGGCCGCCGGCCGAACACATCGTGCAGGCAGGTGCCGGCGTGGACGATATGCAGACAATCAATTGGGCGGATCGCGGACAGAACCTGACGATCGACCTCCAGAGCGACATCACACGCGGATGCATCGGCGTATCACGCATGTCGTCGGTACAGGTCGGCAGCGGGGCATTCACCCTGTGGCTGCAGGTGCGTGGCTGCAGCCGGATGGAGTCCAGCGAGGGGCGCTTCCACCTGCACGCCGGACACTGGATCGTGCTGGACCGCAACTCGCAGCCGCGCCTTCAGGCCGACCGTCGCGGCCTCTGCATCGGCGTGGCATTGCAGGGCGCCGCGCTTGAGCTGCTGAACGCCGATGCGTGCCGGCTCTATCCCGGCTGTGGCGCGATGACCCGGTGCGACCTGCAGATTGCCATTCGTCTCTGGCGTCAGCTGGTCCGCAGACCTGCGCACGATCGCGTCAGTGGCGATGCGATGTTGCGGGCGCTGCTGCGCCACGTCGTCCATCTGCAGCGATCGATGGGGCTGCAGGAAGATCGCTGTCCGGGCCGCTCGCTGCATCGCAGGCGCCATGTGCTGGGCCGGCTGTGCCGCGCTCATCTGACGCTGCAGGGAAACGTCGACCGGGTAGTCAGCATCGGGGAGCTGGCGGAATTGTCCAGCCTGTCCTACTGGTACTTCTCCAAGGCTTACCAGGGCGTGTTCGGCGAGAGCCCGCAGGCCGCTGGCGTGCGGCTGCGCATGGAGCGCGCCGCCGAACTGCTGCTGGACAGCGACCTGATCGTCGGTGAGGTGGGAGCGGCCTGCGGATTCGAAAGCGGTTGCAGCTTCGCGCGGGCCTTCCGCGCGCACTTCGGCGTCACGGCATCGGCGTACCGCTGTCAGATGCGCGCGTTGCGCACTAAAGCTCAAGTCGCACATATCCACCGCGCATCGCGTACAGGCTGAGCGGAAACGAAACAGTAACGTTTGGATCGCGCTTTTCGCACATCCGGATCCCCTGGAGAGATTGATGCTCAACCTGACGTTGCCCGTCGTACGCCCCGCAAAGCTGCTGCCCGTCGCGATCTGCGCTGCCCTTGTTCCGGCCGTGGCGTCCGCCGATGAACCCACCACACTGGACCAGGTCAAGGTCACCGGTTCACGCCTTCGGGCCGCCGATGCCGAGACCCGCCAGCCGATCCTCGTGGTCAGCCGCGACGACATCGCACGACAGGGCTTCACCAGCGTCGCCGATGTCCTGCAGAACCTCAGCTCGGCCGGTGCACCGGCGATCTCCCGCGCCGACGCGTTGGCCTCCGGCGAAAACGTCGGTGGCTACTATGTGAACATCCGCAATCTGCGGGCGGCGCGCACGCTGGTCCTCCTCAATGGACGCCGCCTGGGCGCCACCACCGCCGGGCTGCAGGATCTGGGTCAGATTCCGATGAGCATGGTCCAGCGCATCGAGGTGCTGAAGGACGGTGCGTCGGCGGTCTACGGCTCCGACGCGATTGCCGCGGTGGTCAACGTCATCACCGATGCCGGCTTCGACGGCCTGGAGGTGAATGTGTCGAGTGGCCAGTTCAACCAGGGGGACGGCGGCAATCAGCAGCTCTCCCTGCGTATGGGCGCACAAGGCCCGCACAGCGGCATCACCGTCGCGTTGGAGCATGCCAAGGACGACCCCGTCTGGGCAAAGGACCGCTGGTTCAGCCGCGATGGCAATGCCGGCCCCGACTATCGCGGATCGGGCTGGAGCGCGATCGGCAGGAACGGATCGCACTGCAACCCCTGCAGCAGTACGCCTGGTGATGGCATCACGCCGGCCTGGTGGACCCTGAAAGACGGCGGCGACCCGGCCCGTCCGGGCGACTATCGCCGCACCGATGACAGCGACCGGGTCAATGCCAACGAGCAGATGATGGTGCAGACCGGCGTCGAACGCCGTTCGCTGTTCGCCACGGGCTGGTACGACCTCAGCGATACCGTCCGGCTGGAAGGCGAGGCAATGTACAACCAGCGCATCACCGACCAGCAGGTTGCCGGCTACCCGCTGCAGTACACCCTCCCCGCCGACAGCCCGTTCAACCCCTATGGCGTCGACACGACGTTCAACCGGCGCCTGTGGGAGGTCCCGCGCACCACGCGCAGCGACCTGCAGACCTTCCGCGTGAGCGGTGCATTGAAGGGCAGCGTGCAGCTGGCCGGACGTGTCGTCGACTGGGACGTGGGCGGGCTGCACAACCGGAACCAGCTGAACAAGACCGGCCACGGCGATGCCAGCTATCTGGCGATGGCGCGTGCGCTGAGCCCGGACTGCGGAACTGCCAAGGACATCCACTGCACGCCGTGGAATCCATTGTTGCCTGCGGGGGCCAGCGGCCCGGGCTCGCTCTCCGCCCCGGGCCTGCAGAACTTCCTGTTCCCGTTCTTCACCGATACCGGAACCACCTCCACCACCAGCTACACCGCCAACCTGGTCAGCACCCTGTTCGACCTGCCGGCCGGCGAAGTCGGCGTTGCGGTGGGCTATGAGCATCGGCGCGAGCAGGGCCGTTTCGTGCCCGATGCATTCAGGCAATCCGGTGAGAGCACCGGCCTCGCCGCCACCACGACCCAGGGCCGCTATTCGCTCGACGAGTTCTATGCCGAGCTGAATGTGCCGATCCTGAAGGACCTGCCCTTCGCCCGTGAACTGAGCTTGAGCCTGGCAGCTCGTCACTCGGATTACAGCAATTTCGGGCAGACCCTGAATACCAAGTTCGGCCTGACCTGGCGCCCGCTGGAAGAGCTGCTGGTGCGTGGCACGGTCGCCACCGGCTTCCGCGCGCCGACCATCGACGACCTGCACGGAGGTGCCGGCTCCAGCTTCGAGTCGTACACCGATCCCTGCGGTGTCGGCGCGACCAACAGCGTCAACGGCAACGCGGCGTGCAACGCCGCCGGCGTTCCCATCGGCTACACACAGCAGGGCCAAGGGGGCAAGGACTGCACCGGTTACCCCTGCCAGACACCGGACGTATTTACCAACCAGTCCAACCCCAACCTGAAACCGGAAACCTCGACCAGCCGTACCGTCGGTCTGGTCTGGAGTCCGCGCTGGGTGGAAGGTCTCGACATCTCGCTGGACTGGTACCAGTACAGGATCGACAACCTGATCATCCAGGACAGCGTGGACCGCATCCTGCGCGACTGCTACGTCCTCGGGAACGCCAGCCGGTGCGACGGCATCTCGCGCGCCCCCGATGGACACATCGACGGCATCGTCTACGGCCTCGCCAACCTCGGCAGGCTGGAGACCGAGGGTTACGACCTCGGGGTCAACTACCGCCTCCCGGAACTGGCGGTCGGCCAGATCCGGCTGGACTGGCAGAGCAGCTATGTCAGCCGGTACGACGAACAGGGCAACAACGCCGCCGGCGAGACCATCATGATCGGGATGGTCGGTACGCCGGGCATCTTCCGCGTGCGCTCCACGCTCGGCGTGGATTGGGAGAAGGGCGACTGGGGGCTGCGCTACGGAGTACGGTACTACTCCGGCATGAAAGAGAGCTGCGTCCCCAATCGCCCGTGTACGGCGCCCGACCACCATGCCAACGGGGAACCGGATGCCATCCGCAAAGTAGGCAGCAACACCTTCCATGACCTGCAGGTGCGCTGGAGTGCGCCGTGGAACGCGACCGTATCGCTGGGCGCCAACAACCTGTTCAATCACCGGGGGCCGATCATGTTCTCCAGTCCGGAAAGCGCGTTCCCCTACTACGGCGGGTTCGATATCGGGCGCATGGTGTACATGAAGTATCAGCAGCGGTTCTGATGGACCGTGTCGTACCCAACGGGGCCGCCTGCCGGCCCCGTTCCGACCCATCGCGGACGGGCGACTCGATCAACTGGACGTGAGGCGTGCCGTCACGGTGTCGGTTCGATCTTCCTGGCGATCCTGCGGAACACCGCCAACACGATCAGGCACAGCAGGGTCACCCCGATGGCGATCACGTACTCGCCGATGCCCACCGCGATCCCGATCGCGGCGGCCATGATCAGCGAACTGGCTGTCGTCAGCCCGCTGACCTGATCCTCGTGCGAACCACGCAGGATGGTACCGGCCGCGACGAAGCCCACGCAGGCCACCACTGCTTCGATCAGACGCACCGGATCGACCTGCAGCAGGTCGCGATAACGCTCCTGCTGGAAGTGCTCGGCGATGCTGTCACCCAAGCCAACGATCAGCGCCGCCGCACCGGCGATCAGCATGTGCGTGCGCAGCCCGGCCGCATGCCGGCCCATCTCGCGCTCGATGCCGATCAGCCCGCCGAACAGCATCGCCGCGGCGATGCGCAACAGAATCGACAGATCTTGTTCCAGTCCCATCATTGACGTCGCCCGGCAGTAGAGATGCCGAGCGTTGCAGAGGATGACGTCTGGGGACCGTGAAGCCGCCCGCATGCCCCGCCGCACCGGCCGTCAGGCCGCCTACTGGGCCAGGTAGCCACCATCGATGGCGTAGTAGGTCCCCGTAGCGAAGGAGGCATCGTCGCTCGCCAGCCAGGCCACCAGCGCTGCCACCTCGTCGGCCTTGCCCAGCCGGCCCAGCGCGTGTTTGGCCTCCAGCGCCTTGCGCACTGCCGGGTCCATCTTGTCCAGCAACGGTGTGGCGATGAAGCCGGGGCCGACCGCATTGACCCGGATACGGTCGGCGGCATGCTCCCACGCGGCGGTCTGGGTCAGCCCGACCACGCCGTGCTTGGCCGCTACGTAAGCGGCCGAGTTGTTGAAACCGACCTGCCCCAGGATCGAGGCCATGTTGATGATGCTGCCGCCCTTCCCCGCCGCACGCATCGCCTGGATCTGCGCCCGCTGGCACAGGAAGACACTGGTGAGATTGACGTCGATGACCCGCTTCCAGCCGTCCACGGGGTAGTCGCCACTGAGCGCCGACGGGCCGCCGATGCCCGCGTTGTTGATTGCGATGTCCAGCCCACCCAGGGCCTCCACAGTCCGGTGCACCGCCGCCTCCACGGCCGCTTCATCGGTCACGTCCAACGCGATCCCGATGGCGTTGACGTCCTTGCGACGCAGCGCTTCGGCGGTTTTCTCGACCGCATCCGCCTTCAGGTCCCAGACCGCCACCGCTGCACCGGAGGCAGCCAGCAGTTCGGCCGCGGCCAGGCCGATACCGGAGACGCCGCCGGTCACAATGGCCACCTTGCCCTTGAGCTTGTAATCGATCATCACGTTGTACCTCGGGTTGGAAAACAGCGGCAGGCCGTGCCTGCATGACATCCACCCTACGCCCCGGCTGCGTTACAGAACGTGCACGCAGGCACCCGCAACAATGCTTCCCATCGCTGCAACGCACTGCCCCCTATGCTGGCGGTCGTACGTCCACATCTCGTCTGTTCACGCTGCCCGATGGCAGCGCCCTCCCCCAAGGCATGCATATGACATCTTCCACCGACGGCCCCCTGTTCACCCCCACCCGACTGGGCGCGATCGAGGCGCGCAACCGCATCGCGATGGCCCCGCTGACGCGCAACCGCGCCATCGAAGGCCGCGTGCCCAACCCGCTGGCCATCGAGTACTACCAGCAGCGCGCCAGCGCCGGCCTGATCATTGCCGAGGCCACCCAGATCAGCCCGATGGGTCAGGGCTACCTGGACACCCCCGGCATCTACAGCCAGGCACAGATCGAGGCCTGGCGCGGCGTGACCGCCGCCGTGCATGCGCGCGGTGGCCGGATCGTGCTGCAGCTCTGGCACGTCGGCCGCATCTCACATACCAGCCTGCTGCCTGATGGGCAGGCGCCGGTAGCCCCCAGCGCGCTCACCGCCAACGCCAAGACGTTCACCGCCAACGGGTTTGAGGATGTGTCGGCACCGCGCGCTCTGGCGCTCGATGAGATTCCCGGCATCATCCAGGACTACCGCCAGGCGGCGCGCAATGCGATCACCGCCGGCTTCGACGGCGTGGAAGTGCATGCGGCCAACGGTTACCTGATCGACCAGTTCCTGCGCGATGGCAGCAACCAGCGTACCGACGCCTACGGCGGCAGCATCGAGAACCGCACCCGCCTGCTGGATGAGGTGGTGCGCGCGGTGGCGGCCGAGATCGGCGCCGAGCGTACCGGCGTACGCCTGTCGCCGGTCACCCCCGCCAACGACGCACACGACAGCCAGCCGCAGCCGCTGTTCGAGCGCGCGGTCGAACGCCTGGACGCGATTGGCGGGCTGGCCTTCATCCATGTCATCGAAGGCGCTACCGGCGGTCCGCGCGACAACATCGCCTTTGATTACGCAACGCTGCGTGCGAAGTTCCGTGGCCCGTGGATCGCCAACAACGGCTATACCAAGGACACCGCCTCGGCGGCGATCGCATCCGGGTACGCCGACATGATCGCCTTCGGCCGTGCGTTCATCGCCAACCCGGACCTGGTCGAGCGCCTGCGGCTGGGCGTGGCCCTGTCCGAGCTGGACCCGAACACGCTGTACGGGGGCGGCTCGCAGGGGTACACCGACTACCCGAGCGTGTCCGGCTGATTGTTGCGCGCGTGGCCCGCTACATTGCGGGCCACGCGTTCGCAGGATCACCACATGGATGTACCTGTCTGGCAAGGCGGCTGCCTCTGCGGCGCCATTCGTTTCGAGGCCCGCGGCATCTCGTCCGCGCACTCCACCCGCGCCTTCTGCGCCCAGTGCGGCAGCACACTGGGCGCGATCGACGACGGGCCGGTGATTGCCCTGCTCACGGGCGCATTCGATGCATCGCACGCGCCGGCACTGGCCCCGCGCGGGCAGTCGTTCGTCGACGGCCAGCCGGACTGGCTGGCCGCGACGCCCGTGGTCAATACACCGGCAGCGAAATGAAGCTGGCCTGCTGCGGCGCGTGCCAGATCTGCTGGGTCGCCTTCTGGTAGTCGCCCGGCTTGGCCAGGTAGATGTTCGGCACGAAGGTCTGCGGGTTGCGGTCGTACAGCGGAAAGAGGCTGGACTGCACCTGCACCATCACCCGGTGGCCCGGCTGGAACACGTGGTTGGCGGTGGGCAGCCCGAACCGGTAGTCGAGCACCTGGTTGGCGGCAATCGCCTGGGGCGTGCTGAAGCTCTCGCGGTAACGGCCGCGGAAGATCGCCATCGACACCGCCAGCTCGTAGCCCCCCATTTCCGGCGTGGACGGGGTCTGGTCGGGGTACACATCGATCAGCTTCACCACCCAGTCGCTGTCAGTGCCGCTGGTGGCCGCCTGCAGGTTCACCTGCGGTGCGCCGCCGATGCGCAGCGGTTCGGTCAGCGGTTCACTGATGAAGGTCAGCACGTCGGGACGACCATCGACAAACCGCTGGTCCTTGACCAGCCAGCTGGTCCACATGTCGCGATCGGCGAAGCGCACCGGGCGCGGCACGAACGGGACCGGCTTGGCCGGGTCGGACACGTAGGCTTCATACGTTGCCTCGCCGGGCTGCGGCGCCTCGAAGGACAGTCTGCCGCCGGCACGCAGGTAGAGCGGCCTGTTCTGCGCGGCGGTGCGTGGCCACTGCGGCAGGCGATCCCAGTGGTTCTCGCCGGTGTTGTAGATCAGCACCGGGGGTGTATCGGCCTTGGCCGCGCCATCCACCAGATACTGGTCGAAGAACGGCTTGAGCACGTCGCGGCGGAACTGCAGCGCGGTGTCGCCATCGAACTTCAACGCGCCCAGCGTCGAACCGTCATAGTTGACCTGGCTGTGCCGCCACGGGCCCATCACCAGGTAGTTGAGCGTATTGCCGGTGTCGCGTGGCTCCATCGCCGCATAGCTGTGCACCGCGCCCCACATGTCCTCCTGGTCCCACAGGCCCTGCAGCCACATCGTCGGTACCTTCAACGGCGTCTTGGCCATGCGCGCGTCCAGCGCCTGCTCCTGCCAGAACGCATCGTAGGCCGGGTGCTCGATCAGCTTGTGCCACCACGGCAGCTGATCCAGGCCGTTGGCCGTGGCGTAGTCGCCGGCCGAGCCGGCACGCAGGAACGTGGTGTAGTCGTCGTAGCCGACGCTGGGAATCGTCGGCCCCTTGCCACGCTTGGCCAGCTGACCGGTGAAGTAGCCGAAATTGACCTGGCGGAAGGCACCGTAGTTGAGCCAGTCGTCGCCCATCCAGCCGTCGATCATCGGGCTTTGCGGTGCGGCCACCTTCAACGCCGGATGCGGGTCGGTCAGGGCCATCACCACGGTGAACCCTTCGTAGGACGAGCCCAGCATGCCCACCTTGCCATTGCTTTCCGGCACATGCTTGACCAGCCAGTCGATGGTGTCCCACGCATCGGTGGCATGGTCCACCCGGGTTGGATTGAGTGGTCCACGCAGCGGCCGCGTCATCACGTAATCGCCTTCGGAACCGTACTTGCCGCGGATATCCTGGAACACGCGGATGTAGCCGCCATCGACGAACACCTCGTCGCCCTGCGGCAGGATGTCGCGCATGTGCGGGGAGTCGATCCGTCTGGCACGGTTGGCGGCGTCATACGGCGTGCGCGTCAGCAGGATGGGCGCGTTGTGGGCGCCCTTGGGCACCACGATCACGGTGTACAGCTTCGTACCGTCGCGCATCGGTACCATCACCACGCGCTTGTCGTAGTCGTCGCGGGCCGTCGGCGTCACGAACCCCTTGGCCGGGATATCCGGCGTCATCGGCGAGGTCTGCGCCGACACACTGGCCGCAACCAGGACACTCAACAGCACGACAGGCACGACACGGACACGCATGGGCTCTCTCCCGGCAGGTTGGCGACGAACATCCGCAGCCTAGCGTCGAGCCGGCCGGGAACGTAAGTGTCGGCGGTCGTCCGGCACCGCCCCCGGCTCGCATTCAGCCGCCAACCGACGTTTCGTGCAAAGCCTGCCAGCGCAGCGCGCCGTCGGCGTCTGCGCGCAACAGCGCCAGCGCCTCGCGCCGCGTGCGGCCCTGCGCGTCGGCCTGGTCTTCCCGGTAGCGCACACCGCAGACATTGCCCGCCACCGCCAGGAAGGCGACGTCGTCCACCGCGATGCGCAGACCGGGGCGACCACCGTGCATGGCGGCGAAGAACCGGGCAAGGGCCGGCTTGTCCAGGCGCACGCCACCAATGCCGACCATGCTGAAGTCGTCGGTGAAGCGGGCCAGCAGGGTGTCCAGCGCGTCGACCGGCAGACGGGCGTTGAACCAGTCCTCGATCAGCACGTGCAGCGCGCGCACCTCGTCGAAGGCGGCCAGGGCAGAGATAGGGGGACTATTCATGGTGAGCTCGCTGATGGGGAAAGGGACGCCGCCGGCAGCCGCCAGAGGGGCAGCAGCGGCAGCAGGGTCATGCTGCTGGCCAGCAGCAGCGTCAGGGCGAAGGCGCGCTCGGGCAGCACGGCAGACAGCGCGCCGAGCACGCAGGCCAGCAGTGCGGCGGCCAGACAGAAACTCAGTTGGCGGTTGAGGTTCCACAACGCGCTGCCCGGCAGCAGGTCCGTATCCGCCAAGCCCTGGAACGCGAGCGTCTGCGCGCTGCTGCTGCACAGGCTGCCGCCGAGGCCCATCAGCGCGAAGGCCACCACGGGCAGCACCGGATGACCGCTCTGCGCGCCGGTCAGCAGCGCGATGCCGACCGCCTGGCAGCCCATGCCCGCGCTCAACAGCGGCCGCGCCCCGATGCGTGTCAGCCCGTGCCGGGCAGTGGCGATCGCGCAGGCCGAGGCGATGGCCCAGGGCAGCATGAAACCGCCGATGGCCGCAGGACCGTAGCCCTGTCGGTGCAGCAGCAGCGTGGCCACCAGCTGGACGCCGATGAAAGTACCCGGCACCAGCAGATAGACCAGCATCGCCACGCGCAGCCCGGCATGGCGCAGCAGCGACCAGTGGAGCACCGGATGCGTGGTGCGGCGCGCACTGCGGGCGTAGCCGGACAGCACCAGCGCAGCGCCGACCAGCAGCGCGGCGCCGGACATCCGCTGCGCCGGTTCGGCCAGCAGGCTCAGTGCGACCAGCAACAGGCTCAGACCCACGCCGCCCAGCAGCAGCCCGCGCCGGTCCAATGCGGGTGCGGACGCCGGCACCGAAGGGTGGAGCCAGCACGCTGCCAGCACCAGCGCCACCACGGCCAGCGGTACGCTGATCAGCAGCACGCCCCGCCACGAGCCCCACTCCACCAGCAGCCCGCCCAAGGTGGGCGACAGCGCGGGCACCAGCAGCGCCACCGCCATGATGCGGGTGGTCAGGCGCGCGCGATCGGCCGGAGGACATTCGCGGTAGGCCGCCGCCTGCCCCACCGGAATCAACAACCCGCCGCCCAACCCCTGCAGCAGCCGCCAGGCGATCAGCCACGCAATGCTGGGGGCGGTCCCGGCCAGCAGCGCACCCACGGTGAACAGCGCCAGCGACAGGCACAGCACCCGGCGCTCGCCGACGCGCGCGGCCAGCCAGTGGCCAAGCGGAATGACCAGCGTCAGGCCAAGCATGTAGGCGTTGCCGATCCATGCCAGTTGCGACACCGAGGCATGCAGCTCTGCGGCGATGGCCGGATAGGCGACGGTGCCGATGAACATGTTGACCAGGTCCAGCGAGAATCCCAGCAGGTACAGCAGCTCCACCCTGGCTCGATACACCATCACGCACTCCCGGAAACGAGGCGGCAGCATGCGCGTTCAAGCGTGCTGGATAAACAGAACCTTCGATGCAAAACTGTCAAACCGTTTTTGACAGCCAGAGAGCGCGATGGTCAGCCTGGACCGCTTCGATACCTTCAAGGCCGTGGTCGATGCCGGCAGCCTGACCGCAGCGGCCCAACGGCTGGGCCAGAGCAAGGCAGTGGTGAGCTTCAACCTGAAACGGCTGGAGCAGGAGCTGGGCGTGACCCTGCTGGTGCGCAACACGCGCAGCCTGGCACTGACCGAAGCGGGCGAGCGCTTCCACCAGCATTGCACTGCGATGCTCGCCAGCGCCGAGCTGGCCATCGAGGAAGCCCGCAGCGAACAGCAGCACCTGCGTGGCACGCTGCGCCTGACCACCACGCCCGAATATGCGATCGCCAGGGTGGTGCCGCTGCTGGAGCGCTTCCGTGCACTGCACCCGCAGCTGCGCCTGCACCTGTCGACCTCGCCGACGCATGCCGACCTGATTCCGGAACGGTTCGACCTGGCGATCCGGTTGGGGCGCATGGCCGATTCCCGGCTGCGCGCCACCCTGCTCGACGAGCATGCGTTGTGCGCGGTGGCCGCGCCGTCGGTGCTGTCCCCGCTGCCGGACGAGGCCGCGCGCGATGATCCGGACTGGGTGCGGACGCTGCCGCGGTTGGGCTATCCGCGCCTGGCGGACCTGCCGTTGATCGCCCCCGATGGCAGCGATCAGATCTTTGCCTGCAACCCAGCCGATGCGGTGGTCACGGTGGACAACGCGTCCACACTGCGCGCCTTCGCGCTGGCCGGGGCCGGGGCGACGGTGCTGCCGAGGTGGTTGATCGACGAGGATCTTGCCTGCGGTCGGCTGCTGCCGATCCTGCGCAGGCACCGCTTCCCGCGCCAGGGCGTCTATGCGGTGTTTCCGGACACGGCCCAGCCCTCGCGGCGGGTGCAGCTGCTGCTGGCGCACCTGCGCCAGCACCTGCCGGAGTGAGCGGCAGGCACGACGCAGCGTCGTGCCTGCCGGTGGTCCTCAACGTACGACGGTTGCGTCCAGCACGACATCCACGTGCTGCACCGGATCGGTGGCCGAACGCGCCACCTGCACCTGGTAACGGCCGGCGGCGATCTTCCACTGCTTGTCGGCGGTATCGAAGCTGGCCAGGGTCTTCGGCTCGGCCTCGATGCGGATGCGGCGGCGCTCGCCCGGCTGCAGCATCACCTTCTGGAAGCCGATCAGGCGGATCGGGGTGACGCTGCCTTCGGGCAGGGTGAGATACAGCTGCGCCACGTCCGCGCCGGCCACCTTGCCGGTGTTGCGCACGTCCACGGTGGCCACCAGCCGCTGGCCTTCCACGGTCACCGCCAGGTTGTCGTAGCCGAACTGCGTGTAGGACAGGCCGTGGCCGAACGCGAACTGCGGCACCAGACCCTTGGCGGCGAACCACTTGTAGCCCACGTTGGCGCCTTCGATGTCGTAGTCGATGGTGTCGTCGGGCTTCTGCTTGGGCGTGAAGCCCAGTCCGTTCACGTGCGGACGCGGCAACTGGCTGGCATCCACCGGCCAGGTCACCGGCAGGCGGCCGGACGGATTGACCTTGCCGGTCAGCAGCGCGGCGATGCCTTCACCGCCACGGATGCCCGGGTACCAGGCCTGCAGAACGGACGGCACCTGCTGCAGCCACGGCAGCTCGACCGGACCATTGGTTTCCAGCACCACCACGGTCTTCGGGTTGGCCTTGGCCACGCCGGCAATCAGCGCGTCCTGGTTGTCAGGCAGCTGCATGTGCGGCAGATCGACCGACTCGGCCGACCACTGCGTGGCAAAGACGATGGCGACGTCGGCAGCGGCGGCAGCGCGCGCGGCAGCGGCCACGTCACGCCCATCGACATAGCTGATCTGCGCATCCGGACGCTCTGCACGCAGGGCCTCCAGCGGTGAGGACGGGTGGAAGATCACCGGACCCGGCCAGGTGGTCGGCAGCACGCCTGGCACGGCGTTGGTGCCGCGTGCGGTCCAGCCCACCATCGACGAACCGCCGCCACCGATCACGCCCTTGTCGGCATGGCCACCAATGATCACGATGCGCTGCACGTCCTTGCCCAGCGGCAGCAGGTCGCCGGCGTTGCGCAGCAGCACGCTGCCCTCTTCCACGGTGCGCTGCGCGGCCAGGAAGCCGGCCTCGTCGTCGATCGGCTGGTGCTGCGGCGGCAGGTCGAAGTTGCCGTGCGCGAACATGGTGCGCAGGATGCGGGCGACCATGTCGTCCAGGCGTGCCTGCGGCACAACGCCACCGGCCACGGCCAGGCGCAGCGGTTCATCGAAATACACCGCCTTGTCGAACACCTCGCCGGCCGACTGCTGGTCCAGACCGGCCAGGGCCGCCTTGGAACCGCTGTGCACGCCGCCCCAGTCGGACATCACGAAACCGGGGAACTTCCACTCCTGCTTGAGCACCTGGTTCATCAGGTAGTCGTGCTCGCAGCCGTAGATGCCGTTGATGCGGTTGTAGGAGCACATCACCGAACCGGGCTTGCCCGTTTCCAGTGCGATCTCGAAGGCCAGCAGGTCCGACTCGCGCATCGCCTGCTCGCCGATCTCGGCGCTGTGGAAATTGCGCGAGGTTTCCATGTCGTTGAGCGCGAAGTGCTTCATCGTGGAGATGACATGCTGGCTCTGCACGCCACGGATCGACTCGCCGACCAGGCGGCCGGCCAGCAGCGGATCTTCACCGGCGTACTCGAAGTTGCGGCCGTTGCGCGGATCGCGCTGCAGGTTGACGCTGCCGGCCAGCAGGATGTTGAAGCGCTGCTGCCAGGCTTCGCGGCCCATCGTGGCGCCGCCGGCAAAGGCGATCTGCGGGTTCCAGCTCGAGGCGGTGGACGGACCGGACGGCATGGCCGTGGCATGGTCGCCCTTGCGCAGGCCGCCCGGGTTGGTCACGCCGACGCCGGCATCGGCCGACTGCTGCGCCGGAATGCCCAGACGCGGAACGCCGGGCACGAAGCCGGCCGAGCCGACCGCGCCTTCCGGCAGCGGGCCACCATCCTTGCCCAGCCCGAAGTAGCTGTGCAGCATCTGGAATTTCTCATCGACGGTCATCTGCGCGACGAGCAGCGCCGCGCGAGCGTCGGCGCTCAGGCCGGTGTCCATCCACGGCTGTTCCCCGCCCACCGGGGCGGCGTAGCCGAGGGTCAGCAGCGTGCCGGCAACGCCCTGCTTGCCGGTATCGGTACGCAGCTTCACCGACGTGCTGGTGGCCGATTCGAAGCCCTGGCTGAAGTACGAACCGGTGGCGGCCGAGTCGAAGCCGGCGGCAGTAGCGCCTTCGGCATCGACCGCGCCCAGCAGCACAGCGGGCGCGCCCAGGCGCGTGGCGTCCACCAGATTTTTGACCGGGGCTGCACCGCTCGCCGCACCCACGCTGCGGGTGTAGAGCGCGACCACATGGGCACCATCGTTCAGGCGCAGGTAGTTCAGGTCGCCGGACGCGCTGTCCAGTTCGGCTTCCACGGGCAGGCGCGAGATCACGATGCTGCCGCGGCGTTCTGCCGCGTCGGCCGCACCGGTCACGAAGCGGTACGAGTAACCCAGCCGGTCAGCCAGGACCTGAAGCGGGTCGGCGGCGGGGCCGGCATCGGCCGCGCGCACCACATTGCCGATGGTCAGGGCGTCCACCTGCAGGGCCTGCAGCTGGTCGGCCAGTACCGTGGCGTCGATGCGCTCGGGCGCCTGTTCCAGGCTCAACACGGTGAAGGCATCGCCAGTGGCGACAGCCTTGGGCAGCGCGGCCAAGGCCGGGGCGGACAGCGAGAGTGCGATGGCGGCCGTCAGGGCCAGGGGCTTTGAAATCGTTTTCATGAGCGGGCGAAACACCTTTGCTTGCGCAATAAATCCAGGGAGTCTTGCCGCAGAAGGGTGCAGCGCCGTACGGGCGGGCCGCGGGCCGCAAGGGCCCGGACCGGGGTGATGCAGGTCAGTGTCGGCTACGCCCGGGCCCCTCCGCCCGACGTGACAGCCGCACTGCCGGGAGCCGCAGCGAAACCGATGCTCCCAGGCGAAGAGTGGGCGAGCCTGTTCATCGCTGTCAACACCGCGTTCACATCCGGGGCGGATCGCGTCAGGCCACAGGCTTGATCACCACGGTCTGCGCACTGCCGACCACCCGCCCCTGCAGGTCGCGCGGAAGCAGCGGTGCCAACGGTTCCCCGCCCTCACGGGTGTGCAGGACCGAGCGCGCTTCGCCTTCAGCGAAGCAGAACCCTTCGCCCCACTGGCGCAGCGCCACCACCAGCGGAAACAGGGCCTGGCCCTGGTCGGTCAGCGCGTAGTGGAGGTAGCGACCGCCATCGGGAGACGGCTGCTGGACCAGGATGCCGGCATCGGCCAGCGCCTGCAGGCGCTGGCTCAGCATGCTGCGCGACATCCCCAGGCTGCGCTGGAAATCGCTGAAGCGCTGCACGCCATCGAAGGCGTCGCGCACGATCAGCAGCGACCAGCGGTCGCCCACCACGTCCAGCGCACGGGCCACCGGGCAGGTCGGATTGGGAGTGTGCATGGCGGTGCTCCGATTTGATGGTTTCATTTTAGAACCATAAGACCCAGAATCAACTGGTTCTATTTTGAGACCAAAAGATGTCCGCTTCTGCAACCTGTCCCCGTACCGCCTCGCCGCTGATCCTGCTGTTCGCGTGCGCTGCCGGCCTGAGCGTCGCCAATGTCTATTACGCGCAGCCGCTGCTGGACGCGCTCGCCGCCGACCTGGGCATCGGCACCGCCCGGATCGGCGCGGTGATCGCCGCCACCCAGCTGGGGTCCGTGGCCGCATTGCTGTGGCTGGTGCCGCTGGGCGACCGCCTCCGCCGTCATCGGCTGCTGGCCGTCCAGAACGTTGCGCTGGTGATGGCCCTGCTCGGTGTGGCGGTGGCCGGCAGCGCGACGACGCTGCTGCTGGGCATGCTTGCGGTGGGCCTGCTCGGTACGGCCATGACCCAGGGTCTGATCGCCTACGCCGCGGCTGCCGCTTCGCCACACGAACGGGGCCGCGTGGTGGGTGCGGCGCAGGCCGGCGTGGTGATCGGGCTGCTGCTGGCGCGCGTGGTAGCCGGTGCGGTGGCCGACATCGGCGGCTGGCGCGCCGTGTATGGGCTGTCGGCCGGGTTGATGGTGATCACCGGCGTGCTGGTGTGGCTGCGCCTGCCGCGGCTGGCCGTGCCCGCAGCGGTGCCGCGTGTGTCGCTGCCCGCGCTGCTGCGCACGCAGCCGGTCCTGCGCAGGCGCGGCATGCTGGGACTGCTGATGTTCATCGCATTCGGACTGTTCTGGAGCACCGTGGCGCTGCCCTTGAGCGCACCGCCACATGCGCTGGGCCATACCGCCATCGGCGCCTTCGCACTGGTCGGCCTGGTCGGCGCGCTGGCCGCGGCACGCAGCGGCCACTGGAGCGACCAGGGCCACGCCGGGCGCGTGTCGGGCGCGGCGTTGCTGCTGTTGCTGGTCAGCTGGATACCGCTGGCCGCGCTGCCCGTGCACCTGGGCTGGCTGGTGCTTGGCGTGCTGCTGCTGGATCTGGCGGTGCAGGCGCTGCATGTGACCAACCAGAGCCTGATCCTGGCGGCCGCCCCGCAGGCCCAGGCACAGGCGATCGCAGCCTACATGCTGTTCTATGCGGCCGGCAGCGGCATCGGCGCCGTGGCCGGCAGCGCGTTGTATGCCGCGCACGGCTGGAGCGCGGTCTGCGGTGCCGGCGCCGTGGTATCGGGGGGGGCGCTGATGCTGTGGGCGCGCGCCCGGCGCAGTCCATAAGCGCTTCGCGCTACGCTGTACAACGATGAGAACGAGAGCTGTCGTGGATTCCTTCACCCTGATGCGCGCCTTCCGGCGGATCGTCGAACGCGGTGGCCTGGCGCGCGCCGCCGAGGATCTGGGCATGTCGGCGGCCGGTCTGAGCAAGCAGCTGCGCACGCTGGAAAGCCACCTGGGCGTGGTGCTGCTGCAGCGCACGACCCGCCGCATGAGCCTGACCGACACCGGCCATGCCTACTACGCCGAATGCTGTCGCCTGCTCGATGCGCTGGACGCACTGGAGCGCGGCATCGCCGAACAGCATGGCCAGGTCGGCGGCCGCCTGCGGGTCAATGCCCCGCTCTCGTTCGCGGTGAGCACGCTGTCGCCGCTGCTGCCGCGTTTCCTTGCCCTGCATCCGCAACTGGCGCTGGACCTGGTGATGGAAGACCGGGTGGTCGATGCCGTCGGTGAAGGCTTCGATGTGTCGCTGCGGCTGCGCGCGGACCTGGACGACTCCCGCCTGGTCGCGCGCCGGCTGGCCTCGCTGCAGCAGGTGCTGTGCGCGGCACCGGCCTACCTGCGGCACCACCCGGCGCCCACCACCGTCGAACAGTTGCGCGAGCATGCGCTGCTGGCCTACAGCCTGTCCGACTCGCCCGGCAGCTGGCCGTTGCAGGGGCCCGATGGGCGCATCAGCGTCCCTCTGCCAACCCGCGTCAGCGCCAACAACAGCCTGCTGCTGCGCGAGCTGCTGGTGGCCGGGATGGGCATCGGCGCACTGCCCTCGTTCCTGGCGGCGCCCTTGCTCGCCAACGGCCAGCTCCAGCAGGTGCTGCCCGACCACCGGTATCCGCCGCGCGTGGTCCACGCGATCTATCCCACCCAGCGCCACCTGCAACCCAAGGTGCGCGCCTTCATCGATTTCCTGCTTGAGGCACTCCCTCAGGCCGAGGGACTGGATTACTGACACCCGGCGAAAACTGAGCTGCCTGGCCACGGCTGTTTCGCCTGCCGTGCGCTGCCTAACCTGCGTTCTCCCCCGCTGAACCAGGTTCTGCCATGTCTTCTTCCCTTCCCCCCGCCACCGCATCGCGGCCGGTGGTCGAGTTCTTCCACGACGTGGTCTGCGGCTGGTGCTTCGTGCTCGCGCCACGGTTGGCCCGGGTCGCGGCCGAACTGGACATCCAGATACGGCACCGCAGCTTCGTCCTGCAGGACTCGCGCACGGAGATGATCCGGGTGTTCGGTTCGATGGCCGATGCCAAACGGATCATCCTGACCCATTGGGAGGAGTGCGCCGCGCAGGAGGACATCCCGCGCATCGACGTGGACGGCATGCGCGCGACCTCGTTCGACTACCCCTCCGGCTGGCAGGGTGCGCTGGCCTGCCAGGCCGCCGCGCTGCTGGGCGGCAACACCGCACACGGCACGATGTTCGATGCCATCCAGTGGGCGCACCTGCACCAGCACCGCAACATCGGCGATGTCGAGGTGCTGCTGGACATCGCCGAAGCGCTGGGCCATGCACGCGGCCGTTTCGCCGGGTACATGCGCGGCCCCGTCGCCCATGAACGCGTGCAGTCCGACCGTGCCCGGGCACGCGATCTCGGCATCCGCTCCATTCCCACCGTGATCGGCGCCGACGCGCTGCGCCTGCAGACCCTGCCATTGCCGCAGCTGCGCCAGGCGTTGGCCGCGCTGGTCCACGCCTGAGTTTTTCCGCCCCACTGCAAGGAGTTTTCCCATGTCGCTTCACCCTCTCGCCGCCGCACTGGGCCTGCTGCTCGGCGCGCTCGCGCTGCCCGCTGGCGCCCACCCGTCGGTGCCGACCGAACGCGTGCCATCCGGTCAACAGGTCGGCATCAGCCCCTGGGGGCCCACCGATGAGATCGGCCGGCTCAACCTGATCACCGACGCCTCGCGTGCGGCGATCCTGTCGCGCGTCACGGGCGGCAAGGTCTATGACCTGGCGACCGACTACTACGTCGGTATGCCCAGCTGGCAGGACGCCGGCGACCCGCACTACCAGTTCTGGATGACCCACACCCCGCAGGGCACGGTCATCGACGATCCGATGGGGGTGGGCGAAACGATGAACAGCACGCGCAGCTACACCGGCACGGCGTTCTCGATGTACAGCCACACCGGTACGCATATCGATGCGCTCAACCACTTCGGCATCCACGGCCGTATCTGGAACGGCTTCGAGGCCAGCCGGCATCTCGGGGACCGCGGCTGGAAAGTGACCGGCGTAGAGAAATTCCCTCCGCTGGTGGCGCGGGGCGTGCTGATCGACGTCGCCGGTGCCAAGGGCGTGGCGATGCTGCCGGACAACTACCGGGTCACCCGCCAGGATCTCCAGCAGGCCCTGCGCCGGCAGAAGATCGACCTGCGCCAGGGCGACATCGTGCTGATCCGCACCGGGCGCATGCAGCTGTTCGACCAGCCCCGGGCCTATATGGCCAACCCGCCGGGCATGAGCCTGGATGCAGCCCGCTTCCTGGTGGAGGACGGCGGGGCGATGGTGGTGGGCGCCGACAACCTCAGCTTCGAGACCTTCCCCTCCGAAGTGGCCGATGACTACGTGCCGTTGCACACCTATCTGCTGGCCCAGCAGGGCGCCCCGATCATCGAGCTGGTCGCGCTGGATGCGCTGGCCCGCGACCGGGTCTACGAGTTCGCCTTCATCGGCGGACCGCTGAAGATCCGGGGCGGTGACGCCGCGCCGCTGCGCCCCGTCGCGCTGCCGGTGCGCCCGGACGAAATTCATTAGCAATTTGACTCATTGGCGGTAGGATTGTCGGTATCAGCCCTTGACACCGTCCTTCCCGATACTCGCCGCCATGCCCCTGTTCCGTGCCCGCCCGCGCCTGTTCCAGCCCTCCCGGGAGGCCCGCTGATGGGCGCGGCCCGGGCCCTGGAAGACCTGCTGGCCAGCCGCCAGGTCTGGCGCGGGCAGCCGCGCACGGCGCCGGTCGAGGCCCCCCACCCCACCGGCCATCCGGCGCTGGACGCCCGCCTGCCGGGCGGCGGCTGGCCCCCCTCGGCCCTGTCCGAGATCCTGCTGTCCAGCCCGGGCCAGGGCGAGCTGGGGCTGGTCTGGCCGACCCTCGCGCGGCTGAGCCAGCAGCAGGCGGTGGTGCTGGTCGCCCCGCCGTGGCAACCGCATGCCCCGGCCTGGGCCGGCGCCGGGCTGGCGCTGGACCAGGTCCATATCGTCCGGGCCACCCCGCGCGAGGCGCTGTGGGCAGCCGAACAATGCCTGCGCTCGGCCGCCTGTGCGGCCGTGCTGTGCTGGCCACAGGGCGATGACCGTGCCCTGCGCCGGCTGCAGGTGGCCGCCGAAACCGGCCAGTGCCTGGGCTTCGCCTTCCGTGATGCCCGCCAGGCCCGCAATCCGTCCCCGGCCGCCCTGCGCCTGCAGGTCGACGATGGCCAGGTGCAGGTCCTCAAGTGCCGTGGCGGACGGGCACCGGCCCACCCGCTGCCGCTGTCGCTGGCGCATTGAGCCGCCGCCATGCAGTGGGCCTGCCTGTTGCTGCCGCAGTTGGCGCTGGATACCGCGTTGCGCCAGCAGCCCGATCCGTCGCTCGCGCTGGTGCTGGTCAGCGGGCCGGCACAGCGGCGCATGCTGCATGCGGTCAGCCCACGCGCGCGGCAGCTCGGGCTGCGCCGCGGCATGCTGCTGTCGGCCGCGCAGGTACTGACCGGCGAGCTGGTCTGCGTCGAGTACGATCCGCGCGCCGAACAGGCCACCCGTCAACTGCTGGCCAGTTGGCTGTACGGCATCAGCTCGCAGGTGAGTCTGGATTTTCCGCATGCGCTGGCCCTGGAGGTCGGTGCCAGCCGCGCGCTGTTCGGCGATTGGCCGGCGATTGAGCAGCGCCTGCACGAAGGCCTGCAGGAGCTCGGTTTCCGCCATCGTCTGGTGGCCGCGCCCAATCCCTACGCCGCCTGCGTGCTCACCCACCTGCACCCGCGCCTGGGCGTGGACGACAGCCACCTGCTGGCCGCCCTGGACCCGGTGCCGATCGAACGCAGCGGCCTGCCCGCCGATGCCGTCACGGTATTGACCCGCTCGGGCCTGCGTACGCTCGGGGCCGCCTTCGCGGTGCCGCGTGACAGCCTGGCGCGGCGTTTCGCGCCGCAGGTGCTGGCCCATCTGGATGCCCTGCGCGGCCTGCAGTCTCCGCTGCTGCGCTACTTCCAGCCCCCCGACCGGTTCGATGCGCGGATCGAGTTCGAGTACGAGATCGACTCCACCCAGGCCCTGCTGTTCCCGCTGCGTCGCCTGACCGCCGACCTGGCCGCCTTCCTGTGCTCGCGCGATGGCGGCGTGCAGCAGTTCGACCTGTGGTTCGAGCACGACGGCCAGCCCGACACCCGCCTGTCGATCGGTCTGCTGGCACCGGAGCGCGACCCGGCGATGCTGTTCGAGCTGGCGCGCAACCGGGTGGATCACCTGGCACTGCCCGCCGGCAGCCGCGGCCTGCGCCTGCAGGCCGAGCGCCTGCCACCGTTCGTGCCGGCCGCCCGTGACCTGTTCGACCCGCGCCCGCAGCAGGCCATGCCGTGGGAGCAGGTGCGCGAACGCCTGCGTGCACGGCTGGGCGACGACGCCGTGCAGGGCTTGGGGCTACGCGCCGACCACCGCCCGGAACGCGCCAGCGGCGATGCCGACGCCACCGGCAAGGCATCGCCGCCGGTGGCGTTGCCCCTGCGCCCCGGCTGGCTGCTGCCGCAACCGCAGCCGCTGCATGATCCCCATCTGCGCGTGCTCTCCGGGCCGGAGCGGATCGAGTCGGGCTGGTGGGACGCGGGCGATGTGCGCCGCGACTATTACGTGGTGGAAACCGCGCAGGGCCAACGCGGCTGGGCCTACACCGCGCCCGACGCCAGCGCCGGCCCATTCATGCTGCACGGCTGGTTCGCATGAACCTGCCTCTGCCCGACTATGCCGAGCTGCATTGCCTGTCGGCCTTCAGTTTCCAGCGCGGTGCCTCCACCGCCGAGGAACTGTTCGCGCGCGCCCGGGACCAGGGCTACCGGGCCCTGGCAATCACCGACGAATGCTCGCTGGCCGGCATCGTGCGCGCCTGGCAGGCCGCGCGCCGCCACGGTGTGGCGTTGATCACCGGCGCCGAGTTTCAATTGGAGGATGGCCCGCGCCTGGTGCTGCTGTGCACCGACCTGGCCAGCTATGCCGCGCTGTGCCAACTGATCACCACCTGCCGCCGGCGCGCGACCAAGGGCACCTATCGCTGCCTGCGCGACGACATCCAGGGGCTGTCCGCCAACCTGCTGTGCCTGTGGGTCGACCGCAGCCCCGATCCGGCCGATGCCGGCTGGCTGCAGGCCTGCTTCCCGCAGCGGCTGTGGCTGGCAGTGGAGCTGCACCGAGAGGCCGACGATGAAGCGCGCCTGCGCGTGCTGCAGCAGTTCGGCCAGACCCACCGGATTCCGCTGGTGGCCAGCGGCGATGCGCACATGCATGTGCGCCGCCGCCGCGCCCTGCAGGACACCCTCACTGCCATCCGCCACCATTGCACACTGGCCGACGCCGGCTGGCGCCTGTTCCCCAATGGCGAACGCCACCTGCGCAGCCGCCAGGCGCTGGCCCTGCTGTACCCCACCGCGCTGCTGGAGGAAACCCTGCGCATCGCCGCCCGCTGCCACTTCGACCTGTCGCAGCTGCGCTATACCTATCCGCGCGAACTGGTGCCGGCCGGGCACGATCCGGGGAGCTGGCTGCGCGCGCTGGTCGAGGACGGCATGCAATGGCGCTGGGGCGAGCGCACCACACCGGCCCAGCGGGCACAGATCGAACACGAACTGGACCTGATCGCAACCAAGCAGTACGCGTCCTACTTCCTCACCGTGCACGACATCGTGCGCTTCGCGCGCAGCCAGGAGATCCTGTGCCAGGGCCGGGGGTCGGCCGCCAATTCCTCGGTGTGCTACGTGCTGGGCATCACCGAGATCGATCCCAGCCACATGGAGCTGCTGTTCGAACGCTTCATTTCCGCCGAACGCGACGAACCGCCGGACATCGACATCGATTTCGAACACGAGCGCCGCGAGGAAGTGCTGCAGTACGTGTTCAACCGCTACGGCCGCGAGCGCGCCGCGCTGACCGCCGTGGCAATCAGCTACCGCGGGCGCAGCGCCGTGCGCGATGTAGCCCGCGCGCTCGGCCTGCCACCGGACCAGGTCAACGAGCTGGCCGCCTGCCTGGACCGCTGGAGCAGCCACGAACCGCTGCCCGACGCGCTGCGCGAACGCGGTTTCGACCCGGACACGCCGCTGATGCGGCGGGTGGTGGCGCTGACCGCCGAACTGGTCGATTTCCCCCGCCATCTGTCCCAGCATCCCGGCGGCTTTGTGATCTCCGAACATCCGCTGTCCACGCTCGTGCCGGTGGAGAACGCGGCCATGCCCGGGCGCACCGTGATCCAGTGGGACAAGGACGATCTGGATGCCACCGGGCTGATGAAAGTGGACTGTCTGGCACTGGGCATGCTCACCGCCGTGCGCAAATGCCTGGCACTGCTGCAGGCGCATGGCGAACCGCCGATGAGCATGGCCACCATCCCGCCCGACGACGTCGCCACCTACGACATGATCTGCCGCGCCGACACTCTGGGCGTGTTCCAGATCGAATCGCGCGCGCAGATGGCGATGCTGCCACGGATGCAACCGCGCTGTTTCTACGACCTGGTGATCGAAGTGGCAATCGTCCGCCCCGGTCCGATCCAGGGCGACATGGTGCATCCGTATCTGAACCGGCGGAAGCAGCTCAAGGAAAGCGGCGTCGAAGAAATCGACTACCCGCCGGCGCTGCACAAGGTATTCAAACGCACCCTGGGCGTGCCGCTGTTCCAGGAGCAGGTGATGCAGCTGGCCGTCGCCGCAGGCGGTTTCAGTCCCGGCGAGGCCGATGCGCTGCGCCGCTCGATGGCGGCCTGGAAACGCCACGGCGGGTTGGAACCGCATCGGGACAAGCTGCTCGCCGGCATGATCGGCAACGGCTACAGCCGCGACTATGGCGAGCGCCTGTTCGAACAGATCAAGGGCTTCGGCAGCTACGGCTTCCCGGAAAGCCATGCCGCCAGCTTTGCGCTGATCACCTATGTCAGCTGCTGGCTCAAATGCCACCACCCGGCCGCGTTCGCCGCCAGCCTGGTCAACAGCCAGCCGCTGGGGTTCTATACGCCCGACCAGATCCTGCAGGACGCGCGCCGCCACGGCGTACCGGTACTGCCCGTGGATGCCTGCCACAGCGCATGGGACTGCACGCTGGTGCCGCCGGCCGTGGCCGGTGCCGGGTTCGGCATCCGCCTGGGCCTGCGCATGATCGACGGCTTCAGCGAAGCGGTCGCCACCGCACTGGTGCAGGCACGCCAACGCGGGCCGTTCGAGAGCGTCGCCGACCTCAGCCAGCGCGCCCGCCTCGATCGGCGCCACCAGGGCCTGCTGGCCGATGCCGGCGCGCTCAAGGCACTCAGCGGCCATCGCCATCGCGCGCGCTGGGAGGTCTCCGGCGTTGAGAAACCGCTGCCGCTGTTCGCGCAGGCGCGCGCCACCGCCGAAGCCGAGGTGGCGCTGCCCGCTCCCACCGCGTTCGACGACATGCAGGCCGACTACAACAGCACCGGCACCACACTGGGCCGCCACATGGTGTCCTTCGTCCGCCCGCAGCTGCAGCAGCAGCGCTGCCTGCGCTCGGATGAACTGGCCGCGCTGCCACACGGCCGCAACGTGCGCTTTGCCGGGCTGGTGCGCATGCGGCAGCGTCCGCAGACAGCCAGCGGGGTCACCTTCCTGACGCTCGAAGACGAATGCGGCATGGTCAATGCCGTGGTCTGGCGGCGCATCGCCGACCGCCAGCACCGCGTGCTGGTGGAAGCGCGCCTGATGCAGATCGATGGCCGGCTCGAACGCGTGGACGGCGTGCAGCACCTGATCGTGCGGCAGATGCAGGACATCGGCGGCCTCATCGACGGTGTGCGCACGCACAGTCGCGACTTCCACTGACGCCTCCATGCGGCATGCTGTGATGTATCGCGATGCATTCGTTCATAACGTGACGTGCATCGCTTCGATGCGGCATTTTCCGACTGGTCGCCGCGCGAAGCTTTCGGTATCGTCGGCGCTTTCCAAGGACTCGGAGAAACCATGTCGCGCGCGCTCACCCTCACCACCCTGGTGGTTGCCAGCCTCGCGCTGGTCGTGTCCAGCTGGACCGCGTTGGCGCTGCACCAGAGCCAGGCGCGCGATCGCGTGATCACCGCGCGCGGGTTGATCATCGAAGATGGCTCCGGCCAGGCCCGCGTGATCCTTGGCGCACCGGTGCCCGATCCGCTCAGCAAAGGTGTCTCGCAGGGACCGCGCGCCTCGCCGCTGTCCGGCCTGATCCTGATCGGCGCGGACGGTTCCGAGCGCGGCGGCTACGGCACGGCCGATGTCGGCGACGAAGCCATCCTGACTCTGGACGACGCCACCGGCACCACCGAAGTGTTCAAGGTCACCGCCAATCCCGACCGTGGTGCCACGCTGGTGATCAAACACCAGAACAGCACCGGCGCGATGCTGACCTCATGGCAGGGCAAACCCGAACTGATCTTCGTGGGCGACAACGGCCAATCGCACTACGTGCGGCCGAGCACTCCCAGCGCGCCCTGAGCCTGCAACGCCTGCTGCAGGTCCACCGCCAGACGCCGCGCATCGGCCGCGCTCAGGCTGGCCGTGGTGATGCGCACGCCATGCACACCCGGCTGCACCGCGAATACCTCGCCGGCGCGCAACTGCCAGCCGCGCTGGGCCATCGCCAGTACCAGCGGCTGGCTGTCCTGTGCCAACGGCAACCACAGATTCAGGCCATCCATCACCGCCGGTGTCGCGATGCCGCGCTCGCGCAGCGCGGCCTGTACCCTCTGGCACCGCTGGGCGTAATCGCGCCCGGCCTTGGCCACGCGGGCCAGCACCCGGGCCGAGCCCAGCGCCGCCGCCGCCGCGTCCTGCAGCAGATGGCTCACCCAACCGGTCCCCGGTGCCAACCGCAGGCGCAGCCGGGCCGCGGTATCGGCATCGCACCCCAGCAGCGCCAGCCGCAGGTCCGGCCCCAGTGACTTGGACAGCGAGCGCACCAGCGCCCAGCGCTGTGTGCCCGGCGGCAGCACCGAGTGATATGGCTGCTGCGACAGGCCGGCGAAATGATCGTCGATCAGTACCAGCACCTGCGGATACCGCTCCAGCACCTGGCGCAGCGCGCGGGCGCGACGCGCGCTGATGCAGGCGCCGGTAGGATTGTGCGCACGCGGGGTCAGCAGTACCGCGCGGGCGCCCGCCTCCAGCGCGGCGGCCAGCGACACCGGCTGCATGCCTTCCTCATCGATCGACACCGCAACCGTGGCGTGCCCGGCCGCCCGCAGCGTATTGAGGCTGCCGAGGAAGCACGGATTCTCCACCGCCACGCGGTCGCCGGGCAGCAGCCAGCCGGCCAGCACGCGCTCGATGGCGTCCACCGCGCCGTGGCTGAGCTCCAGCGCATAGCCGGCCGGGCAATCCGGGTCCAGCTGCGCCCGTGCCAGCAGCGCCAGGGTGGGGTCGAGCGTCGGTGTGCCGTACAACCGCGGCGCACGCGCAGGCAGCAGCGCGCGCAGATCCGGCAGCCACTGCGGGTCGGGATTGCCGCTGGACAGGTCGAACAGTGTCGTCCCCGCCGCACTGCCTTCCTGTGCCGACGCTACAGGACGTGCGGCCACCACGGTGCCACGGCGACCCTGGGTCACAGCCAGTCCCGCGGCATCCAGCCGCTTGTAGGCGGCCGCCACCGTGTTGCGGTTGATCGCCAGCTGCGCGGCCAGTTCACGCACCGGCGGCAGGCTGCTGCCTGGCGGCAATGCCCCGCTGAGGATCTGCTGGCGGATGCTCTCGAAGACCGCAGCGGCGGTCTGGCCCGTGATTTTCATTTTGTCCTATGCCAATATACGGTTCGTCCCGTGACAGTGTTGCACACCGGAGTCCCCCATGCCCCTTGCCCCACCCGACTGGCCGCAGGCCACCACCGTCGACGAGATCGCGCACAACCTCGACGTGGTCCGTCAACGCATCGCCCGCGCCTGCGCCCGCGCCGGGCGCGACCCGGCGGGCGTCCGGCTCCTGCCGGTGAGCAAAACCGTCGATGAAGCCCGCCTGCGCCTGGCGTGGCAGGCCGGCTGCCATGAGCTGGGCGAGAACAAGGTGCAGGAGGCGCAGCGCAAAGCCGCTGCGATGGCCGACCTCGCCGGTCTGCGCTGGTCGGTGATCGGCCATCTGCAGACCAACAAGGCGCGCGACGTGGCACGCTTCGCCAGCGAGTTCCAGGCGCTGGACAGCCTGCGCGTTGCCCAGGCGCTGGACCAGCGTCTGGCGCTGGAACAGCGCACGCTGGGCGTGTTCGTGCAGGTCAATACGTCCGGTGAGGCCAGCAAGTACGGGCTGGACCCGATCGCGGTCGCCGATTTCGTGCAGCAGTTGCCCGCCTTCCCGCACCTGCGCGTGCGCGGGTTGATGACTCTGGCCGTGTTCTCCCCCGACCCCGCACAGGTGCGCCCCTGCTTCGTGCGCCTGCGCGAACTGCGCGATCGCCTGTCGCCGCAGCTCCCGGCCGGGGTGAGCCTGGATGCCCTGTCGATGGGCATGTCCGGGGATGTCGAGATCGCCATCGAGGAAGGTGCCACGGTGGTCCGCGTCGGCCAGGCCATCTTCGGCGCGCGCAGCACTCCGGACAGCCTTTACTGGCCCGCCCCCGCAGCAGCAGGGCCTGCGCCATGATGGCGGCGCCACAGCGCCGCGCCGTCGCCATCCGGCACGTCGCGTTCGAAGACTGCGGCACGCTGGGCACCGTACTGGCCGGACGGGGCTGGGAGCTGCAGACCCTGCAGGCCGGCATCGATCCGCTGGACGCCGCTGACACCGCCGATCTGCTGATCGTGCTGGGCGGACCCATCAGTGCCAACGACACCGATACCTACCCGTTCCTGCGCCTGCAGCTGGCACTGCTGGAGCGCCGCCTGCGGCAGCAGCGGCCGATCCTCGGCATCTGCCTGGGTGCGCAGCTGATCGCGCGCGCGCTCGGTGGGCGGGTCGCGCCGATGGGCGCCCGGGAAATCGGCTTCGCCCCGCTTTCACTCACCGATGCCGGCATGGCCTCGCCCCTGCGTGCGTTGGCCGGCATTCCGGTGCTGCACTGGCATGGCGAGACGTTCACGTTGCCACCCGGCGCACAGCGTCTGGCAGCCACAGCGGCATGTGCGCAGCAGGCGTTCGCCCTCGGCACGCACGTGCTTGGCCTGCAATGCCATCCGGAACTGGATGCGCGCCGCACCGAGGCCTGGTTGATCGGCCATGCCCACGAGCTGCACGCTGCCGGCATCGATCCGCGCGTGCTCCGCGATCAGGCGGCACGCTACGGCGCACCGCTCGCTGCCGCCGCACGCGACCTGTTCACCACGTGGCTGGAGGCATGCGCATGAGTGGCTACCGGCTGATCATCCATTGCCACGGTGTGCGCTGGGGCCAGTTCGACAGCGACGGCCCGGGCGCGCGCGACCACCTGGTGGCGCTGGCCGGTCGCCTGCCCGCGCAGGATGGCTTTCACCTGCAGTGGCAGCAGGCCGTGGGCGAACAACGGGTGCTGCACAGTGGTCCGGACGGACTGAAGGTCCTGAGCAGCGCGCCGGTGTACCGGGACATGACGGCCCCCTGAGCTCCATCGCCGGTCGCGGGGCACGCAGCCGCGCACCGTCGCGCGCACCCAGCGCGTCCGCAGCCGGCGCGCTAGGGCGCCGGTGCGGTCGCCGGCAACACGCGCGGCTGCTGCTCGTACCATTCACGGGCGCCGGCCAGGTGCCACTTGCGCTGCTGGCCATCCAACTCGATTCCTGCCCCGAGCACGCCCCACCGCAGGTACAGGTTGCCGCGCCGCTGCGCGCGGGCCAGGTCCAGCCGCGCGCGCAGCGACAGCCGTTCGTTCTCGGCCTGCAGGTCATCCACCCACAACTCGCCGCTGCGCCAGCGCAGTTGGCCACTGGCCTGGACCTCGCCGGAATCGAGCAGGCCCAGTACCCAGCGCGGATACGCACTGCGTTCGGCGAACACCCCCAGCAGCGGCCCAGCATCACGCAGCCGCAGATCGGCCTGTGCAGTGACCTCGAACGGTGCGGCCGCATCGATGTGGCCCTGGCGCAATGCCACGGTGCCCCACCAGTTGGCCGGTGCGCTGGCATCACCGACGCGGATGTTGCGCAGATCCACCGTGGTGCCGGCCAGGTCGAACTGCCGGGCGTCGAAGTCGGCCCGACGTACCCGTGCCTTCAACTGCGCGTCGCCACGCATCGCCAGGCCGGCCACCTGCAACTGCGCACCTCGACCGCGCAGGTCGGCGCGACCGGTACCCACCCGGCCGGCCGAATCCAGTTCGACATCGCCGCTGAGCAGGCCGGTGCCACCGAGCAGACGCACATTGTCGCCCTCCAGATAGCGGTTGTAGGCGGTCAAGTCCGGCACCCGCGCATCGTTGAAGCGCAGGTGCGCACGCATGCCGTCACGCAACTGCTGCAGCCGCGCATCGCCACGCAGCGTCAACGCCATGTCGCGACCGTCGAACAGCAGCGCCTTCGGCGTGGCCGCCGGTGCCGCGCGGAACCGGGGAATCTCAACGTCCAACTGCGCCTGCGCGGGTGCGCCTGCGACGATGCGGCCGTGCGCGTTGGCGTCGCCCTGCAGACGGACCCCGGCCACTTCGGCCACCGCGGCCACCTGCGGAATATCCAGCGTACTGCCCGGCGCGAGCTGACCTTCGGCAATCTTCAGGTCGCCTTCCAGCAGCCCTCCCCCGTCCAGATGGAACCACGGCTTGCGCACGAACAGGTCGGCGATCCAGTTCAGGGACTGGAACTGCCAGGCGCCACTGACCTGCCCGGACAGCCGCGGCAGCAGGTCCGCCGGCGCCTGGAACGGAATGCGCCGCCCGGTCACGCGCAGATCGGCGTGCAGTTCACTGCCGGTCTCCGGGTCACGTGGCAGCCGCGCCTGCACGCGCATGTCCTGCGCCACATCCAGCTGCAGCGACAGCAGACCGCGATCGGTGGCATGCACGCCGGCATGCACCGGCACCCGCCAGACCACCCGGCTGCCCGGCTGCAGCACGCCACGATCCATCGTCACGTCGGCGTTGAGCCGGGCATTGGAGGGCATGCTGCCGACCTTGATGTGCGCACCGGCCGTATCCAGACGCAGCCCCTGGCTGCGCGCATCGATCCTGAGCTGCGCCCAGGTAATGTCGAACTTGCGCAGCCCCGGTGCCTCGTCGCGGTAATGACGCGGGTAACGGAACCGCGCCTCCAGGTGCGCGTCGTCCAGCACCTTGACGCCATCGAAGGTCACTGCGGCCCGGTCGAACGCCGCGGTGGAATCGAACAGTTCCGACGGACCGCCGCGCAGCTGCTTGAGGAAACCGACCGTGCCACTGCCCTGGCCGGTGACCAGCAGCTTGCCGAAGCGCCCGCTGCGGATGCTGTCGCTGTGGATCGCGTCGAAGCGCAGGGTCCAGCCGCGATCACTGCGTGGCGGCGGCGGAATCGCCGCGTCAACACGTTCCACCTCCGATTCCACGCCGCTGGCGTCGATCCGCGGGATGCGCACTTCGCGGCGGAACAGCGCCGGCAGCGCGATCCAGGCGCTGGCCCGGTCGGCGCGGAAGATGTACACGGTGCGGTTGGCCTGGCCGCGCATGCGCACGTTCCAGACGATGGCGTGTCCCGGCACCAGGGTCAGCGCCGCGCCGGTCTGCATGGCGAACTTCTCCGGCTTGCGGTTGGTGACCGCGTCGAACAAGGGCGTGTTGAGGAAGACATTGCCGGCCACCAGATACAGGGCATACGCCACCAGCAGCGACAACAGCGCCACGCGCCACGGACGGGGCCAGCGGCGTACGCGCTCGGGAATCAATGGCATGGGCAACGGCAACCGGCAGCAGGAACAGCCCCTACTATCGGCACCGGGCCTGCGGCGGCACGTGAAGGTGCGCTGTGGCTGCCCAACGTCATGGCTGCCCGGCATGGGGCCACGGGCGACCTGGTGCGCCTGTTTCCCGAGTGACGGATCGACCCGATGCCGATGCATGCCGCCTCCCCCGAGCGGGCACGTGAGCGCCAGACTGCGCGCCTTCATTGAATGCGTCGCCGGACGGATGGGACACTGGGCGCCGGTCGATCGCCCGGGTGCATCCTGACCGTGCCCGCCACGACCCACCTCGACAGGAACCCTCCATGCATCCCCGCCTCCGCATCGCACTGCTCGCCCTGTTGGGCACCGTACCGGCCCTTGCACAGGCACAGCACGCCGAACCTGCGCAGGACCTGCCGCTGACAGCGCTGCTCGGCTGCCATTTCGGCTACGCGCAGCAGCACCATCGAAGCACCGCCAGCGCCACCGAGATCGCGCTGGCGGCGGCCTCGCACTGCGACGCCGCACTGCAGGCGGCCGGTCTGGATACCTACCGGCGCGCGCTGGAAGCAGGCCTCCCGGTTGACGATGCGGAGGCCTCCCGCCAGGCGATGATCGAGGAAATGCGCGCGATGCTGCCCGGCTTCACCATCGACAAGGTCATCCAGGCCCGCGCCGCGGCCGGCGATCCCTGAGCGTGCTCAGCGTGGCAGTGGGCGATGACCGGCGTATCGCCCCAGCGTGTCCCGCTCGTCGCTACGCAACGTCAGCACCTCTACCCCGTCGGCGGTCACCAGCACAGTGTGTTCGGCCTGGGCCGACAACCGGCCGTCGCGCGTGGTCACCGTCCAGCCGTCCTCGCTGATGTCGATGCCCGCCCGGCCCTGGTTGATCATCGGTTCGATGGTAAAGGCCATGCCTTCCTCCAGCGCCAGGCCGTCGCCACGGCGGCCGTAGTGCAGCACCTGCGGCTCTTCATGCATCTCGCGCCCGATGCCGTGGCCGCAGAACTCGCGCACCACGCTGTAGCCGTGCGCCTTGGCGTGCTGTTGGATGGCAAAACCGATATCGCCCAACGTCGCGCCCGGCCGTACCACGCCGATGCCTTTCCACATCGCCTCGCGGGTCACCCGCACAAGCCGACGAGCCGCGTAGTCCACCTCGCCGATCAGATAGGTCTTGCTGGAATCGGCGATGTACCCGCCTTTCTCCAGGGTGATGTCCAGGTTGACGATACTGCCGGCACGCAGCACGTCCGCAGCCGATGGCACGCCGTGGCAGACCACGTTGTCGATCGAGCTGTTGAGCACATACGCGAAGCCGTACTGGCCCTTGCTGGCCGGGCGCGCGTGCAGCCGGTCAACAATGAAGTGTTCCACCCAGTCGTTGACCTGCAGCGTGCTCATGCCTTCCAGCGGCAACCGGTCCAGCGCCTCGAACACCGATGCCAGCAGCCGACCCGCTTCGCGCATCCGCTGCTGTTCGTCGGGCGTCTTGATCATGCCGGCACCGCCGGCAGCAGGCCGGGATCGACCCCGGCGGCGCGCAGCTCGCGGCTGACGATCTCCTGATAGCTCAGGCCGGGGTTCATCTCGCACAGCATGCCGATACGGATCCAGAACCCGGCCTGGGCGTTGATCGAGCGGCCGGACACGCCGCTGGCGCGGCGCAGGTTGTCGTGCAGCGCGTCGTCGATGTTGACGATGCCCATACAGGCGCTCCAATACGAATAGGATATACACCATATATGTTCCATATATGCCGTGCAATACCGCAGCCGATGCGGTCGCCACCGCCACCGGTCCGTGCGAGGATGTCGCCGACGGCAACGCCCCGAACGGAGAAACGCAATGCGCAGGATGCTCCTGGTGTCATCGGCCGCCGTGGCGGCGCTGGCGGCGGGCGTGGCGCTGGTCGGCTATTCGCCATCGGCCTGCGGCTGCGTGAGCCCGATCGACACGCTCACCCACAGCGCCGGGCTCGACCTGCCCGGCATTCCCGTGCCTGCGGCAACGATAGAGGCCGGCCTCAACCGCACCATGCGCGGCCGCCCGGCCGATCCGGCATCCACCGACTTCCTCTATTACCGCTGCCGGTCACCGTCGGCGGATCGCCTCGTGTGCAGGGTGCCTGTCGATGAATCCCCCCTGCTCACGCGCGGATTGGACGTGACCTATCACACCGTCCAGGGCCGCATCAGCCACGTCAGCGTGCGCCGTTCGATCTGGCTGTAGCAGTCGCTGTACCCGCTCCCCTTCAGGTCCACGCCGGGTCGGCGGTGAAATCGATGGTCAGCCAGAATTCGCTGCCGCGAGCGTCCAGGCGCGCGGCGATCTCGTCGCGCAGCGCGTCCACGCTGCCGATGGTGCCGATGACCGTGTCCGGATGGGTCAGGATGTGGATCTCGACAAACCGCATGCGCCCCATCTTGGCGACGTGGCTGGTGAAATCCAGATAGCCGTGTTCGGCCACGAAGTCCTTCATCACCGCCTGCACGCGCGCGTCCAGGGTGTCCGGCGCCACCTGCAGCACCTCGCGCATGGCCTTCCAGGCACTGCGCAGCGGCACCGGCAGCACCGCCAGGCTGATTGCCGCCAGCACCAGCGGGTCCAGATAGGGAATCCAATGCGCATGGTCGCCGCCGCGCAGCAGCAGCGCCAGCGCGAACGCCAGCACCACGGCCAGGCTCATCAGGCCGCTCAGCAGCCAGGCGCGCACGTCCAGCCACAACAGCGCCGACTGCAGCCGTATCGCCCGGGTGCGCACGAACGCAGCCATGCCCAGGTTGCTCACGCACAGCACGGCCGCCCACACCAGGGCAGGCCCGGCTTTCACCTCGTGGCCGCCGGTGGTCACGCCGATCACCGCATTGGCCAGTGCGTAAATGCATGCCAGCGACAGGATCGCCCCGCCGAGGGCCTCCACCATCGGCTCCAGGTGCCAGTAGCCGTACTGGAAGCGCGGGCTTTCCTCCCGCGCCACCAGCCGCAGCACCGACAGCGCCACCAGCGTCAGCGCCACATCCACCAGGCTGTAGACCCCGTCGAACAGGATGGCCTGCGATCCCACCAGCAGGCCACCGCCGAAGCCGACGGCGCTGACGGCCATCGTCATCCCGATGGAGAGTTTGAGGACCCGCTGCTCGCGTGCTGTATCCATCGCTTGCCGAGGGTCCGTCGCGCAGGCGTCAGACCTTCAGCACCTCCACCTTGTAGCTCGGCGTATCACCGTCACGATCGATGATAAGCCCGTGCACGTCCGACTCGAAGCCCGGGAACCGCGCATTCTGTTCGCGGGCGATGCGCAGCGACTGGATGATCGGCTCGTCGGTGGCACCGAAACGCTCACCCGGCATGATCGTCGGGATGCCCGGCGGGTACGGCACCAGCATGGTGCCGGCGATGCGGCCGCTGATCGCCTCGATATCGACCCGCTCGATCTGCCCGCGCACCAGGTGGTCGTAGGCCTCGGCCGGCGTCAGCACCGGCTCGGGCAGGTCCACGTACATCTCGCGCATCACCTGTGGCACGGCGAACTCGCCATTGAAGGCATGCAACGCCTGGCACAGGTCGCGCAGTCCCCAGCCCGCGTACGCCTGCGGGTAGTCGGCGACCAACTGCGGCAGGGCGCGGCTGAGCGGCGCATTGCTGTCGTAGAGCTCCTTGAACGCCATCAGTTCGGTCACCAGCGTGCTCCACTTGCCCTTGGTGATGCCCATCGAGAACAGGAACAGCACCGAGTACAGGTTGGTCTTCTCCACCGTAATGCCGCGCGTCCACAGGAACTTGCTCAGCACCGCGGCCGGAATGCCGCGCTGCCCCATCTCGCCGTCCATCGACAACCCGGGGGTCAGCAACGTCACCTTGATCGGGTCGATCAGCACATAGTCCTCGACCAGGCCATCGAAGCCGTGCCAGTGCGCGCCAGGCTGCAGATACCACTCCTCGCGCTTGGCCACCATCGGCGCCGGGGCGTCGCCCTTGGCCAACGAACGCTCCAGCTTGTCCGGCTGCCACACACTGAACCACCAGTCGTCGCGACCGAGGTCTTCTCGCACGTGCAGCATGGCGCGCCGGAAGGCGATGGCCTCATCGTGCATTTCCTGCACCAGGGACTCGCCGGCCGCCCCTTCCATCATCTTCGAGGCCACGTCGCATGCGGCAATCACCCCGTAATGCGGGCTGGTGGTGGTGTGCATCATGAACGCTTCGTTGAAGCGCTCGGCGTCGAGTTCGCGGCTGGCCGCATTGCGGACATGGATCATTGACGCCTGTGAGAAGGCAGCCAGCAGCTTGTGCGTGGAATGCGTGGTGAAAATGATCGCATCCTGCTCGCGCGGCTTGCCCTTGGCCATGCCGTAATGGTTCTCGTAGAACGGATGGAACGCCGCATAGGCGTACCAGGCCTCATCGAAATGCAGGAAGTCCACCGCGCTGCCGATCTCCTCGGCAATCTTCTCGGCGTTGTAGCACAGCCCGTCGTAGGTGGAATTGGTAACCACCGCGATGCGCGGCTTGGAGCCGGCCTTGTAGGCCTTGCTCGCCAGCGGGTTGGCGGCAATCGACTGCTGCAGCGCTTCAGGCGTGAACTGGTCCAGGCTGATCGGCCCGATGATGCCGTGCGCATTGCGGCTGGGGGTGAAATAGACCGGGATGCCACCGGTCATGATCAGCGAGTGCAGCAACGACTTGTGGCAGTTGCGGTCCACGAACACCACGTCGCCCCGGCCAACGGTACCGTGCCAGACGATCTTGTTCGCGGTAGAGGTGCCATTGGTGACGAAGAACGTGTGGTCGGCGCCGAAGTTGCGCGCGGCCTCGTTCTCTGCGGCCTTGATCGGGCCGCTGTGATCGAGCAGCGAACCCAGTTCGGGAACCGAGATCGACAGATCGCTGCGCAGGGTGTTCTCACCATAGAACTGGTGGAAGGCCCGACCCACCGGCGACTTGGTGAAGGCCACGCCACCGGCATGGCCTGGCGTGTGCCAGGAGTAGTTCGACTCGGCGGCGTGGTGGATCAGCGCCTTGAAGAACGGCGGCAGCAGATTCTGCATGTAATCTTCGGCCGCGCGCATCACCTGCCGCGAGATGAAGCTCTTGGTGTCCTCGAACAGGAACACGTAGCCGTGCACATACTTGAGCAGCTTGCTGGGTACCTTCTCGATGGTGCGCCGCTCGCCATACAGGAACACCGGCAGGTTGCCGCGCCGCGCGCTCTGCTCGCGCAGGAAGCCGAGCAGCCGCTGGAACTGCTCGGGCTTGTCCTCGGTACCGTCAATGGAAATCAGCACCGCCGAAGCGGCCACATACGTGCGCGCACCGGCCTGTGCATCGGCCAGGGTCAGGCCGCACAGCACGCGCTGGTCGTTCTTGCGCAGCTCGTCAACCAGCGCGCGGATCAGGATGCCACCGATGCGCGGAGACTCGTAATCGTCGTCGATGACGATGATGGGGTAATCAAGCGACTTGAAGTACACAGGCATTCTCCTGGGGCAATGTCACGAAATCCTGGGGTTGCTCACCGCGTCCAGCGCCGGCAGCTGGCCGCGCTGGCGGCGGCGCTCCTCGCTGAAGAACGGATAGAACACGGTGATGAACAGCACGAACAGGAAGGCGTACTGCACGATGCTGCCCGACGAGCCGAAGATCGCCCACAGGCAGTACACGACGGTAATGCTGGTCAGCGCCCAGAACGCGCCGGTATGGACCAGCGTGTGCGAGCGCTCGACCACGAAATAGCAGGCCACGCAGGAATAGATGTAAGGCAGCAGGGTCAGCACGACGGCGGCGGAGGTGATCACATCGAACTGTGCCGATGCGGTGGCCGAAGTGGAGGTCACCAGCACCGCCAGGGTCATCAGCACTGCCACGATCAGCACGCCCTTGACCGGTACGTCATCCTTGTTGGTCCGGCTGAAAATACGGGGGAACAGGCCATCGTCCGATGCCGCCTTTGCGCTCTGCGCGGTCAGCAGGATCCAACCGCCGAGCGAACCGGCCGCGCCGATGAAGGCGCACAGGCTCACCGCCGCACCGCCCCACCCGCCCACCGCGTTGGCTGCGGCCAGCGCGAACGGCGCGTCGGACACCTGCAGTTCGCCGTTGGGCACCATGCCCATGATCACCGACGAGCTGGCGATATAGGCCACCGCCGCCAGGAACACGCCGGCCAGCGTGGCGCGGGCAACGTTCTTTTCCGGGTTCTCCACCACGCCGGCGGTGACCGACGCCGACTCCACGCCGATGAACGCCCACAGCGTCAACGCCGCCGCGCTGGACACCGCGCCGAAGTTGGACTCACCCGACACATTGTAGGCGCCCTTGAAAATGGCCGGATCGAAGAAGAACCAGCCGAAGATCGCGATGCCCAGAATCGGCACCAGCGCGAAACTGGTGGTCACGGTCTGCAACCGGCTGACAAAGGACGGCCCGATCACGTTGGCAAAGCTCAGCGCCCACACCAGTGCGAGTACCGCGATGCAACGCGGCAGGGGCTCGGACAGGATCGGGAAGAAATAGCTGAAGTAGCCCACCGCCGCAATCGGAATGGCCACATTGCCGATCCAGTTGGCGAACCAGTAGATGGTGTTGGTCTGGAAGCCCATGTACGGGCCGAACCAGTCGCGCGCGTAGGCGTACGGACCGCCGGCCTTGGGCGCCAGCTTGCCGAGTTTGGCGAACACGAACGCCAGCAGCAGCGCGCCGGCGGTGGTGATCAGCCAGCCCCAGATCGACGCCGTGCCGATCTTGGCCAGGCTGGAGGGCAGCAGGAACACCCCCGAACCCATCATGTTGCCGGCCACCAGGAAGGTGGCGCCGACCACCCCGATTTTCTTCGCTTCTGCCATGACGGTTTCTCCTTTGCCAGGCATGGGCCCGGTCGCGCCGGGCATGAGGGTTTACTTGATGAAGTTGTATTGCAGGCTGCCCTGCAGCCGCACCGTGTCCGCGCGTTGTCCGTTCTGCTGTTCCAGTTGGCCGTACAGCAGCTCCATGCCCATCGTCCATGACGGAGCCGGGCTCCACAGCAGGTTGAAGACCCCGTAGCGGCTCTGCCGGAAGGCGTCGGCCGCCAGCGCGTCATTGCGACCGCTGGTGAGCTGGCCATAGATCAGGTTCGACCGCCACAGCGGGGTCCAGTAGTGCGTATAGCCGACGAAGCCGCCATAGAGCGACAGCGCCTCCAGGCGGCCATCGGCGGTGACCACGGCGTCCATGCCCGACCCGGTGAGGTCGGCGGTATAGCGTCCCAGGCCTTTGCCGCCCAATGCACCGAACAGCAGCAGATCCTGCTCGCCCACCGACGCCGATCCGCTCAACTGCACGCCACCGCCGAAACGACGCCCATCGCCGTCATCGCCGTCGTAGCCCAGGCTGCGCGCCACCGCGCCGAGCTGCAGATGGCCCCAGTCGCGCTCCATGCGGGCGGTGACGGTGACATCGGGCAGCCGGTCCACCGCCATCATCCCCTCTGCCGGCGCGCTGAGCTGTGTGTCCGGGTCTTCGGCGGCCACGGTCAGGGTATTGCCCTTGCCCATCGCGATGCTGTGGTGGATACCGGCTACCAGCAGATAGCCCGCGCCACCCGGCCCGGCGAAATCGAGGGTATCGGGCAGGCTGTCGGCGTCCATGAAGGTGGAATAGCCATACCCGGCGTAGGTGTTGCCCAGCTGGCCGTAGGCGTGGCGCAGCCGGAACTGGTAGCTGTCGCTGCTGCCGAAGAAGTCGTTCTCCAGGTAGAAGCGCAGATTGCCGTGCGTGGTGGGTCGCCGTGCTTCGAAGCTGAAACGGGTCTGCTTGGCATGCAGCGTGAAGTTGGACACATCGCGGTGCGCGCTGCCCACCGGGATGGACGAGGTGACAAACTGTTCCTGGTCACCGGCCGCACGCGCATCGGCGATCGCATCCAGTTTGGCGTAGCCGCCAATGCGGATCAGCGTATCGGTGCCTGGTACCGCGAAGAAGCCTTTCAGATCGGGGTCCGTCGGTCCGGCCGCACTGTCCGGGCGCGAGGCGGCACTGGACGGATCGGCCACCGAATCGCGCTGCGGCAGAATCGCCTGCCCGCTGCCGGGGACATGCGTTGCGCCGCCGGTCGGCGCGGGCAAGGAAGCCACCGTGCCTGCGTCAGGCACCACACGTGAGGATGTCACTGCGGCGGGGGCCGCCGGGGTCGGCGCCGACTCGATCGCATTCAGGCGCTTTTCCATCGCGTCCAGCGTCTGCCGCAGCGACCGGATCTCCTGGCGCAGCGTCTCGGCCGAATCCTGTGCGTGGGCCGGGACAGCCACCAGCGCGAGCGTACCTGCCAACGTCAACACACCCAGGCGCATTGCGTCCTCCATGAATCACAGACAGTGCTGCCCGTCGACGTCGCCAGGCGACGAAGCAGGGTCCGGCGCGGGATTCCCTCCTCATCCCGGATCGCATGTCGCGTTCGGCACGAATGCCAGCGGCTTGAGTACCAGCCGCTGGGTGAGGAGCTCGTGAATGGTTGCCGACGCGTCGATGACAGTCGCGCCGTGCGACGCACAGCACGCAAAACGTCTGAGGAATACCGCATGCGCTACAGACTAGTGCGCGCCGGATTTTTTACCTTGATCCAGATCAACCGGCGCCGGCGATACCACGGCGCGGCGGTCCGGCGCGCCGGCATTGCACCGGCGCGCGATACGCAGTGGGCCTGGCGCGACTCAGCGCGGGCCCATCACCACGTCCATGTCCTGGCCCTGCGGCATGCCGGCACGACGCTGCAGCATGCCCTTGTCGTCCTTGAACAGAATGCCCGGCGTGCCCTGGAAACCCATCTCGATCATCAACACCTGGTTGGCATCGAGCTTGTTGGCCACCTCCGCGGTGAGATTCGCCGCTGGCTTGATGCCGCCCTGGTCAAATCGATGCTCGTTCTCCAGCAGCGCCGCACTTGGGTTCGGCGCGGTGAGGATCGCCGCCGCCTTGGCCGGGCTGTCCTCGCGGATCACGCCGACCATCACATGGCGCAGCTGCACCTTGCCACTGTCGACCCACGGCCGCGCCGCTTCCCAGAAGCGATGGCAGTACGGGCAGTTGGCGTCGCTGAAGGTGTACACCACCCGCGGCGCGTCGGCGCGGCCATCGCGCACCCAGGCGCTGGCATCGAGCTTGGCCCACTGCCGCGCGGACATCGGCGCGGCCACCAGACGCTCGACCGGCTCGGTACCGATATCCTTGCCCTGCGCGTCGAACAGGCTGCCGACCAGTACGTGCTTGCCATCGGCAGTGACGTACGCCGCGGCCGGCTGCTGCCCGCCGACCACCCCTGCGAACCCGCGCAGGCCACCGGGCGCGTCGAACTCGCCCATCACCTCGAAACCCTGCTGTTCGATGCTCTTGAGCACGGCCGGCCGCTCGCCCGTCTTGCCGGCGGTGGCGGTGGGCGCCTTCGGTGCCTGGGCCTGGCTGCAGCCGGACAGGCTCAACAGCAGCGCGGCGCTCAATACAGTACCCAGCGCAGGGAAGGATGTGGACAGCATGGCAACTCCCGGAATTGAAAGACAGAAGAACCCGCGCAGCTATCGCAGCCGCGCGAGCTTGGATTCCAGACTGGCGGCACTGAGTTCCCCCAGGTGCACCTCCTGCAGCCGCCCGTCACGATCGAAGAACAGGGTAGTCGGATACGCCTGTACATGCAGCGCCGCGGCAGCGTGCATGGGCTCGTCCAGCAACACATTGTGCAGCGACAGCCTTTCGGCCGTGAGGAAGGCCTGAACCTCTTCAGCGGTCTCGCCCTGGTTGGCGAACACAAAGCGCAGGTCGGAATGGCGTTGCTGGGCACGGGCCAGCACCGGCATCTCGCGCCGGCACGGTCCGCACCAGGTGGCCCAGAGATTGACGATCGTCGGCTGCGCGTGTGCGCCGCCCAGCGTGTCGGGCACCCCGTCCAGACGGGTGAGTGCAAGTGTGGGCAGCGCGATGCGATCGCGCTGCAGCCAGCCACTGCCCAGCGACAGCGCGGCCCAGCACAGCACGCCGGCCAACGCGCCGGCCGCCACGGAGCGGCGCAGATGCGGCCAGCGCCGCAGGCGCCATGCGCCCCAGCCCAGGCCGACCAGGATGGCCACCCAAGGCAGGAACCCCCCATCACCCAGGCGCAACACAGCCCAGCCATCGTGGCGGTAGTCGGTCCAGTAGCGCAGGATGAACCCGAGTCGGCCGGCCAGCAGGCCGATCAGCAGCATGTCGAACAATACACTGCGCGGCGTGGGCGCCTTTGCTTTCGGCTCGGCACGCACCATGCGCGCCACCAGCATCGCCACCCCCATCGCAACAAGCACCCACACCACCACCAACGGCACCGGGCCGACACTGCTTATCATCGTTTCGCTTTCGGTATCGGGCCTTCCCGCATGGTCCCAGCATGCACCGCTGCGATCAAGCCGCAGCGCCGCACGTCATGCCGCACGCATGCTCTCCACCGCGCGCACCGTAGTTGCCGCGGCACGCTCGCGACGCTGGCTGACGATCTGACGCCGATAGCGCGCCGGTGTCGTCCCGACGATGCGCAGGAACAGCCGTCGGAAGGCGCTCTGGTCTGAGTAGCCCACGTGGCAGGAGACTTCGTCGATCGCCCCGCCCGCCTGGAACAGCATCTGCGCTTTGGCGATGCGCAGCCGCTGGCAGTACTCGATGGGCCGCATCCCGGTCGCACGCAGGAAACGGCGCTGGAGGGTGCGCGGCTCCAATCCCGCCGAATCGCAGATGTCCTGCAGGCTCACTCCACGCGCAGCGATGCCGTGCAACCAGCGCTGCGCTTTAAGGATGCAGCGGTCGCCGTGCGCGAAGTTCGGGCTGAAGCGTTCCAGATCATCCTGCACGGTCCGCGGAATCACCAGTTGCAGCTGCTGGGACACAGACGACATCACGCTGTGCCCGTACACCCGGGCGAGCAGACGCAGGCTCAGGTACTTCCAGGCATCGGTGCCGGCGGCGGTGAGCAGGTCGCCATCGTCCACCAGCGTGCGCTCGCTCGGCAGCCAGCTGGGCACAACCGCCTTCAGCGCGGCACAGCGGTCCAGGCTGGGCAGCCGCACCGGCCGCCCGGCCAGGACGCCGGCACGGGCCAGCAGCAGCGCGCCCTCCTCGCACCCGGCCAGCAGGCTGCCGGCGTCATGGCAGTCACGCAGCCATGCCAGCAGCGCCTCGCCGGCGACCGACATCGCCCAGCCCGGCTCGTTGCCGGGCAGCACCACGACGGCCGGCAATGCTTCGCCGAACAGTGTGGCACCGGCCATGCGCTGCATTCCGCCGCCGCGTGGGCACAGGGTCCAGCGGGTGACGAGCATGCGCGCGCCGGGCCGCCGACTGGCCGCCGCAACCCGGTTGGAGAGCTGCGCGAGCTCGGAAAGCACCGTCGCAGCGCCGCGGATGCTGCCGGCGTACTCGACCACGGCCACTTCCATCAGCGTTGGCGCAGCCGGCTTGCGCCGCGGCGGAAGGGAGTTCAACGAGGTGTTCATGCGACCTAGCTCCAGCAGCGTTACCCGTCATGGGGGGGGCCGGGAGGCGCCTGCGCGCACGCCCGATCAACAGTTCGCTGGAGGTTACGGACGGCCTCGAGGGCCATCCATGAAACTAATTGCATCTTTGCAGCCAACCTTGCACAGGGCCGCCCAACGGCCAGACCCTTGACCCTCGACCCGGCTCCAGGGTTCACAATGAGGGCGATCTTCTTCCGAGGTGGTCATGAACATTGGACAGCTCGCGCGCCAGGCCGGCGTGCCCATCGACACCGTGCGCTACTACGAGCGGCAGCACCTGCTGCCGACCGCGCGCCGCAGCGCCGGGGGCTACCGGGTCTTCAGCGAAGACGACCTGACGCGGCTGCAGTTCATCCGTCGCGCCAAGGCGCTGGGTTTCAGCCTGGAGGAAATCGGCGAACTGCTGTCGCTCAGCGACCAGCATGGACAGGACATGGCGCAGGTCCGCAGTACCGCCGTGCAGAAACTGCAGGACATCCAACAGCGCATCGGCGAACTGCAGCGCATGCACGGTGCACTGAAGCAGCTGGTGGATGCGTGCCCCGGCCACGGCGAACGCGGCGAGTGCCCGATCCTGGCCGCGTTGACAGCACCGCACCGATAGCCACGCTGCCGTTGTGCACGACACAGGTCACGTATCGCGTTATCGACGCGGCCGCGTGAATGCAGCTAAGGCAATGGATGAGAAATTTCGTGCAGTTTTCTCTTGCCAATCGAAAACGCCGTCGCTATGATTTCGCTCCTCACGACGTGGGGCCATAGCTCAGCTGGGAGAGCGCCTGCATGGCATGCAGGAGGTCGGCGGTTCGATCCCGCCTGGCTCCACCACTTCAATCATTAGGCCGATTGAAGCAACGTGGGAAAAATTCGGTTTTCGTGCGTCCCCATCGTCTAGAGGCCTAGGACATCACCCTTTCACGGTGGCGACCGGGGTTCGAATCCCCGTGGGGACGCCAATTGAAACGCAGAACGCCCCGGTCTTGGCCGGGGCGTTTTGTTTGACACGGTCACTGTCCCGATCCGGTTTTTTTTCAGGGTTGTGTCAGAGAAAAGACTTGGCGAATGCAACGCACACGCGTAGAATTCCGCCTCCAGCATCGTGGGGCCATAGCTCAGCTGGGAGAGCGCCTGCATGGCATGCAGGAGGTCGGCGGTTCGATCCCGCCTGGCTCCACCACTCCGGACATTAGGCCGTCAGGAGCGCTGAAAACATTGATGAGTTCATGCGTCCCCATCGTCTAGAGGCCTAGGACATCACCCTTTCACGGTGGCGACCGGGGTTCGAATCCCCGTGGGGACGCCACTCATCAACGAATACCGAGGCCCGGCACGCCGGGTCTTTTTATTCACCGCCCCCTGCGGGCTTCGAATGTGGTCTTCCACAAACGTGAACACGCAGGTATACTAGGCGGCTCGCGGTACAACGTGGGGCCATAGCTCAGCTGGGAGAGCGCCTGCATGGCATGCAGGAGGTCGGCGGTTCGATCCCGCCTGGCTCCACCACTTCTCCGGACACAGGCCGTCCGACAGAAGCAAAATCCGGTTCAACGCGTCCCCATCGTCTAGAGGCCTAGGACATCACCCTTTCACGGTGGCGACCGGGGTTCGAATCCCCGTGGGGACGCCAACTTCAACAGACAGCCCCGACTTCGGTCGGGGCTTTTTGTTGGTGCCCCAGAAAAAGCTTCCCATCCAGCAAAAGCGCCGCTATGATAGGCGGCTCGCAGCATCAACGTGGGGCCATAGCTCAGCTGGGAGAGCGCCTGCATGGCATGCAGGAGGTCGGCGGTTCGATCCCGCCTGGCTCCACCACTTCTCCGGACACAGGCCGTCCGACAGAAGCAAAATCCGGTTCAACGCGTCCCCATCGTCTAGAGGCCTAGGACATCACCCTTTCACGGTGGCGACCGGGGTTCGAATCCCCGTGGGGACGCCA
>NZ_CAMPPN010000028.1:0-7492 GCF_946900935.1 Stenotrophomonas sp. Marseille-Q5258
CCACTTCTCCGGACACAGGCCGTCCGACAGAAGCAAAATCCGGTTCAACGCGTCCCCATCGTCTAGAGGCCTAGGACATCACCCTTTCACGGTGGCGACCGGGGTTCGAATCCCCGTGGGGACGCCAGCTTCAACAAACAGCCCTGACTCCGGTCGGGGCTTTTTGTTGGCGCTTCTTTCTCTGCGTGGTCAGCCCACCACCTTGGCCATGCCCACCGACTTCGGCGCGGTCTGGGCAAAACCGAACTGCGCGTACAGCCGATGCGCCTGGCCATCGGCGATCAGACTTACGTAAGCACCGACCGCGTTCGCGCGCAGCCAGACATCCAGCGCGCCCATCACCGCCTTGCCCAGTCCCTGCCCCTGGCGGTCGGGAACCACCGCAATGTCCACCACCTGCAGGAAGCAGCCGCGGTCGCCGACCAGCCTGCCCATCGCCACCAACCGTTCGCCGTCGCGGATGCTCACCCCGAACACCGTGTTGGGCAGGCCCAGCGTGGCTGCCTCCAGTGATTTGGGGCTCAGGCCGGCGAGCACGCGCAGCTGGCGGTACTCCTCGACAGTGGGCGGCACGGGGTAGAGCTGCAGGCTGGCAGGCAGGGACATGGGGCTTTCTCGGAGTGAACGGGCCTGTAGCATGACGCAGGCCATGCGCACCCGGTGAGACCCACGCGTCCTATCCTGTTCCCCTGCCCGCCGCCCCTGCCGCCATGTGCTACTCCGCCCAGATCCGTGCCGATTACACCAGGCTTGTACGTGAGTACGGCGCGGTCATGTCGCTGGAGGCGTTCGCGCAGCTCTATGCGCACGATCCTGGCAAGCCACGGCCCAAAACGCCCAAGGCGATGGATGACGGGTTCGCCGGCGCACGCACGCCGCAGGGGCAGGACATCGTGGCAAAGATCCAGCAGTGGCATGCCGAGGAAATGCGCGCACTCGACGAGGAGATCCGGCTGCAGTCCGCACGCCTGGCATCGGCTGAAAGCCAGCTCGCCGCACGCCCTTCGCAGAAGGCACGCAACGAACTACGTATCGCCGGCAACCGGATCGAGCGCGCGCAGGCGCGCCTGGACGACCTGCACCGCACCGGGCTGCTGCCGCGCGACAGCCGCATCTTTCCGGGCGTATACGCGCCGGTGATCGTTTCCGAGGGCGGCCAGCGCGTGATCAAGCCGATGCGCTACCAATGCCGGCTGCCGGATGTGCCGGCCCGCAATGACGTGCTCTACCCGGGCACCTACAATGCGCGCCGCGACAGCCTCGGTGGGTACTGGAAGCCCGCGTTCGGTCATCGACACGGCGTCGTGGTGGTGCAGTCGTTCTATGAGCACGTTCCGCGCCATGCACTCGAACACCGCGCGTTGGCACCTGGCGAGCGCGCGCAGAACGTGGTCCTGGAATTCCACCCGCAGCCGCCACGCGACCTGCTCGTGGCCTGCCTGTGGTCGGAATGGGACGGGCCGGAAGGCCGGCTGCTGTCGTTCGCGGCGATCACCGACGAACCGCCGGTGGCGGTAGCCGCAGCCGGGCATGACCGCTGCATCGTGCCGATCCGCCCGGAACACCTGGACGCGTGGCTCAATCCTGACCCGGCCGATCTGGCCGCGCAGTACCGCATTCTCGACGACCGCGAACCGGTTGATCTTGTCTGTCAGGAAGCGGCCTGACACGCCCTCTGTCGCGGCATCAGCCGGCGACTGAATCGCCTTGGCGGGCACGCTCGAGTGCGGCGGTCAGTTCCGCGGTGAGGTACGGCTTGCTGAGCACGACACCGCTGCGGAACGTCGCCGGAAGATGATCCGGCGCCATGCCGGTCGCCAGAACAAACGGAATGCCACGTGCGGAAAGTCCTTCGGCCACCGCCTCACTGGTTTCGTTGTTGGCCAGACGGTAATCGAGCAGCGCGACCTGCGGTGCGGTCTCGCCCAGGAGGTGCAATGCCTCGGACACCGAGGCCGCCAACCCCACGACGACCGCCCCGGACTGCACCAGCTGCATCTGCAGCAGGGCCGCACTCATCTCGTCGTTCTCCACCACCAGCACCCGTAGATCCTGCAGCGCGCTCATCCCCGGCTCCCTGTATGGTTCAGCGCGGTGATTATAGCGTCCCAACCCGATGAAGGCCGCCGTCACACTGAAGCGTTCAGGTCTCCCCACCGCCGCAGGTTTTGTATACACTACGCGGCCAGCCAGCCGAAGTGGCGGAATCGGTAGACGCAGCGGACTCAAAATCCGCCGCCCTTAAAAGCGTGTGGGTTCGAGTCCCACCTTCGGCACCAATGGAACGATACGCTCCGCAATCATCGGAGATGAAACCCCGCTTTGGCGGGGTTTTTCGTTTACGCCAGTCGACCCATGCAGCGGTGGCTGGGTGCACCCGGCAGCGCTGGACCCTGCTCTGGCGCGCACTTCGGCCGGCCCTGCGCCGGCACGATCTCACGCCAGGCGATGGCCAGCGCGCAGTCGTTCGGCCAGCGCCAGCATGGCCGCCCACATCCATCCCTGTTGCAACCGCGTACGCCCGTCCGTTGGATGCAGGCGTATCCCAGAGCCACGCGCAAGGGTGCAGCCGGTGCCGCCGCCCATCGCGCCTGCGCTCACACCAGGCGCAGTACCGGCTGGGCGCCCTGCATTGCCTGTCGCTGCGTCTGCGCCACTGCCGCATCCACTCGGAATCCGGCCACGGTCTGCAGCAGCTGGGATGCCTGCTCCTCCATGCTGCGCGCCGCCGCCGACGCTTCCTCGACCAGCGCCGCATTCTGCTGGGTGCCTTCGTCGATATGCTCCACGGCACGGTTGATCTGCTGGATGCCCTCGCTCTGCTGCTGGGCGGCGGCGCTGATGTCGCTCATCAACGCGCTGACGCGCTTCACGTTGACCACGATGTCCGTCATCGTCCGTCCGGCGCTTTCGACCTGCGCGGTTCCCGCGCCGACCTTCTCCACCGAGTCGCCGATCAGTTGCTTGATCTCCTTGGCGGCGTCGGCCGAGCGCTGCGACAGCGAGCGGATCTCCGAGGCGACAACCGCGAAGCCACGGCCATGCTCGCCGGCACGCGCCGCCTCCACCGCTGCGTTGAGCGCCAGGATATTGGTCTGGAATGCGATGCCGTCGATGACCCCGATGATGTCGACGATGCGCCGCGAGGAGTCGTTGATCAGCGCCATCGTCGCCACCACTTCGTGCACCACGTGTCCGCCCTGGTCGGCGACATCGACCGCGCCGCTGGCAAGCGCGCTGGCCTGGCGGGCGTTGTCGGCGGTGCGCTGCACGGTCGCGGTGAGCCCCTTCATCGACACCGCGGTTTCCTCCAGCGACGCCGCCTGCTGCTCGGTGCGCACCGACAGGTCGCTGTTGCCTTCGGCGATCTCGCTGGCACCGACCGCGATGGTGTCGGCCGCGAACTTGATCTGCCCGATGATCGAGGCCATCGCCTCGACCAGCGCGTTGATGCCCTCGCAGAGCTCGGCGATCGGGCCGCGCTTGTCGGCGGTCGGAATGTGGCCGGTGAGGTCCCCTCCCTGGGCCGCCGCCACCACTTCACGGGTCTGCGCCACCGCCAGCTCCAGGGCAAGACTGGCTTGCACCTGCGCGGTCACATCGGTGGCGTACTTGACCACTTTGAACGGCCGACCGTTCATGTCGAAGATCGGGTTGTACGACGCCTGTATCCACACCTCACGCCCATCGCGCCCCAGCCGCTTGTATTGGCCGGCGTCGAACTCGCCCCGCCCCAGCTTTTCCCAGAAGCGCTGGTACTCGGCACTCTGGCGGTAGGCGGGCTCGGCGAACATCGAATGGTGCTGGCCACGCACCTCCTCCAGGCGATAGCCCATCACCGCCAGGAAGTTGTCGTTGGCGGCAAGGATGCGTCCGTCCATGCCAAACTCGATCACCGCCTGGGATTTGCTGATCGCCGCCAGTTGGCCGGCGAAATCGGCCGCCTGGAACTTCTGCGCGGTGATGTCGGTGGCAAATTTCACCACTTTGTAGGGCCGGCCATCGCTGTCGAACACGGGGTTGTAGGACGCCTGGATCCATATCTCCCGGCCGCCCTTGCCGACCCGGCGATACTGGCCGGCGTCGAACTCGCCGCGCCCCAGCTTGGCCCAGAACGCGCGGTACTCCTCGCTCTGCGCCTGCACCGGGTCGACGAACATCGCGTGGTGCCGCCCCTGGATCTCCGCCAGGGTGTAGCCCAGCGTCTGCAGGAAGTTGTCGTTGGCTTCCAGGATGGTGCCGTCAAGGTCGAACTCGATCACGGCCTGCACGCGGTGCAGGGCCGCGACCTGCGCTTCCAGCGCCGCCTGGTGACGTGCGGCCGCCCCGGCCCCCGCCTCGCCGTGGCTGCGGCGGGCGCGGAACAGGCCGCGCAGGGCGCGCCAGGGTGAATCGACGGCAGTGACCGACAGCGGTGCACGCACCGGCGTATGCAAGCCTGAAGTAAACATCGTATGACCTCGTGTCCGATAAGCGATGGCGACGCCGAACGGGATGTCCGGCGCGGGTGATCAGCTGGTTTGGGACGCACGAACATCGTCAGTTGAAATGACGCGACTTCCAGAGGCAGTGCACGACCGGAGCACGGTCGGGTGGATCTATCGATCAGACAGGCCGCCAGGTCCCCCTGCCACGCAGGGGGCAACTCCGACCGATATAGCGGCCCCTGGCAGGCAACCTTTAGGGCGGCCGATCAATCGATATGCAGGGCCGGCAGCGGCTTGGGCGGGAACACCGGCCGATCCAGCCAGAGCCATCGCCAGGGCGGTCACGTCCCTCGCGATCCAGGGGGCGCATCCTGCTGTTCCTGTCCATTCGCGTGGCCGGCGAGTATCCCGGACCGCCGTGGCGGCGGCCAGCCTGCGGCACCGCTCAGCCCTCCCCTGCCTCGCTGGTATCGCCGCTGTCGAGCGGATCGAACGGGCCCTCGCCCGGCGCCTCCACCTGCACGTTGTCGCGGCCGGCGGCCTTGGCCCGATAGCATTGCGCATCGGCGGCGGCCACAGCGTCATCCACGCTCATGGCGCCGCCCAGGGCGGCAATGCCGATGCTGGCCCCCACTGCCAGCCGCTGCTGGTCCCACGGAATGGACAGCGCGCGCAGCGCGTCGAGCAGATCGCTGGCGATACGCCGCGCACGCTTGAGCGAACAGCCGGCCAGGATCACCGCGAACTCGTCGCCGCCGAGTCGGGCGACGATGTCCGAATCGCGCACCCCATGCCGCAGCAGACTGGCCACCGCCCACAGCACGGCATCGCCGGCGAGGTGACCGTGCGTATCGTTGACGGGCTTGAAGTGGTCCAGATCGATGTACATCAGCGACGCCTGCTGCCCGGTGCGGGCCACGCGGGTGATCGCCTGCTGCAGGTGCGCTTCGAACCCGCGGCGGTTGCTCAGTTCGGTCAACGGATCGACCTCGGCCAGATGGCGCGCTTCGCGCTGGCGCGCGCGCTGCTGGGTGACATCGCGGATCACCCACACCGCACCACTGATGACGCCGTCCTCGCCACGCAGCCAGGCGCGCGTGAGGTCCACCGGCACCCGCTGGGCGCCCACCGCCAACAGCAGGTCCGAATGCAGATCCACCGCATTGCTGTCCGGATCCAGAAGCACGGACAGGTCCAGCGGCGAACGGGGCGCGTACTCGGTGGTCAGTTCCATCAGCTCGGCCAGCCGGCTGCCGGTGAGGCCGTCGGCGCCTGCCCCGGCCAACGCCCGGCTCGCGGCTGCGTTGGCGTACTGGACCGTGCCGTGCAGATCCAGAGTCACTACCATGTCGGCCACCGCATCCAGCGTAATCCGCGTGCGCTGTTCGGACTCGCGCAGCTGCTGCCCGCTCTGGCGCTGCGCGGTGACGTCCTGGATCTGCGACACGAAATGCAGCGGCTCGCCGTTGCCGGCGCGCACCAGCGACACCGACAGCCGCCCCCAGACAATATTGCCGGCCTTGCCCAGGTAGCGCTTGTCCATGTGGTAATGATCACGGCGGCCGGCGAGCAGGTCGCCGACCAGGGTCAGATCGGCGTGCAGGTCTTCGGGATGGGTCAAGGTCTGGAAGTCGATCTGCAGCAGTTCCGCACGGGTGTAGCCAAGGATGCCGCAGAGGGCATCGTTGACATCCAGCCAGCGCCCTTCCAGCGACACCAGCGCCATGCCAAGCGCGGCCGAGGAAAACGCGCCGGCGAACTTCTCCGCCGCCACATACGCCTGCTCGCGGATCGCCAGCAGCGGGGTGATGTCCACCGCCATGCCGACGTAGCCGATCCGCGAGCCGCTGGCGCAATCCAGCGGGCTGATCGACAGGCGCACCTGGCGGCGCTCGCCATCCTTGCGCACGAAGGTCCACTGGTGCGACCAGGTGCCCCGCGCGGCGCGAGCGGTCAGCGCCTGGAAGATGCTGGGCAGCGGCACACCGTCACCGACATCCTGCTGCAGGTACGCGCGCATTTCCTCGGCATCGTGGAAAAGGCCGGGGTTGACCCGCCCGATCACTTCGTCCGCACTGTAGCCGAGCAGCTTCTGCGCGCCGGTGTTGAACAGGTTGACCACGCCATCGATGTCGGTGGCGATCACCGCCACTTCGTCGGACGCATCCACCACCGCCTGCAGACGCTGGCGCATGTTGGCCGCATCCTGGCGGGCTGTCTGCAGGTCGGTGACATCGGCATGCGCACCGGCCATCCACACCGGCCGGCCCTGCGCATCCCATTCGTAGATGCGTCCGCGATCCTGTACCCAGATCCAGTGTCCGTCTTTGTGGCGCATCCGGCACAGGCTGTCGAACCGCAGCGAGCGTCCTTCCAGGTGCTCTTTCAGCAGTGCGTTGGAGCTCTCAAGATCGTCTGGATGCACCAGCCGGAAGAATGTCTCCGGGGTGATCGGAGCCAGTTCCTCGCGCGTGTAGCCGACAATGCCGGCCCAGCGCTCGTTGACCCGCATCTGGCCGGTCTGGATGTTCCACTCCCAGGTGCCGACGGCGATGCCATCGATGATTTTCTCCATGCGGCGAAGCTGGTCGGACAGATCGTCCGTCGGGGCGGGAATGCTGCCCGGCTCGCGGCTCATGACGGCCTCCGGCTGCCCGTCGCCGATGCGGCAGGCGCGTGCGCGGCCCGGGCGCATGCCCGGCCGAACGCCCTGTTCCTGGTGTCCGCCATGTCCCCTCCCCGCGACCGCGCGCCACGCCGTGCGGCCATTCAACGGGAAGTGTGCTTAAACCGGAGTCAAACCAGAAGTACCCCGGCCCACCGCCCCCCTCGCGGCATGGCGGTGCCACGGCCCCCCGCCGCCCCCGCCGCCGCCCCCCGCCCCCCAAAACCCGCCTGCTCCCCGCCGGGACCCATGTCACGTTGCCCCCCCCCCCCCCCGCCCCGCCCCCCCCCCCCCCCGCCCCCCCCCCCCCCGCCCCCCCCGTTTTCGCCGGCCCAGGCGGCCGGCCGGGGCTTGTTTGCCCGCGGGGCCGCCGCTCCCCGCCCGCGAGCGGCCCGCGCCC
>NZ_CAMPPN010000029.1:0-49591 GCF_946900935.1 Stenotrophomonas sp. Marseille-Q5258
CAATTCGACTGACGGACCCTGCCCCTATGCGCTCTTCCCGCCCCCTGTTTACGCGCCACACGCTGTCCCTGGCCCTGGCGGCCGCCCTCCTGCCCTCCGTGGCGATGGCTGCCGACGATGACGGCCATCGCGGCCACCTGACCGAGCTGTCCGAGGTCAAGGTCACCGCCTCGCCGCTGCAGGGCGATGCCGAATCCCTGGCCCGCCCGGTCGATGTCCTCGCCGGCGAACGTCTGGACGAACAGAAGGCCGGCACGCTTGGCGACACCGTCGCCAAGCTGCCCGGCGTGCAGAGCACCTTCTTCGGCCCCGGCGTCGGTCGCCCGATCATCCGCGGACAGGAAGGCCCGCGCGTGGCGGTGCTCTCCAACGGCATGGGCAACATGGACGCCTCTACGGTCAGCGCCGACCATGCCACCAGCATCGAGCCGTTCCTGGCCGACCAGATCGAAGTGCTGAAGGGCCCGGCCACGCTGCTGTTCGGCAGCGGCGCGATCGGCGGCGCGGTCAACGTGGTTGATGGCCGCATCGCACGCGAACTGCCGGACCGCCCGCTCAGCGGTCGCGCCGAACTGCGCGGCAACTCGGTCAATGACGAGCGCAGCGGCATGTTCCGCCTGGACGGCGTCAGCGGCAACGTGGTGCTGCATGTGGATGGCCTCGTACGCAACGGCGACGACTACCGCATCCCGGGCTACGCCGTGATCGATGGCCTGGAAGACCACAGCGGCCACGACCACGACGAAGACGACGCCGACGAGCCGCGCCGCGGCCGTCTGGACAACAGTTCCATCCGTACCCGCGCCGGCGGTCTGGGCGTCACCTGGCTGGGCGACGGCGGCTACGCCGGCATCTCGGCCAGCACCTACCGCACCAACTACGGCATCCCCAACGGCGCACACGTGCATGCCGACGATGATCACGACCACGATCACGACCATGACCACGGCGAGGAGGAAGAAGGCGACGAGCACGACGTGCGCATCGACATGGTGCAGAACCGCTTCGAAGCGAAGGCCGGCATCTACAACCCGGTCCCGTTCCTGAAGAACGTCAATCTGCGCACCGCCTACACCGATTACGAGCACACCGAGCTGGAAGCCGGCACTCCGTCCACGCGCTTCACCAACCGCGGCATCGAAGCCCGCCTCGAGGCGGTACAGCAGCAGATCGGCGGCTGGGATGGCGCCTTCGGCGTGCAGTTCGGCAACAGCGACTTCGGCGCCAAGGGTGAAGAAGCGTTCGTGCCCGACACCGGCACAAAGAACGTCGGCCTGTTCGTGCTGCAGGAAAAGCAGTTCGGCCCGTTCAAACTGGAACTCGGCGGCCGCCACGACCAGGTCAAGCTCGACCCGACCGGCGACTACCGCGCACGCACGTTCGACGCCACCAACCTGTCCGCTGCCGGTATCTGGAAGCTCAATGACGCGGTGGACCTGCGCTTCGGCGTGGACGGCTCCGAGCGCGCACCGACCAACGAGGAGCTGTACGCCGCTGGCGCACACATCGCCACCCGTTCCCTGGAAATCGGCAATGCGGACCTGAAGACCGAGCGCGGGCAGCGCGTCGAACTGGGCATCCACACCCACAGCGACCGCGTCGACTTCTCGGCCTCGATCTACCAGACCAGGTTCAAGAACTTCATCTACCTGGCCGACACCGGCGTGGTCGAATCGCTGCCGGTCCGCCTGTGGACCCAGCAGGATGCCACCTTCAAGGGTGCCGAAGCGGAGGCCCTGTTCCACCTGTTCGAAGGCACGTCCGGCGACTGGGACCTGCGCGTGTTCGGCGACTACGTAAAGGCCGAACTGGATGGCAGCGGCAGCCGCAGCGTGGACATCGCCGTGCCGCATGGCGACCACAACCACAACTACACCGTGGACCTGGCCAACAGTGGCTACCTGCCGCGGATTTCCCCGGCCCGCATCGGCGCCGACCTGCGCTGGTCCCGCGACGGCTGGCGCGCCTCGGTCGGTGCCGTGCGCTACAGCAGCCAGAAGGATGTGGCCCAGAACGAAGACCCGAGCAACGGCTACACCCTCGTCGACGCCCACCTCGCCTACCGCTGGGACCGCAACGACAGCAACAGCTACGAAGTCTTCCTGGACGGCAGCAACCTGACCAACCAGGAAGTCCGCCCGCACACCTCCCTGCTGCGCGACTACTCGCCGCTGCCGGGCCGCGGCGTGGCCTTCGGCATCCGCGCCTTCTTCTGATACCCGCCTCTCACGACCGGGGTCGTTGTTCTTACTCTGAGGGGGCCGCAAGGCCCCCTCTTTTTTTCCCTTGTCCCTCCCCGTGGCACGCAGGTCGATCGAGTGCCGGGGCTTCACCGTGGCTGGCCACCGTGCCGGCACCGCGCTGGGTTCACCCGCCCTGCACAAACCCCAGCGGCGCCCCCTGCGTGCGCCTGACGTGACGCGTCCGCCCCTTCCAGAACGGACACATCTGTCCGAACATGGGCCATGCCTACCCAACGTGCCGATGCGGCCGCCCGCCGTGCCCAGATCCTCGACGCCGCCGATGCCGTATTCGGCCAGCACGGCGTCACCGCGCCGCTGGACCTGGTGGTCGAACGCGCCCAGGTCGGGCGCGCCACCCTCTACCGCAACTTCCCCGACCGCACGGCGCTGGTGGAAGCCCTGCTGCAACGTACGGTCACCCGCATCCAGCGCCAGGTGCAGACCCTGGGTGACCGCGACGACGCCCTGTTCGAGGTGCTCAACGGCATGGCCGCACGCATCGTGCAGTCGCCCGCGCTGTCGGACTACTGGCGCGCCGTCGATCCGGACGATCCCACCATCAAGACCGCGCGCGAGACCATCCGTGCCGTGCTGCGCGCGCCCATGCAGCGCGCCATCGCCGCCGGCCTGTGCCGCGCCGATCTCGACGTGACGGACATTTCACTGATCTCGGGCATGCTGGGAGCCGCGCTGCGTGGCAAGACCCGGGAAGAACGCGCCACGCTGGCCACGCGCGCCCTGCAGTTGCTGCGTGGTGGACTGCGGGGGCCTGATCACGGGGAGGGGTGATGCCGCAGTACCTCAAGCCGGTACCGGACTGGGAAGAGCACGAAAAACCGACGCTGCCCGGCTCGGCCTCCATGCCGTGGCATCCGCCGCACCGGCGCCTGGCCTATGCGCTGGTGGCGCTGCTGGTCGGCATCACCGGCGGGCTCGGCAACGCCCTGGTCACCGCCAACCTGCCTTTCATGCAGGGCCAGCTCGGGCTCACGCCGGCCCAGGGCAGCTGGCTGGTGGCGGCCTACGCGATGGTCAATGTGACCGCCAACCTGCTGGCCTTCAAATTCCGCCAGCAGTACGGCATCCGCCTGTTTGCCGAAATCGGGCTGGGCCTGTACGCCGCGCTGGCGGTACTGCACCTGTTTGTCGGCAGCTACGAGACCACCGTGCTGACGCGCGCGGCCAGCGGATTCGCTGGCGCGGCCTGCAGCACGCTGGGTACGCTGTACATGCTGCAATCCCTGCCGCGCCGTTACACCGGAAATCTACTGGTGATCGGCGTGGGCATCTCGCAGCTGGCGATACCGATCGCCTGGCTGGTGTCACCGGGACTGGTCGACACCGGCCAGTGGCACAACCTCTACCTGTTCGAGGCCGGGCTGGCGCTGTGCGCGTTCGCTGCGGTAGTCGTGCTCAAACTGCCGCCGGGTGCGCAGATCAAGGCGTTCGAGCCGTTGGACTTCCTGACATTTGCGCTGCTCGCGCCGGCGGTGGGCCTGCTGGTCGTGGTGCTGGCCCAGGGCTATACACGCTGGTGGTTCGACACCCCCTGGCTGGGCTGGGCGCTGGTGGCCGCGATCGTGCTGGGCACGACGGCCTTCATCATCGAACACTTCCGGCGCAACCCGTTGCTGCAGACGCGCTGGCTGGCCAGCCTGCCGGTGCTGCACTTCATTGTCGGTGCGTTCCTGATCCGCTTCCTGACTACCGAGCAGTCCTACGGCGTGGTCGGGTTGATGCGTCAGCTCGGGATGGGTCCGGACCAGATGCGCCCGCTGTTCGGTGTGATCCTCGCCGGCGTGGTGACCGGCATCGCGGCGGCGTCGCTGACCTTCGGCCCCAGGCGGATCATCCCCCAGCTGCTGATGGCGATCCTGCTGCTGGGCAGCGCCGCGTTCCTCGACCAGAGCCGGACGAGCCTGGACCGCCCGCACGACTTCTACGCCAGCCAGTTCCTGGCCTCGGTCGGCGCGGGCATGTTCATGGGCCCGCTGATCATGCTCGGCATCACCCAGGCCTTGAAACAGGGCGTGGACCACATGATCACCTTTCTGGTCACCCTGTCGATCACCCAGACGCTGGGTGGCCTGGCCGGTTCAGCGGTGCTGGGCACCTACCAACTGCACCGCGAACAGGTGTACTCCAGCGCGCTCGTCAGCCAGCTCGATCCGGCCGACGGCGTGGTGGCACAGCGCCTGAAACAGCAGCAACAGCTCTATGCCGGCCTGATCACCGACCCGGTGCAGCGCAGCGCGCAGGGCACTGCGCAGCTGGCACTGACCACACGCCGCGAGGCCAATGTGCGGGCGTTCAATGATGTGTTCACGCTCAGCGGCACCGTGGCGCTGGCCTTCCTCGGCTGGTTGCTGCTGCTGTCGGTGCGCACCGCCCTGCTCAAGCAATGGCGCAAACGCCAGCGCCGTGCCGTTTCGCCGACCGTCCCGGCATCCCCGCCGGCCGCTACCCCATGAGTCCCGACATGCCCACTCCCCCGCCACGCGACGACAGCACGCCCGAGAACGTGAATCCAGCGCCGCCGACCGATGCTGCCCCGACCGGTACGCCCGCCGCGGCGACACCGTCGGGCGTGCCCAAGTACCTCAAACCCAGCACGCGCAGCGTCGTGATCATGATCGTGATTGCCCTGCTCGGCATCGCATTGATCCTGCGTGCATGGTCGTTGTGGCCGTTCGACAGCACCCGTGTCAGCACCGACAACGCCTACGTGCGCGGCCAGATCACCGTGCTCGCGCCGCAGGTGAACGGCTATGTCACCGAGGTGCTGGTCAAGGACTTCCAGTACGTGCGCAAGGGCGATGCACTGGTGCGCATCGATGACCGCATCTACAAGGAAAAAGTGGCCCAGGCCCAGGCCGATCTGGACAGCGCGCTGGCCGCGCTGGCCAATTCCGACCAGACCCAGGCACAGAACCGCGCGCAGATCGCCGCCGCGCAGGCCAACCTTGCCGCCGGCCAGAGCGAGCTGTCGCGATCGCGCAACGAACTCAAGCGCTATGAGGAGCTGGCAGCCCAGCAGCTGGTCGCGCTCAACGACCGTGACAAGTTCCGTACCGGCGCGCAGTCCGCACAATCGGCCGTACTGCAGTCGCAGGCGCAGATCCGCATCGCCGAGGAAACCCTCACCTCCACCCGAGTGGCCCGAAAGGGCCTGGAAGCCCGCGTGGAGACCGCGCGGGCACAGCTCGCGCTGGCCCGCATCGACCTGGCCAATACGGTCATCCACGCGCCACGCGATGGGCAGATCAGCGAAGCGTCGGTCCGCCTGGGTCAGTACGTCACCGCTGGCTCGCAGCTGCTGTTCCTGGTCCCCGATGCGTTGTGGGTGGTGGCCAACTTCAAGGAAGGCCAGACCTGGAAAATGCGCATCGGCCAACCGGCCACCTTCTCGGTGGATGCCTTCGACGGCCAGCGGCTGCACGGCCATATCGAACAGATCGCCCCGGCCACCGGCTCGGAGTTCAGCGTGCTGCGCCCGGACAACGCCAGCGGCAACTTCACCAAGGTCGTGCAGCGCCTGCCGATCCGTATCGCCATCGATCCCGACCAGCCACTGGCCAGGCGATTGCGCCCGGGCATGTCGGTGGTGGTGCGGGTGGAGACGGCCGATGCCGGGGCAGATCCCGGCAGGTAAGCCGCCTCATGCAGAAATCCGCGCGTCTGCCGGATGGATGCCCCGCCAGCACCGGGTGCGGCGTTACCCCGCGCAGCGCGCGCAGAGTCCGTGTACTTCCAGGGTCTGCGCCTGCGGCTGGAAGCCCAGCTCCTTGGCGCGCTTTTCCAGCTGGCTGACGATCTCGCGGTCTTCCAGTTCCACTGCGCTGTGGCAGCTGTTGCAGATCAGGAACGGCACCGAGTGCTGCGCACTGCTCGGGTGGTGGCACGCCACGAAGGCGTTGACCGACTCGAGCTTGTGCACAAAGCCGTTGGCCATCAGGAAGTCCAGCGCCCGATACACGGTGGGCGGGGCGTCAGCGCCCACGCCCTTGCCGTTGCGCACCCACTCCAGCAGTTCGTAGGCCTTGACCGGTTTTCCGGCCTCGGCGATCAGACGCAGCACATTGGCGCGGATGGGCGTCAGGCGCAGTCCGCGCTCGATGCACACGCGTTCGACCACCTTCACGAAGTCCGAGGCATCGTGAACATGGTGGTGCGGGGCGGTACAAGCGGTCTTGGCGGACATGCGCGGTCTCCGGTTATCAGGCCGACGGTACTTTAGTGAGTGCGACGTCGATGCGTTTCAAGGCCTCTTCACGCCCGGCCAGGAACACGGTCTGGGAAATGTCGGGGCTGACCTGGGTACCGGTGATGGCCACGCGCAGCGGCTGGGCGACCTTGCCCATGCCGATCTCCAGCGCGGTGGCCACGTCGTGCAGGGCGGCCGAAACGCTGTCGACCGTCCACTCGCCGGCTGCGGCGAGCAGCTCGCGGGCCTTGCCCAGCGGCAGTTCCGCGCCCGGCTTGAAGTGCTTGGTCACCGCCGCCTCGTCGTAGTCGGTCAGCGGCTGGTACCAGACCACGGCCTTCTCGGCCATTTCCTTCAGCGTCTGCACGCGGTCGCGCAGGGCCACCACGACGTCGGCCGGGGCCGGGCCTGCCGCCAGGTCCAGGCCCAGCTTGTTCAGCTGGTAGACCAGGTGCGGTGCGATATCGGCCGGGTCAACGGTCTTCAGGAAGTGCTGGTTGACCCAGCCCAGCTTGGCCATGTCCAGGCGCGCGGCCTTGGAGTTGCAGTGGGTCACGTCGAACAGGTCGATCAGCTCCTGGCGGGTGAACAGCTCCTGGTCGCCGTGCGACCAGCCCAGCCGGGCCAGATAGCTCAGCAGTGCATCGGGCAGGTAGCCGGCATCCTTGTACTGCATCACGTCGGCCGCGCCGGTGCGCTTGGACAGCTTGGCGCCCTGCTCGTCCAGGATCATCGGCATGTGGCCGAACTTCGGCACCGGCGCGCCGATCCCTTCGTACAGATTGATCTGCCGCGGAGTATTGTTGATGTGGTCGTCGCCGCGGATGACCTCGCTGATGCGCATGTCCCAGTCGTCCACCACCACCGCGAAGTTGTAGGTGGGGAAGCCATCCGGACGGAAGATCACCATGTCGTCGAGTTCACTGTTGGCGATCTCGATGCGCCCCTTGATCAGGTCGTCGAACACCACCGTGCCGTCGAGCGGATTCTTGAAGCGGATCACGCGATTGGGGTCGTCGCGGTACGGCAGGCCCAGCTCACGCGCGGCGCCGTTGTAACGCGGCTTCTCCTGGCGGGCCATCGCGGCCTCGCGCATCGCATCCAGCTCTTCCTTGGTCTCGTAGGCGTAATAGGCTTTTCCGTCGGCAACCAGCTGTTCGGCCACCGCCTTGTAACGGGCGACGCGGTCGGTCTGGTAGATCGGACCTTCGTCGTAGCCCAGACCCAGCCAGTCCATCGCCTCCAGGATTGCGTCGATGGCGCCCTGGGTGCTGCGTTCGCGGTCGGTGTCCTCGATGCGCAGCACGAACTCGCCGCCCCGGTGACGGGCTTCCAGCCAGCAGTACAACGCGGTGCGGGCACCACCGATATGCAGGTAGCCGGTGGGACTGGGGGCAAAGCGGGTGCGGCAGATCATGGAGGGCTCGGGGAACGGGAATCCCGGCAATTTTACCCGCCTGCGGCCGCACATGCGAAAACCGGCCAATTCCTAAAGATTTCCAGGGCGCGCCCTGCTTTCATGGCTGCGCGGTGGCACGCCCACCGTCCTGCAACCCGCACTGCCGGAGGTTTCCATGCACCATCCCGCTCGCCCCCGCGCCCCCGTCCTGCATGTTGCCGCGCCCGCCAGCGCGCTGGTGCTCGCACTGGGGGTGGCGGTGATGGCAGTGGTCAGCTGGCCGGAGGTTCCCGCCCCGCCCGGCCCGGTGATGCCGCGGGTCCAGGCGACGCGCCTGGCCCCCTGGATCACCCGCATGCTGGAGCCGACGCTGCGGTCCCGCCGGATGACCGGGCCACCCGGCCAGGTCGACACCCCGCTGCGTGCGCTGGGCGGACTGCTGTCCGACGACACCGCGTTCCATGCCCTCCTGGACGAATGGCGAGGGCGCCAGGACAGTCCTGATCCACGCACCATAATGCGGCTGCACCAAGGCCTGGACGGCTACCTTGCGACCCTGCTGCCCCCGCTGTCGCTGCACACCCTGGCCTGCGATGCGTCGTTGTGTCTGGCCGTCCTGTCCGGGCCCCACCGGACCCAGGACCTGCTGGCGCGGCAATTGATGGCGATCGAGCAGGACGGACACGCCCCCCTGCAGGCCGTGCACGTGCATGAACTGCCGGCCAGCAGCGATACCGGGCCACGCCAGTTCCGCCTGGCCCTGGCGCGCACGGCTGCGCCCTTCGGCACCGCCGCCACGCCATGAGCGGCAGGCAGCGCCGGATCAGGGCGCGAGCAGCGGTTTGCGCGGCAGCTTTTCCTCGCGCATCGCGGCGTGGTAGACGAAGGACGCCACGATGGCCGCTGCCTGCTTGAGGTCCTCCGGCTCGGCGTGGTCCCAGGTATCCAGGTTGCTGTGATGGACGTTGGTGAAGTAGTCCAGGCGATCCTGGATGAACTGGAAACCGGGCAGGCCGACGCGGTCGAAGGCGATGTGATCGGTACTGCCGGTGTTGCGCGTGGCCACGGTGGTGGCACCGACATCGTGGAACGGTGCGAGCCAGGCCTCGAAGATCGGCACGGCCGCCAGGTTTTCCTGTGCGTAGATGCCACGGAAGCGACCCGAGCCGTTGTCCATGTTGAAATACGCCGAGAACCGGTCGTAATCGCGCTGGCGCTGCAACGCCCCGGTCGGTTCGCGCATCGAGGCCGGCAGCGTCAGCTGCTGCGGGTCGGTCGGTTCGGGGTAACGGGCCAGGTGGCGCGACACATAGTCCTGCGAGCCCACCAGCCCCTGCTCCTCACCGCTCCACAACGCCACCCGGATGGTGCGCTTGGGCTTGGCGCCCACCGCCTTGAGGATGCGCATGGCTTCCATCATCACCGCGACGCCGGCCGCGTTGTCGGCCGCACCGGTGCCGGTGTGCCACGAATCCAGGTGCGCGCCGAGCATCACGATCTCGTCGGCCTTGCTGCTGCCGCGGATCTCGGCCAGCGTGTTGTAGCCGGGCTGGTCGGTGTCGTCGGTGAAACGTGCCTGGACGTCCACGCGCAGCTTCACCGGCTGCTTGTGGTCCAGCGCGCGCACCAGCTGGTTGTAGTGCTCGGCCATCATCGCCAGTTCCGGCACGCCGACCGGCTCGCCGGCCTTGCGCGACCCACCGCCGCCGACACGGATGATGCCGTTGTCCCAGCCGCTGATGCTGATGGTCGCCAGCACGCCCTGCTCGGCGAAGAAGGCGTTGGTGGCACGGGTCAGCGCCTGCTTTTCCAGATATTCCTTGGCCTTCCTGGCGCGGTCGGCCTTGGCGTCGGCCACGTCCTTGGGCACCGCGAACACCTGCAGTTCGGCCAGCCCGGCGTCATCGTGGCGGTGCGAGTCGGCGCTGCTGGCGCGTGCGTAATCGCGCGCATCGTTGAGCAGCAGGATCTTGCCGGCGAGCTTGCCCTTGTACTGGTCGAGGTCGGCGAGCTTCTTGATGTCGACCTTGATCACCTCGCCTTCCACCGGACCACGCGTGCCGGGCGTCCACGCCTTCGGCAGCGCGTACAGCGGGGTCACCCGCGGGCTGAGCATCTCGACGTTGGCGTTGCTGAATTCCCAGCCGCGGCCGAACGCATCGAAGGCTTCGTCGTGCACGTTCTGCAGGCCCCAGTCCGTGAACCTGCTGCGGGTCCAGGCATTGGCCTCGGACATCGCCGGGGAGTTGGTCAGGCGCGGACCGATCTGTTCGGTGAGGTGGCTGAAGGTGGCCATCACCTGCGAGCGATGGAACGCCTCCTGCCGGATGCGGCTGACCATGTCCAGGTCCACCGGCTCCTTCGCCTGTGCACCAGCACCGCCACTCAACGCCAGGGCCAGGGCAAGCACGCCCCACTTCACCGCGTTCCGCTTGAACATGCTCCGCTTCAACTCGACCACCCTTCGTTGCACGGCACCCGCCGCGACAGGCGAGTCTAGCGGGCGGCATGCCCGCTGCCCGCGGGCCATGAGTCATGGTCGGCATCGCGACGCTCACGCGCGCCAGCCATACCAGAGCACCCCCTGGACCGGCATCAGGAGCAGCCAGCGACTGCGGTCGAGCGTGGCGGTGCCGTATACCGGCGTGTACTGCGGCCAGTCGGCCGGGAGCCCGTCGATACCCGCCTCCGCCAGCGCGGCCGCGCCCTCCTGCCACGGCCGGTACGCGGCGCACCCTGCCCGCTGCGGCACGCTGCCGCGCGCCTGGCGCGCATCGCGCAGGAACGCCAGCCCCCGGGCGAGCACCGCGGCGCGGGTCTCGGCCGCGATCGAAAAGCGCATCAGGCCGGGCGCGACCCGCGCGCCCGGCAAGGCCTGCAGCGGGGAGGGCCAACCGTCGCCGGCGCCCTCCCCGGCCAGTACGGCACACCGTCCCAGTCGGGCCGGCAGGGCGCGGCTGGCGCGCTCCTGCAGACGGCGGGAAGTGATCATTGTCGTCTCCGTGCTTACTTGAGGCTGGCGCCCAGTTCGTACCAGTCCACGCGGCGGGTGATCCACATCGCCGAGGCGAGCACCGCAAACAGCAGCAGCGACCCCATCAGCAGCGCGTTGTTCTCCGAGATCAGCAGGCCGTACAGCGCGCCGTACAGCACACTGAGCATGGCGGCAAATCCCAGCCCGCGCTTCCAGCTGTGCAGCACCCCGGACAGATACACCGCCTGTACGCCGATACAGGCCACTGCCGAGACCGCGTACGCCATCCAGAACGGAATGTGTTCGGACAGGCTCAGCAGGAGCAGGAAGAACACCGCCAGGCCCAGCCCCACCATCAGATACTGCAGCGGGTGGATGCGCAGATGCTTGATCAGTTCGAACAGGATGAAGCCCACGAAGGTCAGCACAATGAACAGGATGCCGTACTTGCTGGCACGATCGGCCTGCGTGTACACGTCCACCGGGTTGACCAGTTCCACGCTCACCGACTCAATCTCGGCATCGCCAGCGCTGCGCAGCTGCTGCTGCGCCCGCGACGCCAGCGAGGACACCGCCCACTGCGCGTCGAAGCCCTGTGCATCCACTTTGCGCTGGTTGGGCAGGAAACTGCCGCCGAACAGCGGGTGCGGCCACGGCGAGCGCAGCGCGATGCGGCTGTCGTCGCCCACCGGCACCACCGCCAGCGAGCGGCTGCCGTCAAGCACCAGCGACAGTTCCACCGTACTGGCCTTCAGCACGCCACCGCGGTTGTCGTCGAACGGAGCCAGATCCACGTGCAGGCCGGTGGCGATGTTGCGCACCGGACCCGGATCGGGCAACAGGTCCAGCGCCCGTCCATCCACGTGCAGCTGCGGCGAGCCGACCAGCCCGCGCACGTCGGCGATGCCCACGGTCAGGTACGGCGTGCCATATACGCGACCGTCCCTGGCGGGATAGTCGTCGTCGGCGAATTCAGCGGTGATGGTGGCATTCCAGCTGTACACCGGCACCCGGAACAGGCCCACACGGCGCTCGTCCGGCTGCATCCGCCCGTCCACCTGCAGCTTGGACGGCATCTGCAGCCACTCGCCCTGCTCGACCTGCTTTTCCTTCTTCTTGGTACCCGCCGCGTCCACCACTTCGACCTCGCGGGTTTCGGTCCACGGCACCACGCGGATCGGACCGGTCAACGTCTGCGCGCCAGCCCGGCTCTGCGCGACACGCTGGTAGGCCTCGTTGCGATACGCCTCGCGTTCGTTGATCACGCCTTTGATCAGCGCCAGGGGAATCAGCAGCACCAGGATCAGCCCGCCGACAATGGCGAACCGCAACAGCATCTTCAGGGATTTCATCGCCCGTCCTCGGTTGGGAGGACGCCAGCGTCGCGCACGCCGATGTGCGGGGTTTGTGCTGAATTTGAAGTCTGTGTGAAGTCCCGGCGCGCTCAGCGCCGGGCGGGAGCTGACGGTGGCCGCAACGGCAACCACAACTCGGCCCGCGCGCCGCCCTCGGCACGGTTGCGCAGCCGCGCGCGGCCGCCATGCAGGCGCGCCACCTCCTGCACGAACGACAGGCCGAGCCCGGAACTGCGCTGGCCGGTCGCCGGCCGCGCCAACGAATAGAAGCGTTCGAACACGCGCTCGAGGGCGTACTCGGGCACGCCACTGCCGGCGTCGTCCACCTGCAGCGCGACGCCGCCGTCAGCCGGGCTTGCGCGCAGCACGATACGGCTGCCGGGCGGCGCGAAGGCCACGGCGTTTTCCAGCAGGTTGTTCACTGCCTGCCGCAGCAGGTAGCGATCGCCCTGCAGGTCCGGTCCGCCTGGGGCGTCCACGTCGATCGTCACCCCCGCCGCCTGCGCGCTGACGGCCACCGCATCGGCGGCGGCCCGCAGCAGCGGCGCCAAGGCGATGCGCTCCTGCTTCTGCAGCCAGCCGTACTGCTCCACCTCGGCCAGCGCCAGCAGCTTGTCGATGGTTTCGGTGAGGCGCTGCGCCTGGCCCTGGATGCTGCGTGCGAAGTGCTCGCGGTCGGGGTCGGGCAACGGCTCCTGCAACAGCTCGGCCGCACCGCGGATGGCCGCCAGCGGGCTCTTCATTTCGTGGGTCAGCGATTGCACGTACTGCTCCACGTAGGCCTTGCCTTCCAGCTTGCGGCGCATGGTTTCCAGCGCCTGACCGAGGTCGCCGATCTCGTCGCGGCGTGGCTTCGGCGGCGGCACCGGCTCGCCTGCGCTCACCGCTTTGGCGTAGCGGTTGAGGCGGTTGACGCCGTGCATCAGCCAGGCCGTCATCAGCAGGCCGATCAGTGCGGACAACCCGATCAGCCACGCCCCGCGCTTGACGATCGCGCGCTGGCTGGCGGCGATGAACGGGTCGATGCTGCGGTTGGGCTGGGCCAGACTGAGCACCCCGATGAGCGTGCGCCCATCGGCCGGGTCCAGGATCGGCGCGGCCACATGCATCACCGAATGGGTGTCATCGCCCGGTGTCTCCGGGCTGGAGCGTGCGCCGTACTCGCCGCGCAGCGTGCGGTAGACATCGTTCCAGCGCGAGTTGTCGCGGCCGACGTCACGGCCCCGGGAGTCGTAGACCACGATGCCCTTGGCGTCGGTGATGGTCACCTGGTAGTCCAGCGTGCGTTTGGGAAAGCGCCACACCATCGCCTTGGGATCGCGCTGTTGTGCGCGCGCCAGATTGGCCACGAAGGTGCCGTTGCGCAGGGTGCCCGCCTTGAGATCGGCCGCCGCCATTTCCGCCAGCACGTTGGCCGCATCGACCAGGGTCGACTCCATTGCCTGGCGTACGCCCGGCTTCACTTCATTGACGAAGATGCGCATCACAAAGAACGCGGCGATGCCCACGATCAGGAAGAAGCCCAGGAACAGTTTGAGACCCAGGCGCACCGTTACGCCTCCAGCGCGTAGCCCAGCCCGCGATGGGTGCGGATCGGGTCGGGATCGGCACCTGCGGCGCGCAGCTTGGCGCGCAGGGTCTTCACGTGGGTGTCGACCGTGCGGTCGGCGCTGTCGGCATCGCTGTCCCAGCCGCGGTCCATCAGCTGGGCCCGGCTGAGAATCGCCCCCGGGCGCTGAAGCAGCGCGGCCATCAGGGCGTATTCGTAACGGGTCAGGTCCAGCAGCTGCTCGCCGAAACGGATCCGGCGGCCCTCGCGGTCGATCGCGAAACGCCCGAGCTGCTGCCAGCCCGCGCTCTCGGGCACGGCACTGCTGCCGGCCCGCCGCAGCCGCGCCCGTACCCGCGCCACCAGCTCGCGGGGCGAGAACGGCTTGGCCATGTAGTCGTCCGCCCCCAGCTCCAGGCCGAGCACCCGGTCGAATTCGTCGTTGCGGGCGGTCAGGAAGATCACCGGCACTTCGCTGAACGTGCGCAGGCTGCGGCAGACCTCGAACCCGCTCATGTCCGGCAGGCCCACATCCAAGACCACCAGATCGTAGGCCTGCTGGCGCAACCGGGCCAGGGCGTCGTTGCCGAGCAGGCAGTGGCGGGCGGCGTAGCCCTCGCTGCGCAGCGCATACAGAACGGTCTCGGCGATGGCCGTTTCGTCCTCGACCACCAGGACGTTGTGCAGGGGGTGGCTCATCCGCCCAGCATAGCCGCTGGCGCCCCCGCCCCGTACACTGCCCCGATGAACTACCGCCACGCCTTCCATGCCGGCAACCATGCCGACGTGCTCAAGCACGTCGTCCAGCTTGCCCTGCTCGACACTTTCAAGCGCAAGGACAGCCCGTTCTTCGTGCTCGATACCCACGGCGGCGCTGGCCGCTACCTGCTGGCCAGCGAGGAGAGCCGCAAGACCCTGGAGGCCGAGGACGGGGTCATGCGCCTGATGGCCCAGCCGCAGCAGCCGGCCGTGATCGAGCGCTACCTCAAGGCCGTCCAGGCCGACAATCCGGTCGGGGCCATGATCAGCTACCCCGGCTCGCCGCTGCTCACCGCCCAGACCCTGCGTGCGCAGGACCGCATGGCGGTCTGCGAAGTGCAGGACGACGAAGTGGCCTCGCTCAAGGCCCTGTTCGCCCACGACGCCCGGGTCGGCGTTTACCACGCCGACGGCTACGCCCAGAACAAGGCCCTGCTGCCGCCCAAGGCCAACGGGGTCAAGATCGGCCGCGGACTGGTCCTGATCGACCCGCCCTACGAGGCGCAGGACGCCGAGTACCAGCGCATCCTGGCGTCGGTGACCGAGATCCTGGGTCGCTGGCCGCAGGCCACCTTCGCGATCTGGTTCCCGATCAAACAGCGCCGCAGCATCCTGCATTTCCTGCGCAAGGCCGTGGCGCTGCCGGTCCGCTCGGTGCTGACCGCCGAGCTGCTGATCCGGCCCGACGACTCCCCGCTGCGGCTCAATGGCAGCGGCATGCTGCTGCTGAACCCGCCGTGGCAGTTCGACCAGATCCTGGCCCCGGCCATGCCGGCACTGAAGCAGCACCTGGGCGAGGCCGGCGCCTCGACCCGCCTGCAGTGGCTCAAGCAGGCCGAATGAGCCCCCGTCACCGGGGCGGCGGTCTGTGAGCGTTCCGTTCACGGAAGCCTGCCCCGGGGATGCGAGAATCCGAAGACCACCAAGGAACCACCGGTATGGCTACCCGTAACCGCATGCCGCCCTGGCACGAGACCTTCAAAGCCCCCAGCGGGCATGAGCTGTTGATCCGCCCGATCCGCCCGGAAGACGGTGCGCCCCTGCACGCCGCCTTCAGCCTGTTCGGCCCGGAAGAGATCCGCGACCGTTTCCTGCAGTCGGTGACCGAACTGTCCCCGGAAACCACGCAGCGGCTGACCCACCCCAACCCCAAGACCGAGATCACCCTGGTCGCGGCGGAGTCGTTGCCGGCCGGTGAGGCCGTGGTCGGCGCGGTCGCACGCGCCTCGATCATCCAGGGCACCCGGGAGGCCGAGTACGCGATCCTGGTCAGCCGTTTCCTGGTCGGCCAGGGCCTGGGCCGCCAGTTGATGCGCAAGCTGGTCAAGTGGGCCCGCGGCAAATACCTGGACCGTCTCTACGGCGATGTCGCCGAAGAGAACGAGCCGATGAAGCAGCTGGCTGCCTCGCTGGGCTTCCAGCCGGTCCCGCACCCGCAGGGCACGCCCGGCCTGGTGCGCATGGTGCTCGAGCTCGACAGCTGACCTCATGCCGGCCCCTGGCCGGCACGTCGGTGTCCACGGTCGTTGGCGCGGGGTCTGCTAAAATCGCCGGTTCATGTCACGCACCTCCCCTCCCGCACCGCCGCTGCCTCGTTCCGGACAGCTCCGCGCCTGGTGGCGCGCCCCCGCATCGGCCACCGCGCTGGCGTGGTATGTCGCGCGTGCCGCGCAGGCCCACGACGGGCCGCTGCTGGTCATCGCGCGCGACAACCACGGCGCCAACCAGATCGAGTCGGACCTGCGTACCCTGCTGGGGAACGACACTGACCTGCCGGTGGTGGCGTTCCCGGATTGGGAAACCCTGCCCTACGATGCGTTCAGCCCGCACCCGGACATCATTTCCCAGCGCCTGGCCGCACTGCACCGCCTGCCCACGCTGAAGCGCGGCATCGTCGTGGTGCCGGTACAGACCCTGCTGCAGCACGTGGCGCCGCTGAAGTACATCGTCGGCGGCAGTTTCGACCTGACGGTGGGACAACGCCTGGACCTGGACGCCGAGAAGCGTCGCCTGGAATCGGCCGGCTACCGCAATGTCCCGCAGGTGATGGACCCGGGCGATTTCGCCGTGCGCGGTGGGCTGCTCGACGTCTACCCGATGGGCGCCGACGCGCCGCTGCGGGTGGAACTGCTGGACGAGGACATCGATTCGATCCGCGCCTTCGACCCCGAGTCGCAGCGTTCGCTGGACAAGGTCGATGCGGTACGGATGCTGCCGGGCCGCGAAGTTCCGCTGGACGATGCCAGCATCGCGCGGGTGCTCGCCATTCTGCGCGAACGCTTCGACGTGGACACGCGGCGCAGTGCGCTCTACCAGGACCTCAAGTCAGGTCTGGCGCCGGCCGGTGTGGAGTACTACCTGCCGCTGTTCTTCGACCAGACCGCCACGCTGTTCGATTACCTGCAGCCCAACGTGCTGCCGCTGGTGGTACCGGGCGTCGGCGACGCCGCGGCCGCATTCTGGGCGCAGACCCAGAACCGCTACGAGCAGCGCCGCCACGATGTGGAACGGCCGCTGCTGGCCCCGCAGGAGCTGTACCTCAGTCCCGAGGCCTTCAACAGCCGCCTCAACACCCTGCCGCGCGTGGACGTGTGGGCCGCCGACCACCCGCGCATCGCCGAGGCGCACGCGCTGGGCGACCAGCCGCTGCCGCCCCTGCCGGTGGCCGCGCGCGATGCCCCGGCCGGCGAGGCGCTGAAATCGTTCATTGGCCATTATCCCGGCCGCGTGCTGATCGCCGCTGACTCGCCAGGTCGCCGCGAGGCGCTGCTGGAGGTGTTGCAGGCCGCCGAGCTCAAACCGCCGGTGGTCGCCGACCTGCCGACGTTCCTGGCCCAGCCGGACCTGCGTCTGGCCATCACCGTGGCGCCTCTGGAAGACGGCTTCGCGCTGGACGATCCGGCGCTGGCGGTACTGACCGAACGCCAGCTGTTCCCCGAGCGCGCCGGCCAGACCCGCCGCAGCCGCCGCGTCGGGCGCGAGCCCGAAGCGATCATCCGCGACCTCGGCGAGCTCACCGAAGGCGCGCCGATCGTCCACGAGGATCACGGCGTCGGCCGTTACCGCGGCCTGATCGTGCTCGACGCCGGCGGCATGCCGGGCGAGTTCCTCGAAATCGAATATGCCAAGGGCGACCGCCTGTACGTACCGGTCGCCCAGCTGCACCTGATCAGCCGCTACTCCGGCGCCTCGGCCGAGACCGCCCCGCTGCATTCGCTCGGAGGCGAGCAGTGGACCAAGGCCAAGCGCAAGGCCGCCGAGAAGGTCCGCGACGTGGCCGCCGAGCTGCTGGAGATCCAGGCCCGTCGGCGCGCCCGCGCCGGTCTGGCGCTGCACGTGGACCGCTCGATGTACGAACCGTTCGCGGCCGGCTTCCCGTTCGAGGAAACCCCCGACCAGCTCGCTGCCATCGATGCGACCCTGCGCGACCTGGCCAGCAGCCAGCCGATGGACCGGGTGGTGTGCGGCGACGTGGGCTTCGGCAAGACCGAAGTGGCCGTGCGCGCCGCCTTTGCCGCCGCCAGCGCCGGCAAGCAGGTGGCCGTGCTGGTGCCGACCACGCTGCTGGCCGAGCAGCACTACCGCAACTTCCGCGACCGCTTTGCCGACTGGCCGCTGCGGGTGGAGGTGCTGTCGCGGTTCAAGACCAGCAAGGAAATCAAGGCCGAGCTGGAAAAAGTCGCCGCCGGCACGATCGACGTGATCATCGGCACCCACCGCCTGCTGCAGCCGGACGTGAAATTCAAGGATCTGGGCTTGGTGGTGGTCGATGAGGAGCAGCGCTTCGGCGTGCGCCAGAAGGAAGCGCTGAAGGCCATGCGCGCCAACGTGCACCTGCTGACGCTGACCGCCACGCCGATCCCGCGGACGTTGAACATGGCGATGGCCGGGCTGCGCGATCTTTCGATCATCGCCACGCCGCCGCCGAACCGGCTGGCGGTGCAGACCTTCATCACCGCCTGGGACAACGCGCTGCTGCGCGAAGCGTTCCAGCGCGAGCTGGCGCGTGGTGGCCAGCTGTATTTCCTGCACAACGACGTGGAGAGCATCGGCCGCATGCAGCGCGACCTGGCCGAGCTGGTGCCCGAAGCGCGCATCGGCATCGCCCACGGGCAGATGCCCGAGCGCGAACTGGAGCGGGTGATGCTCGATTTCCAGAAGCAGCGCTTCAACGTGCTGCTGTCGACCACGATCATCGAGTCGGGCATCGACATCCCCAACGCCAACACCATCATCATCAACCGCGCCGACCGCTTCGGCCTGGCCCAGCTGCACCAGTTGCGCGGCCGCGTCGGCCGTTCGCATCACCGGGCCTACGCCTACCTGGTGGTGCCGGACAAGCGGTCGATGACTCCCGACGCCGAGAAGCGCCTGGAGGCGATCGCCTCGATGGACGAACTGGGTGCGGGTTTCACTCTGGCCACGCACGACCTGGAGATCCGCGGTGCCGGCGAACTGCTCGGCGAGGACCAGAGCGGGCAGATGGCCGAGGTCGGCTTCAGCCTGTACACCGAGCTGCTCGAACGCGCCGTGCGCAGCATCCGGCTGGGCAAGCTGCCCGATCTGGACGCCGGCGAGGAAGCGCGCGGCGCGGAAGTGGAACTGCATGTGCCGGCGTTGATTCCGGACGACTACCTGCCCGATGTGCACACCCGCCTGACCCTGTACAAGCGCATCAGCAGCGCGCGCGATCCGGACGACCTGCGCGAACTGCAGGTGGAGATGATCGACCGCTTCGGGCTGCTGCCCGATCCGGCCAAGCACCTGTTCGCGGTGGCCGAGCTGAAGCTGCAGGCCAACGCGCGCGGCATCCGCAAGCTTGAGCTGGGCGAGAACGGCGGCCGCATCGTGTTCGATGCCAAGCCGGACATCGACCCGATGGCGGTCATCCAGCTGATCCAGAAGCAGCCCAAGCTGTACAGCATGGACGGCCCGGACAAGCTGCGCATCCGCCACCCCCTGCCCCTGCCCGAAGACCGCTTCAGCGCCGCCAAGGCGCTGCTGCTGACGCTCGCGCCGGGCTGACCGCTCCCCCGACCCCCTTCGCTCAGCGGGCCGGAGGGGCTCACCCTGTTCTTTTGCCCGCGACAAGGAGAGTTGCTTTGAAACGATTCCATTACCTGCTGCTGGCCGCCGTGCTGGCCCTGCTGACCGCCTGTGGTGGCGGCATGAGCGCCCGCGACTACCTCACCGAGAACGTCGCATATTGGAACGGCACCACCAGCACCGTGCAGCAATGGACCGTCGGGCCGCAGAGCGAACAGCTGCAGCGTGCACTGCAGGAAGGCAAGGGCCTGGGCACCTTCACGTTCGCGCTGGGCAATGCGCAGAAGGAGATGAAGGACCGCCTGGTCAGCATCGACCAGATGCCCCCGGCCGACGACGCCAAGGACCTGCACCAGAAGCTGCGCACCTATGTGCAGACCGCCGAGGAACTGTTCGGCGTGCTGCTGCAGATCGCCGCGCTGCCGGATGGCTACAGCCAGGAGCAGATCGCGCCGATGGCCGAGAAGCTGACCGCCATCGGTGAGCGCATGGACGTGGAAATGCAGTCCCTGAGCGATGCCCAGGATGCCTACGCCAAGCAGCACCGCATCAACCTGCAGAAGCATTGATCCACCCGGTCCCGGCCACGCAGGTGGCCGGGACCCTTGAAGTTGTGACCGTGACCGATCCCCTCCCCCGTCCCACCGATCCCCCCCTCGCCTGCTCCATCGACGCGCTGTCGATGTCGCTGCAGATGCGCGACCCCTATACCCGTTTCCACTGCGACCGCGTCGGCACGATGTGCGAGCAGCTGGGACGCTACTGCGACCTCGATGCAACCGACCTGTCGCACCTGGCCCTTGCCGCGCGCTTCCACGACATCGGCAAGATCGGCATTCCCGACAATGTCCTGCTGCATCCGGCACGCCTGGATGACGATCAGCGCGCGATCATGCGCACGCACCCCGAGCGCGGCGAACGCATCTTCGCCGCTACCGGCCGCGCCGATGCCCAGGCGGTGGCACGCCTGATCCGCGGCCACCATGAGGCCTACGATGGCAGCGGCTACCCCGATGGCCTGCGTGGCAGCGACATTCCGCTGGCCGCCCGCGTCCTCACCGTCGTCGACGCCTGGGATGCCATGACCAGTGAGCGGCCCTACCGCGATGCGATGGAGCGCAGCCGCGTCATGTTCCTGCTGGAGGACGCTTCCGGCGGCATGATCGATCCACAGGTCCTGGGTGCGTTCCAACACCTGCTGCGCCGCGAACCGGGCCTGGGCTGAGTCCCTGCGGTCGGCCCACAAAAAACCCGGCAATTGCCGGGTTTTCTGTGTGCATCAACCGCGCGCGATCACCAGATCACGACACGCTTGTCGTCGGCACGCACCATGCCGTCGCCGGCCTTGCACGCGAATGCCTGCGCATAGGCGGGCATGTTCGACGGCGCGCCGTTGGCACGGAAGTTTGCCGGCGCGTGCGGATCGGTGTTCAGGCGCACGCGCAGCTCGCCTTCGGTGAAGTTGCGGCGCCACACGGTAGCCCAGTTCATGAAGAAGCGCTGGTCCTGGGTATAGCCGTCGACCGGCACGTTCACCTTCGGGTCTTCCTTCAACGCCATCTGCAGCGCGTCATAGGCCACGGTCAGGCCACCCAGGTCACCGATGTTCTCGCCCAGGGTCAGCTTGCCCTTCACATTCACGCCCGGCAGCGATTCATAGCCGTCGAACTGCGCAACCAGCTGGTCGGTCCGCTGGGTGAAAGCACTGCGGTCGGTGTCGGTCCACCAGTTGTCGAAGTTGCCGTTGGCGGCGAACTGGCTGCCCGAATCGTCGTAACCGTGCATCATCTCGTGGCCGATCACCGCACCGATGCCGCCGTAGTTCAGCGCCGGATCGGCCTTGGCGTCGAAGAACGGCGCCTGCAGGATCGCTGCGGGGAACACGATCTCGTTCTTGGTCGGGTTGTAGTAGGCGTTGACGGTCTGCGGCGTCATGCCCCACTCGGTCTTGTCGACCGGCTTGCCGATCTTGGCCAGCATGAAGCGGTAGTTGAACGCACGCGCGGCCTGCATGTTGGCCAGGTAGCTGTCGCCGTTGGTCTCCAGGCCCGACCAGTCACGCCACTTGTCCGGGTAGCCGATCTTCGGCGTGAAGCTGGCCCACTTCTCCAGCGCCTTCTTGCGGGTGTCTTCGCTCATCCACTCCAGCTTCTCCAGACGCGCCTTCAGCGCGACCGAGAGGTTCTCCACCAGGTGCTGCATCGCCACCTTGGATTCGGCCGGGAACACGGCATCGACGTACAGCTGGCCCAGGCCTTCGCCGATGGCGCCATTGACCGATTCCAGCACGCGCTTCCAGCGCGGCTGCATTTCCTTCTGGCCACGCAGGGTGGTGCCGTAGAAGTCGAAGTTGGCCTTCTCGAAGGCGCTGCTCAGGTACGGCGCAGCGTCATCGATGGTGTGGAAGCGCAGGTAGGCCTGCCAGGTGGCGGCCGGCACGTCGGCCAGCATCTTGTCCACTTCGCCGAAGAAGGCCGGCTGGGCCAGCGAGAACTTCTGCGCGGCCGGCACCTTCAGGGTGTCGAACAGTGCGGTCCAGCTGAAGTTCGGGGTCAGCTTGTCGGCCTCGGCGGCGCTCATCGGGTTGTAGCGCTTGGACGGGTCACGCAGCTCGATGCGCGACAGCGAGGCCTTGGCCAGACGGGTTTCGAAGTCCAGCACGGCCTTGGCCTGGGTCTTGGCCTGCTCGGCATCGACGCCGGACAGCGTCAGCACCTGGGCGATGTAGGCCACGTAGGCGTCGCGGATCTTGGCCTGCGCATCGTCGACGTAATAGCCCTTTTCCGGCAGCCCCAGGCCGCCCTGGCCGACGTAGGCGATGACGTTGGCCGAATCCTTGTAGTCCGCATTGCCGAACAGCGAGAACAGCACGCCCTGGCCCTGCGCCTGGCTGTCGCGCAGATACTGGGCGATGGTGGCGGTGTCCTTCAGCGCCGCGATCTTGTCCAGCTGCGGCTGCAGCGGCGCGATGCCGGCAGCTTCGATCTTCGCCTCGTCCGAACCGGTCTTCCAGATGTCGCCGATCTTGGCTTCCACCGAACCGGCCTTGGCCTGGCTGGCGGCCGCCTGCTGGACCAGCGCGTGCTGCACTTCCAGCGAGCGCTCGCGCAGGATTTCGAAGCTGCCCCAGGTGGTCTGGTCGTTGGGCACCGGGTTGGCCTTGAGCCACTTGCTGTTGACGAACCCGTTGAGGTCCGTGCAGGCCGCGATGGTCGGGTCCAGGTCGGCGCTGTTGAGGGAGATCAGCGCGGTCTTGATCTGCGACTGGTCGAAGGCCGGCCTGGCAGCGGCATCGGCCGTGGCCGCAGAGGTGGGTTCAGTCTTGCCGCACGACGCCAGCGACGCGGCGATGGCGAGGGTCAGGCCCAGCGGGACCAGTTTGGACAACTTCATTCGACTCTCCGGCTACGGATGGATGCAACGCCCGGATGGCGGGCAATCACGGAGCGTAGCGCGGGAGGGGAAGCTCGGGACCGGCCAAAGGTCACCCCCCTGCCACGGGGGGTGCGGGGCAGCCTCCCCCTGGCGGTGGGTGCGGGGCGTCGGTCCGCACGGGTCTGCCCACATGGAGCGCCAACGGCAGCCGGGCAGCGCCCGGCTTTGCCTGGCGCGACCTGCCGCGGGTGGAGGGGCGCTACTTCGCCTTGCCCTGATTGGCCACGGCCTCGGCGGCCCTGCGTGCCGCTTCCGGGTCGCCCAGGTAGCGGAACGACTGCACGGTGAGGTCGTCGTTGAGCTCGAACAGCAGCGGGATACCGGTCGGGATGTTGAGTTCCAGGATGGCTTCCTGCGACACACTGTTGAGGTACTTGTACAGCGCGCGCAGCGAGTTGCCATGCGCGGTGACCAGCACGGTCTTGCCGTCCTTGAGCTGTGGAGCGATCGAATCGAACCAGTACGGCAGCACGCGGTCCAGCGTGGTCGCCAGCGATTCAGTGCCCGGCAGCGCATTGCGGTCCAGACCGGCGTAACGGCGGTCGTGGATCGGGTGGCCCGGGTCTTCGCGGTCCATTGCCGGCGGGGGGATGTCGTAGGAACGGCGCCAGATCTTGACCTGGTCCTCGCCATGCTTCGCGGCGGTCTCGGCCTTGTCCAGGCCCTGCAGGCCGCCGTAGTGACGCTCGTTCAGGCGCCAGCTCTTGCTGACCGGCAGCCAGTCCTGGTCCAGCTCGGCCAGTGCCCCCTGCAGGGTGTGGATGGCGCGCTTGAGCACCGAGGTGTGCGCCACATCGAACTGCAGGCCTTCCTCGCGCATCAGACGACCGGCGGCGGCGGCCTCACGGCGCCCCTGCTCGGTCAGCTCCACGTCCACCCAGCCGGTGAAGCGGTTGTCCAGGTTCCACTGGCTCTGGCCGTGGCGCAACAGTACGAGTTTCCGGGTCACTGCAGTATCTCCGACAGATGGCAAGGCAGGCGGGCATTGTAGCGGCAAGCCCGCCCGGCCCGCCTGCGTACGCCACGGTCATGGGTGCGGATGGCCGTGATGGCCCTGCGCGTCCGGGCCGCTGCGGCGGCGCTCGCCCGTGCCGCCGTGAACATGCGTACCGTGGTCGTGATCGTGGCCGTGGCCGTGGCCGTGGCCGACATGATCGTCTGCATGGGCCGGCCGCGGCGCGCCCACACTGCAGGCATCGCCGCAGTGGTCGGCTTCGATCTGCAGCGTCACATGGTCGATGCCGAAGCGTTCGTGCAGCGCCGCGCCCAGGTCGCGCCGCAGCCGGTCCGGGTCCACGCCGGTGCCCATCACCACGTGCGCGGTCAGCGCCGGCGTGCTCGAGGCCAGCGCCCACACATGCAGGTCGTGCACATCCACCACGCCGTCGTGGCTGCACAGCGCGGTGCGCACCGCTGCCACGTCCATGCCCTTGGGCACGCCTTCCAGCAGCACGTTGATCGCCTCGCGCATCAGCACCCAGGTGCGTGGCAGCACCCACAGCCCGATCAGTACCGCCAGGATCGGATCGATCGGCCTCCAGCCGGTCCACTGGATCAGCAGCGCCCCCAGGATCACCGCCACCGAGCCGAGCATATCGGCCCAGACTTCCAGGTAGGCTCCCTTCACATTGAGACTCTCGCCGCTGCCGGCTCGCAGCAGGCGCATCGAAATCAGGTTGATGACCAGGCCGAACGCGGCGATCACCAGCATGCCGGTGGAGGCGATCTCCTGTGGCGCGCGGAACCGCTCGATCGCCTCGTACAGGATGTAGCCGGCCACCACGAACAGCATGCCGCCGTTGATCATCGCGCCCAGCGCTTCCAGCCGCGCATAGCCATAGGTGCGCTTGGCATCGGGCGGGCGCCGGCTGAGCCGCACGGCCACCAGCGCGATCATCAGCGCCAGGGTATCGGTGGCCATGTGCGCCGCATCGGACAGCAGTGCCAGGCTGTTGGTCCAGAAGGCGCCCGCCACCTCGACCAGCAGGAAGGTGGTGGTCAACCCGAGCGCCCACCACAACGGTTTTTCGTGGCGGATCTCGCTGGGCAGGTGATCGTGATCGTGGGCCATGACAGTACCTCCGGAACAAGGAGCGCAGGTTAAGCAGGGCGTGCGGCGGAGACTATTACACTTGTGCCGGCGTTCATTCTGTAACTTCATTACAGCCGCGCACGGCCGCTAACGTTCGACGGCCTGTGTGGCGGGAAGAGCAATCATCGTGGATAACGTTCCAAACCTGGACGAGGCCAGCCGACCGCTGGCCGATGCCTGGCAACATACCCTGCAGTCCACCGGCGCGGCGGCCGCGTCGCTGCTGTGCGCCCTGGCCGCCGATTCGCCGCCGGAGCTGGCCCACCACTTCTACGACGTACTGCTGGAGGACCCGCGCGCCAGCCGCTTCCTGTCGCACGACCAGGTCCGCCTGCGCCTGAAACCGGCCATGCAGCGCTGGCTGTGCCAGCTGCTCACCGCGACCCCGGCCAGTATCCCGGCGCTGGTGGCGGCGCAGCGCGTGATCGGCGATGTGCACGCGCGCGTGGGCATTCCGGTGGATCTGGTCACGCGCGGCGCGCGGGTGCTCAAACAGCGCCTGTTCGAGCGCATCGTGGCGCAGGCACCCAGCAGTGCGGTGGCGTTCGAGGCGATCGCCTGTCTGAGCGCCTCGGTCGACATCGCGCTGGAAGGCATGACGCTGGCGTACACGCATGCGCGCGAGCGCTCCTCGCGCACCGATGCAGCCTACCGCCTGTTCTCACTGGTACAGAACGTCAGCACCGAACGCGAGCGCCAGCGTGCGCTGCTGCTCGACTGGGAAAACGCGCTGCTCTACGCGATTGCCAGCCAGGCCAGCGACGCCGACACCGTCGACCTGGCGCACTCCGAGTTCGGCCTGTGGTTCACCCACAAGGGCATTCCCAGCTTCGGCGAAAGCAGCGAGACCGCGCAGGTCGGTGCCCTGATCGCCACGGTGGATGCGCAGTTGCGTGCCGCCCAGGCGCATGCCGACGTGGGCGCGCGCTTCGCCGCCCTGCAGGGCATCCGCGAGCAGCTGGCGCGCATACGGACGCTGATGAGCATGCTCTTCGAACGCATCGGCGAGCTGGATGCGGGCAGCGATGCGTTGACCAACCTGCTCAACCGGCGCTTCCTGCCGACCGTGCTGCGCCGGGAAATCGAGCTGGCCAACAGCACCCACACGCCGTTCTCGGTACTGCTGCTGGATCTGGACCATTTCAAGGCGATCAACGACGCGCATGGCCATGACGGCGGCGACCGCGCCCTGCAGCACGTCGCCGCCCTGCTCGGCCAGCTCACCCGCGGCAGCGACTACCTGTTCCGCTACGGCGGCGAGGAGTTCGTGGTGGTGCTGGTGGCTGCCACGGCGGCACAGGCCGAGGTGATCGCAGAAAACCTGCGCAAGCACATCGCACAGACCCCGGCGCAGCTCGCCAACGGGCAGCCGCTGGCACTTACGGCCAGCATCGGCGTGGCCGCGCATGAGGGTCACCCGGACTACGAACGGTTGATGGCCCGCGCCGACGCCGCCATGTACCAGGCCAAGAAGCGCGGCCGCAACCAGGTCGTGCTGGCCAGCGACGACCTGCCCGAGCCGCCCGGCAGACGCGGTCTGCAGCGCGGCTGAGGGGGCATCACTGCGCTCGACGGCGCAGCCAGCGCGACAGCAGGCTGCGCCAGTCGCCGCCGAAGGAAATGACGGCCGACGCGCAGCGGGGACAGCGGCGGACAACGTCCACGCCTCCCAGCAGGCAGTCACTGCGCGGGCGGACCCAGCGGAACCAGCGGCACGCGGGGCAGAGGTACATGCGGGCGGGAGGACGGATCATGTGAGTGCCGCTGTGGGGCGGTCAGTCGGCCGCCGCTTCATCGCGCACCCGCTCGATCAACGCCTGGGTCTTTGCGATCACCACCCACAAACCGACCAGGGCAAGGGCATTCTTCAGCATGGCACTTCCTTTACAGCGTTGGAGGAGCCTGTATCGTGGCCCGGTGGCGCGACGATCTGCGTCGCAGCGCCACCGGCCCGCTTGATGCCTCAGTGGGGCAGCCGCTTGAGCTCGGCGTCGAGCGCGAGCGCTTCCTCGTTCCAGGCCTGGAACTGCTGGCGACGCTCCTTCACCACGGCCGTTTCGGCCTGCATGGCCTGTGCGCGGGCCTCCAGCGCCTGGTAGTCCGGGAACAGACTGGGCACGGCCTGCTCGCCCTGCAGCATCGTCAGCAGGTCCGCGCGCTGGTCCTCGAACGAGGTCACCATCGTTGCGATGAGCGTCTGGAAGGCTTTCTCGCGCTGGGCTTCGTTCCAGCTGTCCCAGATTTCCATCGCGGCGCCCACGAACACCAGCGCGCCGTTGGCCGCCTTGGCGAACTTGACCGCTCCCCAGGGCTTGAACTTGAGCGCCTTGCCCACGCCGTCCATGCCCAGCGCTTTGGCTGCCCCCACGATGCCATCGCGGGCGGCCAGTACCGAGCCGTTGTTGATCAGATTGCCCTTCAGGACGTACTGCAGGCCCTGCTTGCCCATGTCGCGCATCACCGCATTGATGTGGTTGACCTCGGTATCCACGTCGAGCTGGACCTTGGCCATCTGCAGGTTGACACCCTTCACGCGCTGCTCGAACTCGTTCTGCAGGCGGGTGGACAGCATGATGCCGTCGGCGCCGATCTCGCGCTCGTAGAAGTCGGTGAAGGTCTGGCGGTCCACGCCCTTGGCCTGCAGGATCAGCCCGGCGAAAAAGTCGGCAACGAAACCCCGCAGCTCGACCAGCGTCTCGGTGACATCGCCCCTGGCCTGGACAAGCTGCTGGTTCATGCGCTCGGACAGCGCTTCGGCGCGCTGCAGCTTCTCGGCGATGCGCGCATCGTTCTGCCGGGCAACCGGAAGCTGCTTGTCAAGCACATCGCGGATCACGCTGCGGCGGGCCTCTTCCACCAGCGCCACCGCCCCGCCACTGCGTGCGATGCGCTGCCGGGTTTCCTGCTGCAGCACCCCGATGCGCGACAGCCGATGGTAGGTGTCCAGCTGTGACAGCCAATGCGGCAATCCCATGTCGAAGGGGTTGGCCGCCACTGCCACAATCGACAGGTCGGCTCGCTCGGCCGCGTCCAGTGCGAGCAGGTCGGTCAGGCGTCCGGCGACGTTGTCGCGTTTGATCGCCAATGCCGCCTGGTAGCTCTGCTCGTCCTCCACGTCGGCCACGTCATCGAAGCGACTCAGCACGAACACCGTGCGCGGCAACAGGTCGAGGGTGCGGAACAGCCAGATCAGCTCGTCGCGGTGGCTTTCCTTGACCGGATTGACCGAGTTCATCACGTACAGCACCAGATGCGCCTGGCTGACGTAGCGCCGGGTGATGTCCTTGTACTTCTCGACCTCGTGGGTGTCGGCACTGATCCGGTCCTTGAAGCCGAACAGCCCCGGCGTGTCGATCAGCGTGAAGTCGTCGCCCACGTCATAGACCTTCACCTCGTTGGAGGACTCCTGGTGGCTGATCTTCATGCTCGCCTCGTCGAGCTGCTCCAGCCACGCCGCCGCGATGGAGGTCTTGCCTTCGGAGAACCCACCGATCAGGGCGACCTTGAGCTTCTCGCCCGCGATGCCGTCGCGCACGGCCACGAGCTTGTCGATCAACGACGGCTCCAGCGTGATGCCCAGCGCGCTGCCGCGCTCGAGGAACTGGATCAACTTGCCCAGCACATCACTGGCCTGGGACTGCTGCGCCTTGAAGGCGCTCAATGTGGTTTCCATCAAAGGGTTCCTTGTGCGTGGATCCGGGAGGAGAGCTGCTGCAGGTTGCGGGTGGATGTGATCAGCACCTGGTTGAGATGATCGACCTGCTCGACCGGCGCGCGCAGGGATGCCTGGATACCGGCAACCACGGCATCCAGCTCGGCGAAGGCCTCGTTCAGCCCGTCCTCAAGACGACGTTTGAGCTGATCGGCCGCGCTGGCGATGTTCTCGTCGACCGTCTTGCGCTGCTGCGTCTGGCGGAACTCGCTGCTCAGGAACCCACGGATCGCCTTGTAGGCCGAGAACGCCAGCGTCAGCGCGGACGGGATCATCAGCAGCCAGCCCGCCGGGGTCCAGAGCAGCACAGCACCGCCGATCAGCGTGGCGATGAGGCTGCCGATCTGGATCCCGTGATCGATGTTGATCTTCAGGTTGATGCGGCTGTCCAGGCCGCCCACGGCCATGCCGCGGCACGCGTCGAGCAGTTCCTCCGCCTGCTGCCGGAACGTCTCGATGATCGAGGCGATCTCCTGTTCGAGGCGGTCGCGCTGTGCGGCCATCGCAACGCCGACATCCTCCACGAGCTGCTGGGCTTCGCGCGCCATGCAGTCCTCCAGCGTACGGGTGAACGCCTCATTGCCGTGGTCGCCCTCGATGTAGGCGTACATATGCTCGCGTACGCGCACGGTGTAGCGGGCAATGCAGGACCGCCCCTTGTCGCGCAGCCGCGCCCGCATCGACTTCACCGCAAGGCCGATCTGGCGCACGGCGCCGTCGGCGTCCTCGGCCAGACTGCTGGACAGCGGCTGGAACCGCTCCTGCTGCAGCGTGGCGATGCTCGCCGCAACCGTGTCCACCACCTCGCGCGCTTTGTTGAAATTGGAACGCTGGATCTTGGCCTTGCAGTCGTCCACCAGCTCCGTGGTCAGGAAGGTCTGGAACGCGGTGAAACCGCTGCGCAGCAGCAGTTCATCGGCCGTCATCCGGTCCAGGAACTTGCGTTGGGTGCGTGCGATGTCCGAGCCGGGCACCAGGTGCCGTGCGTTTGCCAGGAAGGCAGGATGCGCGCTGACCGTGCGGCTGCCGCGGTACTGGTCAACCAGCACGCTGGCCACGCGCCCGTCGAGGTCGGCCAGGCTGGCCGCCTCGTCCTCGCTGGTGAGCCGGGCGGCCTGCAGCTGCATCGGGTTGGTCACGCGCTTGTTGTACAGCGTCCAGACTTCGGTCTGCGGCCCCAGATGGCGTGCGATCTTCTCCAGCGTACCCGGCCGCCCGGCCTCGCCCTTCTGCGGTGCGGTCGGCTTGCCGGTGACGTAGAACACGGCGTGGGCGGTCTGTACCGCACTGTCGATGTGGTCGTGCACCTTGGCCTCGTCGCCTTCGATGCCTGGCACGTCCAGCAGCACGAACGAGTGGCCGTTGGCTTCGAAGGCGAAGCGCCCGGTGGCGACGGTGAAGTCCGAGCGCCCATCGCCGATGATGCCGCCGTCCGCGTAGTCGGTCAGTTGCTGCAGCGCTTCGCGCTGGCGCATCTGCCGCTGCTCGTCTTCCAGCAGCTGCTGCCGCACCTGGGCCACCCGCGCCTGCTGCGACTGGCGCGCCGCCTCGCGCTCGGCGTTCACATCTGCCAGCCGACGCTGGGCGTCGTGCAGCCGGGTGTCCTTCGGGGTCCGACGAAGGACCGCCAGCAGGCGTGTCCACCACGACGACGCAGGCGCCGAGGCCGCTTCGGCCTGCAAGGTGGCGATGTCATCCAGCAGCGCGGTCTGGCGCGAATCGTACTGGATCATGGCCGTCTCCTGCCCGGCCTGCAGCGCCGCGAGTGCATGGCGCGCCTCGTCGATGCGTCCCTCCAGTGCGGCGATGTCCGCCTCACCCAGCCCGTGCTCGCGCTGGAGCTGCTCGAACGCCTGCTGTGCATCGCGCTTGCTGGTTTCGCCGAGCGCGATGCGCAGCGCTTCGATGAGCGTGGACTTGCCGGCGTTGGTCTCGCCGTAGAAGGCGATGGTGAAGGCATCCCATTCCGCATTGCGGTCCAGCGCCTGCACCTGCTCATCGATGCGCTGGCGGAAATCGGCCAGCAGCGCCACGGCGGCGCGGGTATGCGCCTCAAGCTGCGGGTGGGCGGACGGGACATCGAAGCGGGTGAGAATGTCTTCGACGTCGCGCGCAACATGCCGGTAGATATCCGTCGGCGAGTTCAGGTCGGTGGTCACGTGACTGTCCATTTTCATGCGTTGCTGAAGAATCGGGAAAGAAGTGGCAGGGCGCGGACATGCGCGGCAACCGCCGGATCAGCCGGGGACGCCATCCGAACACGCGGCTGCGACAAGCTGCGCCGCAGCGTCGGGCGACAGCCCCTGCAAGGCGCTGCGCAGGTGCTGCAGGCGCAGCGCATCGGCGAGCGCGGTCGGGGCCAGCACGCGCACGGAAGGCCCCAGGCCCATCAACCACCAGCGCAGCTGCGAGGTGTCTTCAACGTCGGCATGCAGGTGGAATCCGCCGGTGGCGGCGTCATGGGCCAGTTCCTGGTCGATCGCCAGGGCCGCCTCGCCGAGGTGCTGGCCGAGCGCGGCATCGACCCACAGCGACAACGCGATCCGCCCGTGCCGTTCGAAGCCCGCCGCCACCTGCGGCAGCGCGGACGCCAGGGCGGCAGCGTCGCCACTGTCGGCATCGGCGTCCAGCCGCACGGCGGCAGCGATGCGATGCAGCGCCAGCATGCTGCGCGTGGATCTGCCGTCGATGCGCGCGACCAGGTACGTGATCGGGCCGCGCAGCACGATGCCCAGCGGATGCAGTACATGCGTGCGGGCCTGGGCGCGGCCACGCGCGAGGTAGTCCACCTGCAGCTGTTGCCCGCCGTACAGCGCCTGGTGAACCGCGAGCAGGACCTGATCGTCGATGCGCGGCGGAATCAACGGCTGGTTGGCATCCACGCGCGCCACACGGGCATCCCAGCGCGCAGTCGCGCTGCGGCCGAGTCCCTTGGCGAGGGTGCGCTCGGCCTGCTGGAACAGTGGCTCCAGCTCGCGCCACTGGTGCAGCGGCAACAGATCACGCAGGTGGCCGCGGGCAGTGAGCAGCACCACCGCCTGGATGGCCGACATGCCCGGCAGCGAGAACGCCTTTGCATCGCGCTGCCAGCTCCAGCCGAAGGGCCGCTCGCGCTCGTCGCATTCCAGCGGGAACACCGCCGACAGTGCCTGCAGGTCACGTTCGACCGACCGTTTGGTGATCGGGTAGTCCGACGCCAGGCGGTCGGCGAGTTCGCCGGCGGTAATCCGCTGGGGTGCGGGCGGCAGCATGTTCAGCAGGGCCCACTGGCGGGCCAACGTTCCCTTCGCGTCCTTTCTCAACATCTGCTCCGCTTCATCCTGAAGATCCGTGGCCCATCGACCACAGCTGCCATCTCGCCCTGACCACCGCCCACTGCCGTACGCAGGTCACCGCATTGTTATCGGCAGCAGCCGACCGATATTTAGCCTGCGCTGCGTGCGGCAGGCAAGCCAGCCGATCGTGGCGTGCGGCAAGGCATGCCGCCGCATGATGCGTGGTCCGCGGCGGCGGGGCGGCGTAGCATCGCCGGGCGCGGCGCGTCTGCCCGCACCTGCAAGGAGTCCCCGATGTCCACCCGTTCCGTCCTGTCCTGCGGCGTCCTGCGCGGACTGCGCGTCATGCTGCTGCTGGTGCCGCTCGCTGCGACCGCGCGCGAGGTACCGCCGCCCGCCGACCACGTGGACGCCGATGGCCCGTACGTGTTCACCACCGCAACGGGCCTGGAGGCGCAGTGGGTGTGCAACGACCACGTGGTGCGCCGCACCCTGCCCGCCCGCCGCGCGGGTACCGTGATCGCACCGGAATGCGGTTACGCCCATCCCCTCACCGTGGTACCCGCGCAGACCGCCGCTGCGGCGCGGCTGCCGGCCACGCCGCGCATCGTCGCGCTGTCGGACATCCACGGCCAGTACGACCTGCTGGTCAGGCTGCTGCACGCCCATCGTGTGATCGATGCGGCAGACCGCTGGTCGCTCGGCGATGCCACGCTGGTGGTCGCCGGCGACGTCTTCGATCGCGGGCCGCAGGTGACGGAAGCCTTCTGGCTGCTCTACAGCCTGCAGGAGCAGGCACGCGAGGCCGGCGGTGCCGTGCATTTCGTGCTCGGCAATCACGAGACGATGGTGCTCTACGACGACCTGCGCTACGTCAACCCGAAATACCTGCGCAGCGCCGCGCTGCTTGGTCGATCCTATCCCGCGCTGTACGGGGCCGACAGCACGCTCGGCCAGTGGCTGCGCACCCGCCCGGCGCTGCTGCAGATCGGCGACACCCTGTTCCTGCACGGTGGCATCGCGCCGGAGAATCTGGACCTGGTGCGCGACATGGCCACCACCAATGCCACCTACCAGGCGACGCTCGGCCTGCCCCGCGACCAGGTCAAAGCCGCGCCGGACAGCGCGCGCCTGTTTGATGGCAAGACCAGTCCGATCTGGTATCGCGGCTACTTCGATGGCCGCCTGGATACCGATCAGGTCCAGGCGCTGCTCACGCAGCTGGACCTGGCGCGCATCGTGGTGGGCCACACATCGATGCCGCACGTGAGCAGCTTCCACGGCGACCGCATCATCGCCATCGACAGCAGCATCAAGGACGGCGAGAACGGCGAACTGCTGTTCATCGAGAAGGGGGTGCTCAGCCGGGGCCTGCTCGACGGCCGCCGGGTGCCGTTGGCTGAAGGCACCCTTGCCGTGGACGACTGAGCGTCGGCAGCGGGCCTTGCATGGCGTGCGACAGTTGTCTCACACTTGCGACATCACTCCCGGATGCCGTGACCGACATGTCCCGACTGCCAACGCCGTCCAATGCCGAGCTGGAACTGCTCAAGTGCCTGTGGCGCAGTGGCGCCTGCAGTGCCCGTGAACTGCACAACGGCGTCTCCGCCACCCTGGCGTGGTCCTATTCGTCCACGCGCAAAACGCTGGAGCGCATGGTCGACAAGGGCCTGGTCGCCGAAGTCGCCGAGCATGGCCTGAACGTCTATCGGGCCAGGGCCAGCAAGGTCGCCACGCTGGCGGCGCTCAGCGCCGACTTCGCCCGACGTGTGCTTGAGATCGACGGCGCACTCCCGGTGCAGGCGTTCGCCGACAGCCGCCTGCTCAGCGACGCCGAACTGACCCAGTTGGAGGCACTGCTGCGCGATCCCGACCAGGATCTTCAGCCATGAGTCTGTCTGCGCTGTCGCCGTGGGTTCTGCACCTGTCCGGCAGCCTGCTCGGAGCCGGTCTGGCCTGGGCACTGGGCATCGCGCTGCACCGCCTGCTGCGGCTCTCCACTGCCACGCCGCGCTATTGGCTCGGGATCTGGCTGCTTGCGGTGGTGCCACCGTTGCTGGCCGTCGCGCTGGCCACTGCCGCCCCCATGCAGCTCGCCGCCCTGCCCGCTCCGCTGTCCCTGCCGATTGCGCTGGACGAAGGAGCCGCTGGCGGCACCACCATCCCGGCGCCGATGGCCGGGCTCGGATGGCCGTCGCTGACCCACGTGGCCTTGGCCGCCTATCTTGGCGTGGCCACCGTGCTGCTGCTGCGCCTGCTCGGCGGCATGCGCAGCGCCGCACGGATCGTGCGCCTTGCCACGCCGGTCGCAGACAGTGCATGGCCCGGCAGGCTCAGTGGCGACACGGCACGGCAGTTGGCCGACAAGGGGATTGCACTGCGGGTCACCGGTCAGGCCATGACCCCCTTCGCCGTGCGCTGGCCGCATCCCACCGTGGTCATGCCCGCCGATGCGCTGCTGCGCTTCAACGACCGCCAGCTGCGCCTGGTCCTGCGCCACGAGGCCGCGCACCTGTCGCGTCGCGACCCGCAGCGGGCCGCTGTCATGGCGGTGACCGGCGCGCTGTTGTGGTTCAACCCCTTCGTGCGGCTGATCGCCGCGCGCGTGCAGATGGCCGTCGAACTGCACTGCGATGCCGAGGCGCTGCAGGGCGACGACGACGCCCGACGCGATTTCGCCAGCGCCTACCTCCAGGCACTGCGCATGGCCGGGCATGGCGGCGCGCCCACTGCGCTCAACGCGCTGACCCACCGTGAGGTGGCCGGCCACCGCCTGCGCATCCTGCACATGCTGCAGGGCGATGGTGCGCGCCGGTTGCCGCGCGCTGCATGCGCCCTGCTCGGTGCCGGCGCGCTCGCGGCGGGTGCCATGCTCACCCTGGCCCAGGCCGTTGCAGCCACCACACCGGCACAGATCGTCGCCGTGGCCGGGATTCGCACCACCACGGCAACAGGCGGCGCACTGCGCATTCCACCGCCGCTGCGGTTTGCCGCGCCATTGGCCCAGGCCAGGATCACCGGCCAGTTCGGCGATACCGGCGGTATCCGCCAGCGCGCGCATCGCGGCACCGACTTCAGCGCCCGCGTCGGAACGCCCGTGCTGGCGCCCGCTGACGGCACCGTGCTCATCGCCACCGATGCGTATCCCGAGGGACCGCAGTACGGCACGGTCGTGGTACTCGATCACGGCAACGGTTGGCAGACGCTGTTCGCCCACCTCGATGCCACTGACTTGCAGGCTGGCCAACGGGTGCGCGGCGGCCAGCAGATTGCCCGCAGCGGCAGCAGCGGACGGGTCACCGGGCCGCACCTGCATATGGAGATGCTGCGTCACGGCGAACGCGTCGACCCCCAGCACCACTTGAACTGACCGCCCGCCACACCTCGCCGTTCGATCCACCGTTGCCGTTCGTTTTCGCCTTCCTGGCCGCAGGAGGGGTGGGTATTGCCCATCGCATGCCTGCGCCAGCCCACTGCACGGACCTCGCGCATGCCCCGTTCCGCCCTGTACCCGCTCGCCCTGATGCTGCCGCTGTACGCCGTCGTTCCCGCCGCTGCACAGCCCGCGCCGTCCACCTCCCCACCCACCACGCTGGACACCGTGCAGGTGCAGGCCGCGTCCTACGACGCACGCCGCGACGATACCGCCACGCGCATCGTGATCGGTGCGCGGGAGCTGCGGCAGTACGGCGACCCTGCGCTGATCGATGCGCTCAAGCGCCTGCCGGGCATCAGCGTCGTGCCGGGCGCACCGGGGCGTGCAGGCACGGTTTCCCTGCGTGGACTCGGCAACGGCTACACCCAGATCCTGATCAACGGCCAGCGCGCTCCATTGGGATTCGATCTGGACGCACTCACTCCGGCGATGGTCGAACGCATCGAGATCCTCCGCGCTCCCACTGCCGACCTGCGCGGCGAAGCGATCGCCGGCACGCTCAACATTGTGCTGGTGGCCGGCGCACGCAAGGACGCCGCATCGCTGACCGCCGCGTGGGGCGTATCCAACGGCCGCAACACGCCCTCGTTGACCTGGCAGCGCAGCCGCAATGGCCGTGATCGCAGCAGCACGGTGACCGCCACCGCATCGCGCCGGGCGTTCCAGGTTGACGAACGCACCACCGAAACCGGTCACGACAATGCCGGTGGCACCACGATGCTGCGCGACAGCCGGTTGCAGGCCCGTGGCGCACGCGAAGCCGTGTCGCTGGCACCGAGCCTGGACCTGCGGCTGGGCAACGGGGATTCGCTGACGCTGCAGGCACTGGCCGACGCCAGCCGCTTCCACCGCGCGGTCGACATCGACTGGAACACCCTGTTGGGCCCTCCCCTGCAGCACGACCATTACCGGCAGCGGACGGAGATCGACGTTGCCCAGCTCGGCGGCAGCGCCACCTGGACGCACGGCCTGGCTGCTGGCGGCAGCTTCGTCGGCAAACTGGCCGTGGGCGGCAATCGCGAGCGCTACCGCTATCGCGAGCAGGGCTACGACACGGTGGGTACACAGAACCTGGACGACCACACCGACGCCCGTCTGCGCGTGCACAACATCAACAGCACCGGCAAGTACGCGCTGCCCGCCCACGGACGGCACACTGTGGAACTCGGGTGGGAAGCCAGCGTGGACGGACGTGATGAAACGCGCCTGCAGCGGCTGCTGCCGATCGGTGGCCCCCCCGGCAGCGCCAGTGACCTTTCCTTCGATGCCCGGGTACGCCGGCTTGCACTCTACGGCCAGGACGAGATGCAGCTCAGCCCCCGCTGGTCGCTGTACCTCGGCCTGCGCTGGGAGCATATCGACACGCGCAGCGTCGGCAGTGGCTTTGCCGCGGTCCAGCAACGCGACCACGTGCTGTCGCCCGTGCTGCAGTCCCTGTGGAAGGTGCCGGGCCGGGACGACCAGCTGCGGGTGGCAGTGAGCCGCACCTACAAGTCGCCGACGCTCGCCTCATTGATTCCACGCCCGTACACCTCGACCAACAACCGCCCGTTGAATCCGGACGAGCAGGGCAACCCCGCCCAGCGTCCGGAGCTGGCCACCGGTGTGGACATCGCCTACGAGATCCAGGGCAGGGAGGGCACCCAGCTCAGCCTGGGCGCCTATGCGCGCCGCATCCGCAACGTGGTGCGCACCGAGACGACGTTGATCGATGGACGCTGGGTCGCATCGCCCCGCAATGGCGGCGATGCCACCAGCACGGGCCTGGAGATGGATGCGCAGCTCGCACTGGCACGCTGGATCGACGCCGCACCGGAGGTCACGCTGCGCGCCAATGCCACCCGCAACTGGTCGCAGGTGCAGGACGTGCCAGGGCCGGACAACCGGCTGGACAAACAACTGCGCTTCACCGGCACGGTGGGCGCCGACTACCGGCTCAACACGCGCTGGACCACCGGGATCACCTACACCTGGCGCAATGGCGGCCCCACGCGGATCACCGCCGGGCAGATCGACACGACCGCTGATGGACGCGAACTGGACCTGTACGTGCTGTGGACGCTGTCGACGCGCAGCAAGCTGCGTCTGAGCGCCAACAATCTGCTGCAGCGCGACCTGCTGTCCGGGCAGGAGCTGCGGGACGCGCTGGGCCGGCAAACGCTGGAACGGCGGCGCAGCGGTGTCCCGCTGTGGCGGGTGCAGTGGGAACGGCAGCTCTGACCGGCCGCGCCGCTCAGCCGGGCTGCGTGCTGCCCTGCCCGACCGGCGCCAGTGCCGGCGCGCGCGACGGTCGGCTCGGGAAGGCGTGGCGCACGATCCGCCACATCACCTGGCCGAACTGCCGGGGCAGCGAGCCGGTGTTGTAGTGCTGGCCGTAGCGCGCGCAGATCCGCTTCACGTCCACGGCAATGGCGGCATAACGGTTGGCCGGGATATCCGGGTAGAAGTGGTGCTCGATCTGGTGGCTGAGATTGCCCGACATCAGGTTCATCAGCTTGCCACCGGTCAGGTTGGACGAGCCGCGGAGCTGGCGCAGGTACCAGTGGCCGCGCGTCTCATCGCGCACGCATTCCTTCGGGAAGGTTTCGGCATCGGCGGTGAAGTGGCCGCAGAAGATGATCACGTACGTCCACACGTTGCGGATCAGGTTGGCCGCCACATTGCCGAGCAGCACCGGCAGGAAGAACGGGCCAGCCAGTGCCGGGAACAGCAGGTAGTCCTTGAACATCTGCCGGCCCATCTTGCGGCCGACCGGACGGAACTGTGCACGCAGCTGCTTGAAGGTCATCTTGCCGGCGAACCAGCGGCCCAGTCGCAGGTCCTGGATGGCGATGCCCCATTCGAACAGCAGCGCGAACACCACCGCCACCACCGGCTGGAGCAGGAAGAACGGGCGCCAGCGCTGCTCGGGGAAGATGCGCAGCAGGCCGTAGCCGATGTCGTCGTCAAGCCCGCGCACGTTGGTATAGGTGTGGTGGCGGAAGTTGTGGGTCTTGCGCCAGTTGTCGGCGGTGCCGACGATGTCCCATTCGTAGGTGCTGCCCTGCAGCTGCGGATCACCCATCCAGTCGTACTGGCCGTGGATGACGTTGTGCGCCAGCTCCATGTTCTCCAGGATCTTGGACAGTGCCAGCAGCACCACGCCGGCGATCCACGCCGGAATCAGCACGCTGTGCACGAAAGCGCCCAGGAACAGCAGGGCGCGGCCGGCCACGCCGGTCCAGCGCACCCCGGCCACCACGCGGCGGATGTAGCGCGCATCGGCAGCGCCCAGCGTCGCCAGCTGGCGCGCGCGCAGCGCGTCGAGTTCAGCGCCGAAAGACTGCAGTTCGGCGGCGGAGAGTACGCGGTTGTTGACGGATGACATGCTTACAGCTCCAGGATCAGGTCGGTGCTGGCGCTGTTCACGCACAGCTTCACTTGCGTGGCCGGTTCGGCCGCGTACTCGCCGGTGAGGGTGTGCCGGGTCACGCCGGACGCCTTGCCGCATACGCAGGTATTGCAGATGCCCATGCGGCAGCCGCTGGCCGGGCGCAGCCCCTCCGCTTCCAGCGCCTGCAGCAGCGACGTGCCGCGCGGCAGCGCCAGGGTGCGTCCGCTGCGTCGCAGTTCGACCTGTACCAGACCGGTTTCGGCATCGGGCAGGACCGGCGGACTGAACGCTTCCACCTGCAGCGCGGCGACCTGCGATTGCAGGCGTGCACGCGCGGTGTCGACGAAGCCACCGGGTCCGCACACCAGCACGCGGGCGCTGGCCAGATCGCCCAGCGCATCGAACGCGTAGGCATCCACGCGCGGGGCCGGGGCCTGCGCATCGCGGGTGGGCAGGTAGTGCACGCGCAGGCGGGGATGGCGCGCGGCCATCGCGTCCAGTTCGTCGACGAAACACAGCGCCTCGCGCTGGCGTGCCCAGTACAGCAGGTCCACCTGCGCAGGCATGCCGGCCGCATCGAGCTGGCGCAGCAGCGCGCGCATCGGTGTGATGCCGCTGCCGGCGGCCAGCAGCAGCAGGCGTTGATCGGCCTGCGGAGGCAGGGTCATCCCGCCGAACGCCTGGCCCAGCTCGAACACCTCGCCCAGGGGCGCGCCGCTCGCGAGGTGCTGGCTGACACGGCCACCGTCGATCGCCTTTACGGTGATCGCCAGCGTGCCATCGGCCAGCCGCGTGGGGCTGTAGCTGCGGGTCAGGCGGCGGCCGTCGACCTCCACGCCCAGATTGACGTGCTGGCCGGCGGCCATCCCGCGGAAATGGCGGTTCGGCTTCAGGATCAGGGTGACCGCGTCGGCACTGGCCGCCTCACGGGCGACCAGCCGGGCGCGCGGGCGGCGCAGCGTCCACAGCGGATGCAGGCCACCGGCCCAGAAGTCAAACAACGCCTCGGGCACCCAGTGGCGGGGCGACAGCGGGGTGCGGCGGCGGGAATCAGGACGAAGGCGTGCGCTCATACAGGCACTATACGGCCGAGCATACGCCTGTGTATACACTTGTATATCCGTGGGACCGGCTATGATTCAGCGACGTGACCACCCTGCCCCCGATGACCTCCCCAGACCTGCCCCCGACCGTGGTCGACGATGCCCACCACGGGCGCAAATCCTCGATCACCCGCGACGACCTGCTGGCCGCCGCCCTGGCCCTGATCGGCCCGCATCGCAGCGTCTCCACGTTGAGCCTGCGCGAAGTGGCGCGCGAAGCCGGGATCGCACCGAATTCGTTCTACCGCCAGTTCCGCGACATGGACGAACTGACCGTCGCCCTGATCGACCTGGCCGGGCGATCACTGCGCACCATCATCGGCGAGGCGCGCCAGCGCGCGGCCTCATCCGAACGCAGCGTGATCCGGCTGTCGGTGGAGACCTTCATCGAACAGCTGCGCGCCGACGACAAGCTGCTGCATGTGCTGCTGCGCGAAGGCAGCGCCGGCTCGGATGCGTTCAAGCAGGCGGTGGACCGCGAGCTGAACTATTTTGAAGACGAACTCCGGGTCGACCTGATCCGGCTGGCCGCCGCCGACGGCGCGGTGCTGCATGAGCCGGCGCTGGCGTCCAAGGCGATTACGCGCCTGGTGTTCGCGATGGGGGCCACGGCGGTGGACCAGCCCCCGGAGAAGGACCCCGAGCTGATCGAACAACTGGCGCAGATGGTGCGGATGATCATCACCGGTGCCCGCACCATCGCCGGCAATCCGCCGACGCGCTGAGTACCGCCAGCCGTCAGCGCTTGTCGTCGGGCGCATACCAGAACGGAATGCGGTACTCGCGGCGACGTTCGCGGCCGCGCTTCCCGCCGTCCGCATTCCAGACCAGCAGCAGGTCATGGCGTCCCGGCGACAGCCCCTCCAGCGGCAGGTAGCCGGCCAGGCCGCGCATCTCCAGATCACGCCGCTCGATGGGCAGGAAGCCGTCGAGCGGCACCGGCGTGCCGTCCAGGCTCACCTGCCAGACCTTCGCCAGGCAGGCCACGGCACGGCTCGCCGCCTCCGGGCCGGCAGCCGTATTGCCGCCATCGGGCAGCGCACACAGGCGCTGCGCCAGTGCGTTCTCGCGTTTGGGCTGGTGCGGAATGAACAGCCGCAGCCGGCTGCCCTGGATCACGTCGGCCGGGATCATCGGATAGCGCAGCAGGCGATCGTGCTCGGTACGCAGCGATTCGTAGTGGGCACTGAGCATGCCCTGCTCGACCGCCGCTTCGGTGACCAGCGAATAGCGGTCCAGCAGCGAAAAGCGCATCGACCCCACGGCCTGCACCCCGCCGATCACCATCGCGACCATCACCGCGCCCATATACAGCCACATGAAGTGCCGGGCGCGCTGGTTGCTCTGCAGCATCAACTGTACCGGCAGCAGCATACGCATCGGCACAAACCACTGATTGAGCGCCAATACACGGTGTGTTGCCCGCTCCAGTCGCGGGCTCGCTTCGCCACGCGCGTGCCGCCTGGCGACCGCTTTGTCCATTATTCCTGCGCCGAGGCCCAGCATCACCGGTACGCCCGTGAGCACAGCGAGGATCGCCAATGCCACCTCATCCGAATGGGGGAACAGCGCACCGATACCCGCCGAGACCGTGATCGCCAGTATCGACATCAGCCCGATGACGGCCATCGTCAGGGCGAACAGGAGCGTGGTCGAGAACAGCGTCGACGCGGCGCGGTCGGCATTGGTGATGGCCTGGTCCAGGCCGACTACCCGTGCCTGGTAGAACCCGCGCGCGGTACGACCCAGAAAGGGAATGTGATCCCAACGGATACCGTCGGGGAAATTGCTTTTCAGCCCGATCAGGCCGACCCAGTAACCACGGATGGCCAGGTGCGCGATCAGGGCTATCGCCAGCACGTAGCACAGGCCAACGCTGGTGCTGAAGCCGAACCAGAGCGCCTGCCAGTAGATGCCGTCGGTGTGCACCTCGCTGACCGCCCAGGCATCGAAAATGCGCCCCGGCACCGCCAGCAGTGCGAAGGCAAGCAGGCCGGAGATGAACATTTCCAGTTCGTCGGTCCGCTCGCGCAGGCGGGCAAAACGACCGTGGGAATCGGCGTCTGCACCGGGTACGTCGGGGGTACTGCCAGGGTCGAGCGCGTCGCTCACAGGCGGATCGTCCATGCGGTTTGGCGGAGTATACGGGGGCTGCCGCCACATTCGGCAAGGTCCGGACACGACGACGCCGGCCCGGGGCCGGCGTCGCATTGCTGCTCGTGAACGATACGGAGGCTGCGGGGATCAGCGGTAGACGCGCTCGCAGCGACGTTCGACCACGCGGTTGCCGGACTCCTGCTGATGCCGGCCCTGCACGTTGCGGCCAACCGCACCGCCAGCCACCGCGCCTGCCACCGTCGCCACCTTCTTGCCATTGCCGCCGCCGACCTGGTTGCCCAGCAGGCCGCCGACAATGGCGCCGGTGGCGGTACCGGTGATCCGGTTGGGGTCCTTCGCGTTGCGCTGGACTTCCACGTTCTTGCACACCACCTTGCTGCCGTCATTGAAACGGCGTCCTTCGTCCTTCGGTCCGTAGGTCTGAGCCGTGGCGGCAAAGGACGATGCCAGCAGCGCGCCTACGCACAACAGATGGGAGAGGGTCGGTTTCATGTCGGCTCCTTGTGTCAGCTCGTGGCGCCAGTGTCCGCGTCGGGACGGCTGCAGGCCGTGAAATGGTGTGGATGCCGCGTCAAGGCGCTGCCGTTGGTTCAGCCTGCAGCGGGGCGGCGGCGACGCCACGCCGCCCTGCCGCACGCCGCCCCGTGCTCAGGGCGCGCGCCGCCTGCCCAGCGTTTCGCCAAGCCGATCCAGCCGTGCAGACAGGTCCTTCAGCACCACGCTGCCCTTGCCTGACAACCACGACAGCTCCTCTTCAAGGAAGGCGTCCCGGCCCTTTTCAGGCTGTGGCAGCGGCGGCAGGATGTGGGCGTAATAACTGTTGCCGAGCAGACGGTGCAGCAGCCGTTCGCCGGGGAACGGCGCGTTGTTGTTCAACGCCCGTGCCGCTTTGATCAGATTGCGGATGTCGTACTGGGTCGGGCTCAGGTCAGGTACCTGCTTGCGCAGCCCGAGCAGGGTGTACACCGCCACACGCGCCGTGCGGATCGAGCTTTCCATCGTGAAGATCACATCGTTGCGCGTTTCCACGAACTGGCCGAGCAGGCCCAGGTTGGTGCAGCCGGCCGGTACCACGTGCGGACGGTCGCCAGCGGCACGCGGCATGAACTGCGCGGTGATGTACGGCATCAACGCCAGCCGCACCCTGGTCGCGGCGGCTACCGCATCGATCTGGTCGCCGATGCCCAGGTGGTGGCACAGTTCGGCCAGCACCTCGCGTCCGGTACACGCCGGCATCGGCTTTTTGATGTGGTTGCCGTCCTGATCCATCAACAGGGCATAGACCCATACCACCAGCACGTCCTTGGGCTGGTCCACGAAATGCGGCTGGCGGTTGACGGTGAAGCTGAGCACCCAGTTGGAATCGGTGATGGTGATGACCCCACCGGTCACGGTGCGCCCGGAGTACGGATCGTTGACCGACAACGTGCGGATCTTGTCCACCAGCGGCGAGGGGCGGCAGGTCAACGTGGCCGACTCCCACATCGAGCGGTCCACGTCGCCGTAGAACTTCTCCGGCTTGCCGAAGATCGGCGACTGCCGCGCGAGATTGCGCCACAGCGCCCAGTCACTGTCCTCGCCCGGGTCCCGGCGGTCGCGCGCCAGCGGCGGCACGGTGTCCATGTCGCCGTACGCCGTGCCTTCGGTCATCGAACCGGTGAGCGCGAACACCAGGTCGCCCGCCGCAACCGGCAGCGTGGTCTCGTTGCCGGCCACCCGGCAGCGCAGCGCGGTGACGGTGCGTGACTGCCCGTCCACCGCCATCTCCAGGTCGTGGACGCGGGTATCGAACTGCACGTTGACGCCCTGCGCGCGCAGCATCCGCGACAGCGGCACCACAAAACTCTCGTATTGGTTGTACTTGGGAAACACCAGCGCGGACATGTCGTTCAGACCGTCGATGGCATCCAGGAACCGATGCATGTACAGCTTCATCTCGAGCAGGCTCTGCCAGTTCTCGAAGGCGAACATCGAGCGCCAGAAGAACCAGAAGTTGCTCTGCAGAAAGCCTTCGCTGAAGTAGTCCTCGATGGTGACGTCGTCCAGGTCTTCCTTGCGCTTGAGCAGCAGCTTGACCAGCTCCCATTGCTGGCCGCGGCTCAACCCGAACGTGGCGAAATCCTTGACCTTGCCCTGCTGGTGCAGCAGCCGCGCCTTGGACCAGTTCGGATCGTTGTCGTTGACGGCGCGGTACTCGTCGAGCACGCTGAAGCCGGCCGGCAGTTCGAGTGCCGGCACATCCTGGAACAGGTCCCAGAAATTGTCGTAGTTCCAGTTCATCTCGCGGCCGCCGCGGATCAGGTAGCCCTGCTCGGCATCCCCCGCGCCATCCAGCGAACCGCCTTCGATCTCCAGGCTGTCCAGCAGCGTGATGTTGGCCGGCGGCATGCCGCCGTCGCGGATCAGGTAGAACGCCGCCGCCAACCCGGCGATGCCGGTGCCGATGATGTAGGCCTTGCGCTGCGCCACGTCCTCCGGCGGCAGCGGCCGGTTGCGCATGTAGGCCCCCATCATGTCCGGCGGTGGCAGTGTGTTCTCCGGCCGGTTGGACCAGTAGCCGCCGGTGCTGTCCGGCTCGTGCTCGAAGGCCGGCGTGGCCCCTGCGTTGCGTCCCGGTGCGGTGGGCTGGCTCATGGCACTGCTCCTGTAGGGATGGAAATAGCGTGCACCGTCCATGTTACGCAGCGGCGTCGGTCACGCCTTGATCCGCATCAAAGACCCGGGCTTCACGCGGCGCGCACTATCTTTTGCCAGACTTTTTACGCAGGGAGCCGCCAGCACGTGAGCCGGCATGCAACGCAGGCGCGCGCTACGAACGCGCGACGCAGGATCGCCTGGGGGATTGGCGCGGCACTGCTGGCCGCCGCCCTGCCGCTCACCGCCGTCGCCCAGGACAGTCCTGCGCTGGACTGGGTGCAATCGCAGCAGCGGCTTGAGCAGGTCTCCGACGCGCTCGCCGCCGCCGATGCATCGGTGCGCAACAAGGAAGACCTGCAGGACGCCACCCGGCTGCTGCGGCTGCCGGAGATCACCGGCGAAGTGCGCCGGCTGCAGTTCCAGAAGACCCTGACCCTGCCGCTGGGCTCGTTGACCCCGGTGGCCGAAGCGTTCGGCATCGACTCCCCGTTGCAGTTCACCGAGCGCGACTGGCGTACCCGGCCGGTGGTGACCGCGGTGCTGCCGCTGTATACCGGCGGCCTCATTCCGGCAGCCCAGCAGGCCGCGGCCGGTGCCACCGAGCAGGCCAACGCCGAGCGCGACGCGCAACGCCAGTCGTTGAGCGTGCAGCTGGCCCAGGCCTACTTCGGGCAGCAGCTGGCCGAGCAGGCGGTGAACGTCCGCCGCGACGTGCGCGATGGCATGCAGCGCCACCTCGACGATGCGCTCAAGCTGGAGCGCGAGGGCTTTGCCACCCGCGCCCAGCGGCTGCAGGCCAACGTCGCCCGCGACAAGGCCGAGCGCGAGTACCAGAAGGCGTTGAACGACCTGCAGACACTCAAGGCCGCGTTGTCCACGCTGCTGCGCAGCGGCGGCGAGGTGCGGCCCATCTCGCCGTTGTTCGTGCACCGCGCGCCACTTGGCGACGTGGCCAGCTTCGAGCGCGTGGCGCAGGCGCGGCAGCCGCAGATCGCGCGTCTGCGCGCCGTGGTGGCGCAGGCCGAACAGGGCGTACGTGTGCAGCAGGCCAAGCTCAAGCCGACCGTGTATCTGTTCGGCCAGTACGACTTCCGCCGCCGCGATGAAATGATCACCGACCCGGATTGGGCGTTCGGCATCGGCCTGAAGTACACCTTCCTGTCGCCCAGCTCGCGCCCGGCGCAGATCCGCGCTGCACGCGCACAGCAGGAGCAGGCCGAGGCCGGCCTGCGCGAGGCCGAAAACCAGGTGGCGCTGGGGGTACGCAAGGCCTGGAACGAGCTGGAGACCGCGCGCCACCAGTACGCGCTGCTCGACAGCAGCATCGAACAGTCGCGCGAGAACCTGCGCCTGCAGGAACTGGCCTATCGCGAAGGCCAGGCCACCTCGCTGGATGTCATCGACGCCCGGCTCGGTCTGGGTGGCGCCCGCGTGGAACGCGCGCAGGCCGCCTATCAGTACGACGTGGCGCTGGCGCAGCTGCTGGAGATCAGTGGACAGATGGACCGCTATGACGAATTCCGACGCCGTGCGGACGAGGTGATCGACCATGAATGACACATTGCAGGCGCCGGCCGACGCCCCGCCCCCGAACAAGCGCCGTGCCGGCGTGGTGATACTGGTGGCGCTTGCGCTGGTGGTACTGCTGGGCCTGTGGCTGGCATGGCGCACACCGGCCGACCAGCTGCAGGGCATGGCCGACGCCGATACGCTGAACGTGGCCGCCAAGATCACTGCACGGCTGGCCGAGCTGAACGTCCGCGAGGGCGATCGGGTCGCGGCGGGCCAGGTCCTGTTCGTGCTCGACAGTCCCGAAGTGTCGGCCAAGGAGGAACAGGCGCACGGCGCACTGGACGCCGCCCGGGCCGTCGCCGACAAGGCCGATGCCGGTGCGCGCCGCGAGGACATCCGCGCTGCCCAGGCCAACTGGAAACGCGCCGAGGCCGGCGCCACCCTGGCCGATGCGACCTACCGGCGCGTGCAGAACCTGTTCAACGAAGGCGTGATGAGCCGTCAGAAGCGGGATGAGGCGCTGGCCCAGTCGCGCAGCTCGCGCGAACTGGCCAATGCCGCACGCGCCCAGTACGACCAGGCGCTGGCCGGCGCACGCGAACAGGACAAGCGCGCCGCGCAGGGCCAGGTGCGCCAGGCCCGGGGCGCGGTGGCCGAAGTCGATGCCGCGCGCGATGAGGTCAACGGCCGTGCACCAGTGGCCGGCGAGATCAATAAACGCATGGCCGACATCGGCGAACTGGTCCCCGCCGGGTATCCGGTGTTCACGCTGGTGGACATCGACCGCATGTGGGTGTCGATCAACCTGCGCGAATCGCAGATGCAGGGGCTGAAGATCGGCAGCCCTCTGCGTGGCAGCATTCCCGCGCTCGGCCGCGATGCCGACTTCGAGGTCTACTTCATCAATCCGGCCGGTGACTACGCCACCTGGCGCAGCACGCGCCAGTCTTCCGGCTACGACGTGCGCAGCTTCGAGATCCGGGTGCGCGCGGTGGACCGCATCGAGGGCTTCCGCCCGGGCATGAGCGTGCTGTTCGCGTGGCCACAGGGATGAAGCCGCCGCTGCGGGCGGGATTCTCCGCCTCGCTGCAACGCGAACTGCGGCACCTGCGCGCCGATCGCGCCGACCTGGCGCTGATCACCGTGCTGCCGCTGCTGATGCTGCTGGCAATGGCCTGGCTGTTCTCCGCGTCGGTGATGCGCGCGGTGCCGATTGCCGTGGTCGACCTGGACCACAGCGCCGAAAGCCGCCTGCTCACGCGCATGCTCGATGCCAGCCCAGGCGTGGCGGTGGCCAGCCAGCCGCCCACGTTGGCGCAGGCGCAGACCCAACTGCGCCGCCTGGAGGTGTTCGCCGTCGTGCTGGTGCCGCGCGATGCCACCCGTCAGGCGCTGCGCGGCGGCGAAGGCACGGTCCTGGCGTATTACAACGCCAGCTACCTGACCACCGGGCAATCGGCCGCACGCGATATCACCGACGCCGTCGGGGCCTGGAACGCGCGCCTGCTGACGGAGCGGATCGGGCTGCAGGTGGGCCCGGGCAAGCTGCGCGCCGCGCCGATCCGGGTGCAGTCGGAGATCCTCTACAACCCGGCCCGCAGCTATGAGCTGTTTCTGCTGCCGCTTGTTTTCCCGGCGATCCTGTCGCTGGTGCTCGCGCTGGCGGCGGCCAGCAGCGTAGGCCGCGAAGTGCGCGACGGCACGCTGGCCGCCTGGCTGGGCGACGCACCGTGGGCAGCGCTGGCCGGCAAGCTGCTGCCGTATGTCCTGCTGTTCGCCGTGTATGGCGCCGCCGGCGTGCTGTACCTGGCCTATCTGCGCGGCGATGGCGTGGCCGGCAGCCTGCTGCTCCTGCTGCTGGCACAGCCGCTGTTCTACCTGGCCTGTGCGGCCTATGCGGTGCTGTTCGTCGGCGTCACCCGCGACATGGGCACGGCATTGTCGGTGGTGGGTCTGTCGCTGGGCACCGCGCTGGCGTTCTCCGGCGCCACCTTCCCGGTGATCGACGCGCCGCTGTTCACCCGCATCTGGAACCTGCTGCTGCCGCTGACCGCCTATGTGAAGCTGCAGACCCAACAGCAGTTCGTCGGCGCTGCAGGAGCGGTATCGCTGTGGCCGCTGGCCACGCTGGCGCTGATGATCCTGGTCGCCGGCGGCATCGGCGGCTGGCGGCTGATCGCCACCGCGCGCGCCCTGCGACCCGCAGCGTCGGCGCAGGGAGCGTCGCCATGAGCCGGGTCTGGGACAGCCTGCGCCAGACCCTGCGCGCGGTGCTTACCGACCGCTACGCACTGGTGGTGATGATCGGTGCGGTGGTGCTGTATTCGTTCTTCTATCCGGCCGCGTACCGGCACCAGGTCGCCGGCAACCTGCCGATCGTGGTGGTCGACCTGGACCAGAGCGCCACCAGCCGCGAACTGCTGCGCCGCGTGGACGCGCTCAATGCGGTGCGCATCGTGGGCCAGCCGGCCAGCCTGGACCAGGCGCGCCGCGTGATGGAGGCTGGCCATGCCGAAGGCATCCTGCTCATCCCGGACCGGTTGGAGCGCGACATCCTGCGCGGGGGCAGCGGCGATCTGGTGCTGATCGGCAACGGTGCCTACCTGGGCCGTGCCAGCTGGGTAATGGCCGGCGTGGCCGAGGCACTGGGTGCGTTCGGCCGCGACGCTGCCGTCGCGCAGGCCGCGTTCATGGGCCCACCGCAGCCGCCGCCGATCCGCCTGGTGCAGCGCCCGCTGTACAACACCCACGAGGGCTACGGCAGCGCCATCGTCGCCGGGGTGGCCGAACTGATCGTCCACCAGACCCTGCTGATGGGCATCGGCGTGCTGCTGGGTACCCGCCGCCTGGCCCTGGGCCGGCGCCTGCGCTTCGATCTGCCGACGTTGTCCGGCATGGCCGTGGGGTTCTGGTTGATCGGCATGCTCGGCCTGCTCTACTACGTCGGCTTCACCGCCTGGGTGCAGGACTATCCGCGCGGCGGCAATCCCGTCGGTGTACTCGTGGGCGGTGCGCTGTTCATCGCCGCGACCGTCGCCTTCGGGATGTTCATCGGCAGCTTCTTCCGTACCCGCGAGCGCGCGTTCCAATACGTCATCGCGTGTTCCATTCCATTGTTCTTCCTGGCCAACCTGTCGTGGCCGGCGATCGCATCGCCACGCGCACTGGTCGCCCTGTCGCAGTTGCTGCCCACCACCTCGGGGATCAACGTGGTGGTCCGCATGAACCAGATGGAGGCCAGCGTGGCCGACGTCGCCCGCGAGCTGTGGACGCTGGTCGGGCTGGCCGTGCTGTATGGCGGGCTGGCGATCTGGCGGCTCGGCCCGCAGCGCGCACCGCGCCCGTAGCGGCCCCCGGAACGCCCCCTCC
>NZ_CAMPPN010000030.1:0-40343 GCF_946900935.1 Stenotrophomonas sp. Marseille-Q5258
GGGCATGAAGGGCGAGGAGGGGAAACGAGTCAAAGTGACGAAGGGGTGACAGGCGGGGCGAAGAGGAATACTTAAGTATGTGTTTTTTTTTTTTTAAGTAAACCGCGACCCACCAAATTCTACCGAAGGGTTATCGTCGGCGGCGCCAGTTGTGTAAAGGCGCGTGCTGTTGACCTGGCCGGCGCGGCCTTCGCCGGCGCCGCCTGCATCATCCGCCGCACCAGCCGCTCCAGTTCCGCGATGCGACGGTGTGCGGCATCCATCTCCGTGCGCGTGGGCAGACCCAGACTTTCGGTCACGCGCTCGATTTCATGCTGCGTGGCCGCGCGCAGGCGCATCTGCGCATTGCCCAGCGCCGCATACACCTGCTGGAACGGCTCGGACAGGGCGACCTTCGCATAGGCCTCTTCGGCCGCCTCGATCCACAGGTCGAACATCGCCCGGGCACTGGTGAGCTGATTGCCCGGCTGCTCGTGCTCGGCAAGGCGCTGCTCGAACAGGGCGAATGCATCGTCCAGCGCCTGTTTGATCTGGTCCACATAGGCGCTTGAGTGCGTCTGGAACTCCTGCTGCGCGCGCAGCAGGGCCTGCCAGCGTGCCTGGTGTTCGCGGCCAGGGCCGAACGCCGGGCTCTGCATCCACGGCCCGAGATCGCGCTGCAGCGATTCCAGCAGTTTGAGCAGGTCCGGACCGTCGGCACGGGTGTGGCCTCGCGCGGCCTGCAGCATCCACTGCAGCAGACCGTCGCCCTGCCCTTCCACCGCCGCACGCCAGGCCTGTGCCACGTCGGCGCTGCTGGCGTCGCGGCCGGCAAACTGCGCGGCCACCTGCTGCATGGTCCCGTACCAGCCGCCGGCCTGCTCGCGGAAGCGGCGCACGGCGTCGTCGGCCGGACCGCTGCCCGCGTCGGGCATCAACTGCGACCACGCCTCGATCGCCTGCTGCCAACCACCCGCGCGACCGGGATCGTGGCTGTCGCCAGGCACCCCGGCGGCATGGCGCAGGGCATCACCCCAGGCACCGAAATACTGGCGGGCGAGCGCTTCGATATCGTCCGCGCCACCACCACGGCCGGCGGTGCTCATCGGCGGGCTCCAGCCAGCAGGCGGTTCGACAGGGGCACGGTCGGGCTCACGGCTTGGGAATGCGCAGGGTCTTGCTGATCATCAGCGACCCGGACAGGGCGAACAGCAGCACCATCGGGTGCAGCTGCCACGGCCCCAGCTGCCACTGACCCAGCCACAGGTCCGGTCCGATCGCCCCCATGCTGGCTGCGATCGCCAGTACCACCACCAGCGCCAGGCTGGTGGGAATCGGCGTGCCTTCGAAATACGGCACCTTGTCGCCCTCGCCGGCCAGCGATTCGGCGGTCACGTTATAGCGCGCCAGGCGGCTCACCCCGCAGCAGACGAAGTAGCTCAGCACCAGCCAGTCCCAACCGCCCTGCATGCCGCAGGCGTAGGCCAGCGCGGCCGGGGCGACACCGAAGGAGATGATGTCCGACAGCGAATCCAGCTCGCGGCCCAGCGTGGAACTGGACTTGCGCCAGCGCGCGATGCGTCCGTCCAGCGCATCGAAAATGAAGGCCAGCGGGATCAGGGCCATTCCGAACAGCAGATAGCGGTGCTCGCCGTCCTGCAGAAAACGCATCGCGGCAAACACCGCGCCGGTGCCGCAGAACGCATTGGCCAAGGTGAACCAGTCGGCCAGCTGGAATTCGCGCAGCATCGAGAAGTGACGTTTCATGGGGTATCGGTTGACGGCAGTGGCAAGAGAGTACCGCGAGCAGCCCGGACGGGGACAGAGCATCCGGGCCGGACCGGGCCTTCCCGCCCTGTTCACCGGCCCACGACGTGCGGTGAATTTTTGGCCACCCATCTTGACAGCCAACGTGGGCGGGGGCTGACGGCGCTTATCCACAAACTTGCGCACCAGTCATCCACACCCCCTGTGGACAAGTCGTTGTCAGCACGCCGCCCCGCGCGCGCTTGAGTTGGCATGCGCCCACCGTCGCCGACGCGCTATGCTGCCGGGTGGACTCGCCGCCGCCATGTCCTGCCCGCCCGCCGCGACAGGAGTCACGCGCTTGCTTTCCCCCGAACACCTGGCCGCGCAGCTGCGGCACCCGCATGGCGAGCACGCCCTGGCGATCGCCGAGTCAATGAACCGCAGCAACGGCGCGCTCAACCGGGCCGCGATCGCGCTGCTGGCGGTCGGCCCTGCCGAGCGGGTGCTGGAGATAGGCCCCGGCAACGCCGCCTTCGCCGGCGACCTGCTGCATGCCGCGGGCAGCCGCTACCTGGGCATCGAGGTGTCCAGCGACATGGTGGAGGCCGCGCAGGCCAGGCTGCACGCCACCGGGCTGGAGGACCGCGCCGAGATACGCCTGGGCGATGCCCATGCCCTGGCGCTGCCCGAGGCGTGCATGGACGCGGCATTGGCGGTCAATACGCTGTACTTCTGGGAGGACCTGCGTACGCCGTTGGAGGAACTGGCGCGGGTACTGCGCCCCGGCGCACGGCTGTGCCTGGCCTTCGGCGACGCGGCGTTCATGCGCACCCTGCCCTTCGCCGCCCACGGCTTTCACCTGCACGCGCTGGCCGAGGTGGAGCTGGCCCTGCGCAGCGCCGGCCTGCGGGTCTGCGGGTGGCGCAGCCATCGCGAGACCGGCACCGGCAACGATGGCCGCCAGATCGACAAGCACTTCCATCTGCTGCTAGCACGACGCTAGCGCCGGCCGGCAGTGGTATCGCGTCCTGCCCTTACAGGCGGGTGTACGACCAGGACAGCATCGCGCCGTCCCGATAGGGCATCACGCCGTGGAAGGGGCGCGGGTCCTGGTCGAACACCAGCGGCAGGAACCGGCGATCACCTTCCCACAGCGGCAGATCTTCGATCTTGTCCACATCCACCCACTCCAGCGTGCCTTCCGGATTGGCGGTCAGGGGAGTGCCGGTGTAGTCCTCGATCACGAACACGAAGCCGAACCAGTCCTCACCCTGCTTGCCGAAACCGGGCCAGCTGATGGTGCCGCGCATGCGCATGGTGCCGCACTCGATGCCGGCTTCCTCGCGGATTTCGCGGCGCATGCCGGCGGCGACATCCTCGTCGCGTTCGACCTTGCCACCCAGGCCGTTGTACTTGCCCAGATGCTGATCGCCGGGACGGGCGTTGCGGTGGATCATCAGCGCTTGCTTGCCGTCCGCTGACAGCACGTAGCCCAGGGTGGCCACGATCGGGGTATAGGGCATCTCACACACGCTCGGGTTGCAGACCCCGATTATGCGGGATCGACCGCAACCGCGTCGCTTATGGCACCGCGCTGGTGCGTCGGGCGTCGCGCGCCGGGGCCGCGGCATCGCCGTCACGGCGCAGCGTGGCCACGCCATGCCCGCGCTCGGCCAGGTATTCCAGCCACTTGCCCAGGAAGGTGTTCATCCGCATGCGGTGGCTGATCAGCTCGGCGGGCGGCGGGTACATGCCCATGACGTCCTGCCAGCGGCGGCCGACATAGCAATGGGTGGTCTCGGCCTGGCGGGCGTCACGGTACAGGCGCACATAGGCCGACGGGTCCGGCTGGCCGGTGACGGGGTCGGCGAAGTCGTAGGTGAGCCGCAGTTCGACGGTGTAGCGGTGGCATTCGATGACATCCAGGCGCACGTCCAGCCCGTCGCCGATCGAGGACACATAGCTGCCGGGTGCCAGCTCCGCCGGTGCGAACAGGCGCACCAGATGCTGGTAGTTCTCTGCGTACAGGCCCATCAGCCAGCTCAGGCGGCTGAGCCGGGGGATGCGTTCCAGTCGGGGTGATGCCTGGGCCATGTCTCGATCCTACACGTTGATCCTCCAACGTGGGGGCGGCAGCGGCCCGGCCAAAGGGCCGGCCGGGCACCAGGCGTCAGTACATCTCCCGCTGCAGCCCCAGCGTGGCCAGCACCTTGCTTGAGATTTCCTCGATGGAGGTGTGGGTGGTGCTCAGGGTCGGGATGCGCTCCATGCGAAACATGGTCTCCGCAGCCGCCACTTCGCGGCGGCAGGTCTCCAGGTTGGCGTAGCGCGAATTCGGGCGGCGCTCCTGGCGGATCTGCTGCAGACGGTCCGGGTCGATCGTCAGGCCGAACAGCTTCTTGCGGTAGGGGCGCAGCCGCGGCGGCAGCCGGTCCTGTTCCAGGTCCTCGTCGGTCAGCGGGTAGTTCGCCGCGCGCACCCCGTAGTGCAGCGCCAGGTAGATGCAGGTGGGGGTCTTGCCGGCCCGCGACACGGCCACCAGGATCACGTCGGCATCGTCGTAATTGATGGCAATGCCATCGTCGTGGGTCAACGCGAAGTTCATCGCGTTGATGCGCCGGTGATAGGTCTCGAAGTCCACCATGCCGTGGGCCTGGCCGACCCGGGAATGGCGGCTGACGGCCAGCTCGCGCTCCAGCGGCTCGATGAAGGGGGCGAACACGTCCAGCATCAACCCGCCGCTTTCCGCCAGGATCACGCTCAGCCCGCTGTCCACGCAGGAGCTGACCACGATCGGCCGGACCTGGTAGCGCTCGCCCGCCGCGCGGATCCGTTCACAGGCCTCCCGGGCCTTTTCGGGGTCATCGACAAAGGACATGCGGTCGGTAATGAAGCTGAACCCGGAGAACTGGGTCAGCAGGCTATGTCCAATGGTTTCAGCGGTGATACCGGTTCCATCGGACACGTAGAACACCGGACGGATCGTCGACATGCGCCTTTTACCCCCTCTGAAGCCTAAAAAGACCGTCGATACAAGCTTGTGCCGACGGCGGTCTGCCCGGCATCATATCGGCTTCTTCCTACGGACGTGGCCATTCCAGCCCGCCTCGGGCGATGGCCAAACGGAGCATCGCGCTTGAACGAGAATATCCTGTGGTTGCACGAACTGCGCCTGGCCGACCTGGCCCGCGTAGGCGGCAAGAATTCGTCGCTGGGCGAAATGATCGGCAATCTTGCCGGTCTGGGGGTTTCTGTCCCCGGCGGTTACGCAACCACCGCTGAAGCCTTCAAGGACTTCATCGCGCACAACGATCTGTCCAAGCGCATTTTCGACAGGCTCGCCACGCTGGACGTGGAAGATGTCGCCGCGCTCACCGCCGCCGGCAAGGAAATCCGCAGCTGGGTGATCGACGCGCCGCTGCAGCCGCAGCTGGACCAGGACATCCGCAGCGCCTACAGGCAGCTGTGCGATGAGAACGGCGGCGGCGACGTGGCCGTGGCCGTGCGCTCCTCGGCCACCGCCGAAGATCTGCCCGATGCCTCCTTCGCCGGCCAGCAGGAGACCTTCCTCAACGTGACCGGTGCCGACGACGTCGTGCACAAGGTCAAGGAAGTGTTCGCCTCGCTGTACAACGACCGCGCCATCGCCTACCGCGTCCACCACGGCTTCAAGCACGAAGACGTGTTCCTGTCCTCCGGCGTGCAGCTGATGGTGCGCTCGGGCGTCGGCTCGTCCGGCGTGCTGTTCACCCTGGATACCGAATCCGGTTTCCGCGACGTGGTGTTTGTCACCTCCAGCTTCGGTCTGGGCGAAATGGTCGTGCAGGGCGCGGTCAATCCCGACGAGTTCTACGTCTACAAGCCCACGCTCAACGCCGGCAAGCCGGCGATCCTGCGCCGTTCGCTCGGCAGCAAGGCGATCCGCATGGTGTATTCGGACGTCCCCGGTGAGCGCGTGCGCATCGAAGACACCCCGGTCGAGATCCGCAACACCTTCTCGATCAGCGACGAGGATGTGCAGGAACTGTCCAGGCAGGCACTGATCATCGAAAAGCACTACGGCCGCCCGATGGATATCGAGTGGGCCAAGGACGGCGTCAGCGGCAAGCTGTTCATCGTGCAGGCGCGTCCGGAAACGGTGAAGTCGCGTGGCCATGCCACCCAGATCGAACGGTTCACGCTGAACCAGAAGGACGGCAAGGTGCTGGCCGAAGGCCGCGCCGTGGGCGCCAAGATCGGCGCCGGCACCGCGCGCGTGGTCAAGTCGCTGGACGACATGGCGCGCGTGCAGCCCGGCGACGTGCTGATCGCCGACATGACCGACCCCGATTGGGAGCCGGTGATGAAGCGCGCCTCGGCCATCGTCACCAACCGCGGCGGCCGCACCTGCCACGCCGCGATCATCGCGCGTGAACTGGGCGTGCCGGCCGTGGTCGGCTCGGGCAACGCCACCCAGGTCATCGCCGATGGCCAGGAAGTCACCGTCAGCTGCGCTGAAGGCGATACCGGCTTCATCTACGAAGGCAAGCTCGACTTCGAGCGCACCACCACGGACCTGGGCAACATGCCGCCGGCGCCGCTGAAGATCATGATGAACGTGGCCAACCCGGAGCGTGCGTTCGACTTCGGCCAGCTGCCCAACGCCGGCATCGGCCTGGCCCGCCTGGAGATGATCATTGCCAGCCACATCGGCATCCATCCCAACGCGCTGCTGGAGTACGACCGCCAGGACGCGGCCACTAAGAAGAAGATCGACGAGAAGATCGCCGGTTATGCCGATCCGGTCAGCTTCTACGTCAACCGTCTGGCCGAAGGCATCGCCACCCTGACGGCATCGGTGGCACCGAATCCGGTGATCGTGCGTCTGTCGGACTTCAAGTCCAACGAGTACGCCAACCTGATCGGCGGCAGCAACTACGAGCCGCACGAAGAGAACCCGATGATCGGCTTCCGCGGCGCCAGCCGTTATGTCGACCCGAGCTTCTCGGCCGCCTTCGCCCTGGAATGCAAGGCCGTGCTGCGCGTGCGCAACGAGATGGGCCTGGACAACCTGTGGGTGATGATTCCGTTCGTGCGTACGCTGGAAGAAGGCCGCAAGGTCGTCCAGGTGCTGGAACAGAACGGCCTCAAGCAGGGCGAGAACGGCCTGAAGATCATCATGATGTGCGAAGTGCCGTCCAACGCACTGCTCGCCGATGAATTCCTGGACATCTTCGACGGCTTCTCGATCGGCTCCAACGACCTGACCCAGCTCACCCTGGGCCTGGACCGCGATTCCTCGATCGTCGCGCACCTGTTCGACGAGCGGAACCCGGCGGTGAAGAAGCTGCTGTCGATGGCGATCAAATCGGCACGCGCCAAGGGCAAGTACGTCGGCATCTGCGGCCAGGGCCCGTCGGATCATCCGGACCTGGCCGAATGGCTGATGCAGGAAGGCATCGAGTCGGTGTCGCTGAATCCGGACACCGTCGTCGACACCTGGCTGCGCCTGGCCAAGCTGAAGGCCAACGGCTGATCCAGCCGTTCCGGTAGACGACAGAACCCCGCGCAAGCGGGGTTCTGCTTTTATGGGCCAGGGGCACGCGATGCCGGACGTGAACGCAGCGCCGATGACCCACGGTCGGCTCTACCGGTGAGGGGCCACGATCAGCCGACCGTTGGTCGGCTGCCGCGCGCACGCGCAGCGAACCACCGGTGGTTACGAATTGTCGGCCTGGCCGGCGAGCAACGCGTACGCAGCGCGGACCGTGTCGTACCCGTAGGTGCGCTCCAGCCGGCGCACGATGAAATGGCCGCGCGCCATGTCCTGGTAATAGTCGGTGAACATGGTGTTGAGCGTCGCGCCGGCCACGGCCCCGACGATCGGGACGGCCTGTGCGGCGAACTTCTCGGTCACCACCACACCGAAGCGCGCGGCAACCTTCTCCACGATCTTGGCCAGCCACTTGCCGGCTTCCTTCGGGGTCAGCCCGATCATCACCGGGGTGCCGCCCACGGCGCGGCCGGCCAACTCGGCCGACAGGTGGCGCATCACTTCCGCGGTAAACCCGCGGGTGATGTAGTAACCGGTCTCGCTGGCGTCGTCCTTGCCGGAGTTTCCCCCGAGCGCAAACACCTCCAGGCAGGCATGGCGCGTGGCCATGTCACGCAGGTCGAACCCTTCGCTGCGGGCCACATCGGCCACCGAGCGCATCATGATCGTGGTCGACACCGGCAACTCAATGAACAGTGTGGTGAAGCCGAAGGCCCCGCCGACCGCACCGGAGGTCGCCGCCGCCAGCTTGTGCCAGCGCGTCGATGCGGCCTTGCCAGGCGTGTTGTCCATCGTCCACAGGGCGGCCTGCGCGGACTTGAACAGTGCCGCTTCGACCGCACCGTGGATGCGCCGGGACACCGACTGCGGCAGTTTCTTCACCGCGAACTCCAGCGGCGAGCCGATCAGGTTGGCCATCTTGGCGGTCAGCGTAGGCGACTCCAGCAGCGCGACGGCGCGCTGCAGGTCGGCCCAGTCCTGCGACGTGGGCAGGATCTGCGTTTCCAGCGGGGGTGGCGTGCTGCGGACGAGGTCGTTCATGCCGCGGATCATAGCGCCGCAGGCTTGAACGGCGCGTTCATCACGCCTGCCCGGGCAACCCCGCCAGCGCGCCCATGAACTGGCGGTAGTGGCGCAGTTCGGCGATCGAGTCGTGCACGTCGCTCAGCGCGGTGTGGCTGGACGTCTTGCCGACCCCCGCAGCAATTGCCGGGGCCCAGCGCCGGGCCAGTTCCTTCACCGTGGACACGTCCAGGTTGCGGTAGTGGAAGTACTTTTCCAGGCGGGGCATCTCGCGGTGCAGGAAGCGACGGTCCTGGCAGATGGAATTGCCGCACATCGGCGAGGCGCCGGCCTTGATCCATTGCGCCAGGAAGTTCACCGTCTGCGCTTCCGCCTGGCCCAGCGTGACGGTGCTCTCGACCACCCGCTGCCACAGGCCGGAGCGACGGTGCTGGTTGCGGTTCCACTCGTCCATCGCTTCCAGCCGCTCCACCGGATGGTGGATGGCGAACTCGGGCCCTTCGGCCAGCACGTTCAACTGCGCGTCGGTCACGACCGTGGCGATCTCGATGATCGCATCGTTGTCGGTGTCCAGACCGGTCATTTCCAGGTCGATCCAGATCAGTCGTTCGCCTTCTGCGCCGTTGTCCGCCATGTCTACGCCTTGTGCTGGGGTCGTCGCGACAGCGCCGACCGGGGATGGAAAGGGCGCCATGATACCGCCATCGCGTCGACGCTCCGTCGCCGGCGCAGCCAGGAGGTCACTCCAGCAGCAGTGGCGGCTTGCCGCGCTTGGCGCGGAAGTAGTTGGTCAGGCGCGTGCTCGCCTCCTTGGCCAGCACGCCGCCGTGAACCTCCACGCGGTGGTTGTGCCGCGCGTCGCCGATGAGGTCGAACACGCTGCCGCAGGCACCGGTCTTCGGATCACTGGCGCCGTACACCAGCCGCGCCACGCGCGCATGCACAATCGCCATCGCGCACATCGCGCAGGGCTCCAGCGTGACGTACAACGTGCTGCCAAGCAGGCGATGGTTGCCGATCGCCCGGCCCGCGTGACGCATCGCCACGATCTCGGCATGCGCACTGGGATCGTGGTCGGCGATGTTGAGATTCCAGCCCTCACCCAGCACCTCGCCCTGCGCACCCACCAGCACCGCGCCGACGGGAATCTCGTCGAACTCGCGCTCGGCGCGGCCCGCCAGGACCAGGGCGTGCTGCATCCAGTGTTCGTCGCGGTCGTGGACCGGAACGCCCAGCGGCGGTGGCGGCGGCAGGCGCTCAACCACGGCGTTCGGCCTTGCGCAGGAAGGCCTCGAAGGCAGCCAACGTAGCCTCGCTGACGTGATGCTCGATGCCCTCGGCATCGCGCCGCGCCGAATCGGCATCCACCCCCAGCGCCAGCAGGAAGCGCTCCACCGTCTGGTGGCGCGCCCGCATTTCAACTGCGAGCTGCTCGCCGGCCGGGGTCAGGAACACCCCCCGGTACGGCCGCTGTATCGCCCAGCCCTCCTTGACCAGCCGCTTGAGCGCCTTGGCCACCGTGGGCTGGGCGACGCCCAGGCGCGTGGCGATGTCCACCTGCCGCGCTTCGCGACCATCGGCGATGAGATCGGCAATCAGCTCCACGTAGTCTTCCACCAGCTCCGACCGGCGCGCCTCGCGCACCTGCACGAACCCTTCCACGTGCATGTGGGCATCGATCAGCGGGGACGGCGGTTTGCGGGTGGTCGGGGTCATGCAGGCTCCTGCGGGCGGCCGCGGGCAGAAGACGCTGGCGGCTGGAGGCGCAGTTTACCGCAGCCGTTCCGCATCCCCCTCACGGCTGGCTGCGGTGGCGGTCCAGCGCGCCATAATGGACACCGCTCATCCACGCCCTCCGCCCATGTCCGACCTGCCTGCCCTGCCCACCCTGCCACTGGGCCATTACCGTCACTTCAAGGGCGGCAACTACGAGGTGCTCGGCATCGTCCGGCACAGCGAAACCCTTGAGCCGATGGTGCTGTACCGCCCCCTCGATGCCGACATCGGCGTCTGGGTCCGACCGTATGCGATGTTCATCGCCCAGGTCGACGTGGACGGACAGCCGCGCGCGCGATTCGCACGCGTCACGGACTGATTCCCGCGCGTTGCCCGCCGCGGCGCGCCTCAGGCGGCCACTGCAGGCAGCAGCGCACGCAGCCGCGCCAGCACCGTCTGCACGGCCGGGTCGGCGGAAGGCTCAAGCGCCTGCAACCGTGTGGCCAACGTACCCAGCACGTCGGCGACCGACGGCGCAGCCACGTTCGATGCGCCTTCGTCGAGATCCAGATGCGCGCCGATGGCCGCACCCATCACCTCGAAACAGGCGACCCCCGCCGCATCCAGGCGCGAGGGCAACGGATCCAGTGCGCACAGCGTGCCGAAGAAACTGCCGTCACGCCGTCGCACCGGTACCGAGATGTAACTCTCAAAGCCGTACATCGCCGGCGTGTGGTGCCGAGAGAATACCGGGTGCTCGCTGGCCTGGTTGAACTGCACCGTCATCTGGTGCTGCCGGATTTCATGGCAGATCGTGGTTTCGAGCACGAGATCCTGCCCCGGTGCGAGGCCGAAGCCCAGCAGGTCGTGCACGGCGCAGGTGGTCCAGCGGTCGCTGGTCACCCGCGCCACGGCAACGAAGCGCATCGCGGTGAGGTCGCTGGCCAGCGCCAGGATGCCCGGTACCGCCGGCATCGCCTGCAACTGCGCCACGTCGAGCATGCGCGGGTCGCTGGGCGGGGTGTCGTCGTTTCCTGCGCTCGGCCCCCAGTTGGACTCATCGACGAGGTTGTCCAGCACGGCGAGACGGCGATCAAGCACCTGCGCCGTCACCCGCTCGACCAGACCACGCACCGCCGCCGACAGACCGCGCGCATCGGTGATGGCGCCGACGAAGTGCAGCCCCTCGCCCACCAGACGGATCTGCTCGACGGCAAAGGTCTCGCGCAGGCCGCGGCCTGCCTCACGGTGGAAGGCAAGCATCCAATCGTCGGGCGGTACGCCGTCGAGGATCGCGGTGATGATGACCCGCGACCCGCCGGGCGCGTCCTGCTGGCCGGGCAGATCGAAACCGATCACTGTTGGAAAACGCGTGCCGGTAGTCATAGCCCCCCTGTCGGCGCGTCTGCGCGCCTGTCCGCCATTGTCGCACGAATGCCGGAGATGCCCGTACCGTGCGGGCCCGGCGTCGGGTGTCGCCGCGTGAGGCGCAGGAAGCATCCATGCGCCGGTCGTTTCCGTGCCACACGCGATCGGTGACATCGGTGGGTCGGGGACGGAACGTCATGCGCTGCCCCGGCGCAGCCACGAACGGTTTCCCCGCGTGATACCTGCCGCACGACCTGCGACCCCGGAACGGCAGCCCTTCCATCGGCATCGCCATCGCCGCGCCCTGTCCTGCAGGCGGAAAGCTGCGTCCCGTATCGGCGGAGGACCGCCGGCCGTTGCCGCCCCGTTGCCCCACGAACGCGGCGATCGCGGCCTGCGCGGCACTTTTCCCGGCTGCCGGCCGATATGGCCCGGTGCTGAACCGGGCGCCGCCGTCGTTCCTGACCGGGCTGGATGTTGCGGCGCAGCAGTACAATTACCTACCGTATCGCATTGCCTCCCGCTGCCCAATGAGCTCTCCCGCCCTTTCCCTCGCTGCGCGCCTGACCCCGCGCGAGCGCACCTTCATCCTGCTTGCGCTGTCGCTGGGCGGCTTTGCGATCGGTACCAGCGAGTTCGCGAGCATGGGCCTCATGCTGGAGATCAGCCGCGGCCTGTCGATCAGCGAAACGCAGGTCGGCCACCTGATCAGTGCGTACGCCATCGGCGTGGTGGTGGGCGCGCCGGTGCTGGCCTTCGCCGGTGCCGGATTTGCGCGACGCTCCCTGCTGCTGGCGCTGATGGGCTTCTATGCGGTGGGCAACCTGGCCAGCGCGCTGGCGCCCAACTACGGCACGATGCTGCTGGCGCGCTTTGTCGCCGGCCTGCCGCACGGCGCCTACTTCGGTGTGGCGATGCTGGTGGCAGCCGCGATCAGCCCACCGTCCCAGCGTGGATCGGCGATGTCCAAGGTCCTGCTCGGCCTTTCCGTCGCGATCCTGGTGGGCAACCCGCTTACCACCTGGCTGGGCCAGATGCTCAGCTGGCGCACCGCGTTCGCGCTGGTCAGCGTGCTGGCCATCGCCACGGTGGCGATGATCGCCCGCTTCCTGCTGCCCGATCCGGACGAGCAGCGCACCTCGCCGATGCGCGAGCTGCGCGCCTTCAACCGCCCGCAGGTGTGGCTGGCGCTGGCGATCGGCTCCATCGGCTTTGCCGGCATGTTCTGCGTCTTCACCTACCTGGCGCCGACGCTGGTGCAGGTCACCGGCCTGGCCGAATCCTGGATGCCGGTCGCGGTGGGCATCTTCGGCATCGGCGCGATCATCGGCAACGTCGCCGGTGGCTGGCTCGTGGACCGGTTCCACTTCCGTGCAGCTGCCGTGGTGCTGGTGTGGTCGGTGATCGTGCTGCTGCTCTACCCGCTGGCGGCGCGCTCGGTGTGGAGCATCTTCCCGATGATCGTCGCGGTGGGCACGATGGGCGCGCTGGCAGCGGTGCTGCAGACCCGTCTGATGGACGTGGCCGGAGAAGCACAGACGCTGGCGGCCGCCTCCAACCATGCCGCCTTCAACACCGCCAACGCGCTGGGGCCGTGGTTTGGCGGCATGGCCATCGGTGCCGGCCTCAGTCCGGCCACCACCGGCTATGTCGGCGCTGCCACGGCGTTGGGCGGTCTGCTGCTGTGGGGCGTGGCAATGCTGGTCGAGCGCCAGTCACGCGCGCTCGCCGTGCCCTGCGAGCGCTGAGCGGCACGGCGATCAGGCGACCGGCCTGCTCCGCGCCTGATCGATCTGCGCCAGCAGTTGCCTGCGGTCCGTCACGCCCGGCATGACCCGCACCAGGTTCCGCAGCATGCGCAGGTCCTGCTGCCAGCCCAGCTGAGTGCTGAGCTGGTGCAGGGCCTTGGCTTCACCGCCTCCGCCGCGCACATGCGGCACCTTCAACAGGTGCGCGTCCAGGTGGGGCATGGCTTCCACCTGCATGCGCAGGCGCCGCACTTTGCGCCGCCAGCGGTGCAGCCGTTCCGGCTCCGGATGTCGATGGGCCCGACGCTCCGCCTTGCGCACGCGGTTGGCACTGCGCGCAAGGCCGGCCCGTATCTGCGACAGGGTGATCGCGGCCCAGGGCTGGGCATCCAGCAGCGCGCCGACCCGCCGGACCCGATCACGCCGGCGACCGAATGCCGGATCGCCGGCCAGCGCGCGCCGCAACCAGGCATCGCGACGCGCCTGCAGGCGCCCGATCACATACGGCCACGGCGCAGTGGGTGCGCGGGCGGCGAGCAGCGCCGCCGTCTCCACGGCCACGTGCGCGTCACGCAGTCCGGAAAGGCCATCCCCCAGCCGGCGCAGCATGGCATCGGCGTCACCCAGCGCAAGGTCGGTACGTTCCAGCAGCGCCAGCAACGCCCGCAGGCGCCGGATCGCCTTGCGTGCGGCGTGCACGGATTCATGCGCGTCCCCGCCCGGCGACAACGCCTGCTCGATATCGCGGCACGCCTGGCGGGCAAGCGCATGGGCAGCGCTTCCGGGAACAACCGACTGCATGGCACCCCACCGGAATCGTCACGGAACCGGCAGTGTAGCGGTCGATCCGCCCGCCGGATTCACGCCCGCCAGGCGGGGTGTGCCCCCGTGTCGGTACCGGGACCGCCCGGTACCGATCAGGCCGTCGCCGGGGGCGACCGGTACTTGACCTTCATCGTCACCGTCCCGGACTTGCCCATCGTCAATTTGATGGGTACCTCCGGATGCGCCGACTTGATGTGCAGCCCTGCTTCTTCGCTGAGCGTGATCTCCATTTCGTCCACGTTGTTCTCGGCGCCCGCCTTGATCAGGTCCGCTGCGGATTGCGCCTGTACCTCCACGCTGGGCTTGAAGAACTTCCGTGCCAGCGCGGCCGCTGCCACCAGCGGCCCCAGCGGTGTCAATACGCTCAGCGCCATGCCGGCGGCGGCAATACCCGCAGCCGTGGTCAGGTCATACGATGGAGCGGATCCGTTGTCGGCCATGTTTCCCCCTTGTGAGGGGGCACTATATGAGCGCCTTGCGCGCCCAACAAGGCACCTGTTCCGCGCTACGCCGGCCGGTACCAGGACCACACGTGCGGCGGCACACGCCCCTCCAGATCAATCCCCAGCGCCACGTGGGCATCCAGGGCGTCGCGCAGCAGCACCTGCGCGCGTACGGACAAGGCATCGCGCGCGACCGGTTCCTCCGGCAGCACCGCAGCCGACCAGTCGAACAACCCGTCGGCGCGCGCCAGCATCGCGGCGGCGAGCCAGGCGCGCAGCGGGTAGATCCGGTGACCGCCCTCGGCCAGCGCCTGCACGGCGGGTCGCAGGAGATCGTTGGCACCCCGTACCCACTCGGTCCTGCCACCGGCCTTGTCCTGCACGGTGAGCGGTGCCGGCGCGCGATGCGCCTTCAGCGGGCGGCGCAGCGCCAGCTCGACATCGCGCGCGTCGCGCTGGGTCTCGGTTTCAATCAACACGCCGGCGTCGAGATCGAAGAACTCGAACCAGCGATGGTGGAGCGCGCCGATGCGCGCCAGCGGATCGCGCGAGAACCCGATCTTGCCGTAGTCCTCCCACGCGCAGGGGAACACATAGGCGAAACAGCGCCCATCGAGCGCGATCGGGGCGTTCTGGTCCTGCATCGGTTTCATCATCGGTGGTTTGCTCCCGTTCTGGACCGCCGCCAGATTGACGGGACATCGGCTCATGAGCTGCGAACGCAGCGCGAGCGCAACGTGACGACCGGCAGCTTGATCCCCTGTCGACGCTCCGACGCGCATGCTGCGACCCAGGCCACCGAGGAGACCCCCAATGCGGAATCGGACCGTCGCGCAGCGGGGGCCGCATGATTGAGTGGACACCCCTGCCCCGCGCGTTCTACCAGCGTCACCCCACCGAGGTGGCACCGGACCTGCTCAACACGATACTGCTGCGCGACGACGGACGTGCCGGGCGCATCGTGGAAGTGGAGGCCTACGCCGGCGACCAGGATCCGGCCGCGCATTCGTTCCGCGGCATGACCCCGCGTACGCGCACGATGTTCGGGGAGGCCGGGCATCTGTATGTCTACTTCACCTATGGCATGCACTGGGGCGCCAATGCGGTCTGCGGCGACATCGGCCAGGGCTGGGGCGTACTGCTGCGGGCGCTGGCGCCGCTGGCGGGGATCGATCGGATGCGCCAGGCCCGGGTCGCCGCCCGGCGCGATCGTGACCTGGCCAGTGGGCCGGGTCGCCTGTCGCAGGCGCTGGGCATCACCGGCGCACTGGACGGCACCGATCTGACCGACAGCGCCGGGCCCATCCGGATCGTCAGCGATGGCATGCCGCCGCCCTCGCAGCCTGGTGTCGGCCCGCGCATCGGCATCCGCCGCGCCACGACGTTCCCCTGGCGCTGGCATGTTCCCGGCAATGACCATGTGTCCGGCCGCCGGCGTCCGGTTTGACGACCGGTGCGACAGATCCACGCGCGTATTGCCGGGTCGCGCTACAGGACCGGGTAAACTGACGTCTTCTTTCACGGTGGATCACGATGGGCCCGTTCGACCGCACTGCCCGTCTTCGTTGGCAAGCCGCGTCGCTGCTCGCTGCAGCGCCCGTGGCCGCCTTCGCGACAGGCGGCTCGCCGGCCTCGCCGGCCGCCACAGCGTCCTTGGCCTCGCGCACGGCCTTGGTGCAGGCGCTGCACGCGCGGTTGCTGGCGGGACACAGCGCGACCAGCACGCTGGAGACCTGGTGCGCCGAACAGGGCCTCGCCGACACGGCGAAGGTACGGGCGGTGCGCGTTGAGGGTGTCGTGCGCGATGCACCACCCGAAGTGCGCGAAGCGCTGCAGGTCGAAGCCGATGTGCCGCTGCGCTACCGCCGTGTGCGCCTGGTCTGCGGCACCCGCGTGCTGTCCGAAGCGGACAACTGGTATGTCCCCGACCTGCTCACGTCCGCCATGAATGCCACGCTGGATGGCAGCGACGAACCATTTGGACGCGTGGTGAAGCCGCTTGGCTTCCAGCGCCAGACGCTGGGTGATGCCACCTGCTGGCCCGACTGCGGCGAAGGCCCGCAGGCCACTGTGCTGGAGGTGCGCGCCGTGCTGCGCGACCACCGGCAGCGTCCTTTCAGTTACGTGATTGAACGCTACCTGCAGGGCGTGTTGCCCTGATTTCTGGTGGGCAACCTTACCCGTGCCGGAGTGCCTTCGTCGGCACCAGCACCGCCCCCGCCTCCCTCACTTCCCGCTCCAGCGCGCGCAGGAATCCACTGAACCCCTGCGGCGCTTTCGACACCCGGCGTGCGCTGGTGGCCACCACGGGCCGTGCCAGCCAGGCGATGGTCGCGCCGGTGTTGCCGAGCATGTGGATGAGCGCAACGTCCTCGCCGGTGCGCAGCGGCGCGAACCCGCCGGCTGCCGTGTAGGCGGTGGCGCGCATGCCCAGGTTGGCGCCGTGGATATGCGCGTGTCCGTCCCTGGCCAGCTCGCGGCAGGCGAAGGCCCTGCGCACGGCATCGGGATAGTCCAGCCAGTCCACCACGTCCACCACGCCGCAGAACACATCCGCGCCGCAGCGGGTCTGCTGCCAGAGCCAATCCGCAGGCACGACCGAATCGGCGTCGGTACTGGCGATCCAGCGCGCGCCGTGGGAGAGCGCCACGGTCGCTGCCGCCGCCCGTGCCGCGCCGACGCAGCGGGCGTCCACCACCACCGTTGCAACCCCCTGGTCGGCGCAGATCGAGGCGGTGTCGTCGCTGCAGTCATCCAGTGCCACCACCGTGAGCACCGCCTCGCCGCGCAGGCCAGGGTGGGCGGCCGCAAGCCGGACCGAGGCCAGGCAACGTGCAATGACCGGCGCCTCGTTGTGTGCCGGTACGATCACGGCGATCACCGCAGCCCCTCCCACGCAGCAACGCTGGTGGCGCGTGCACTCCACCCCTGCAGCAGCAGATCGGCGTCCTGATAGGTAAACGCTTCCACCAGGTGTTCCGAGAGCGCGCCGTGCACGTCTTCGGTGGTGCTGCGTGCCGCGTCGAACGGTGGCCGCCAGTGGCAGGCCAGCAACAGGCCATCGTCGGTGAGGCTGTGGCGCAGCTGCCGCGCCATCTGCTGCAGCGCCGATGACGGCAGGTAGTAGCCGACTTCGCTGACCACGATCAGGTCGAAGCGGCCGGAAGGCCAGTCCTGCGGATGGGTGGCCCGCTCCAGGCGCACCTGCGGCCATGCCCGCGTCGATACCGCCGCGTCGGCCAGCGCATCGGCACTGATGTCTGTCCCCAGCAGCGCGTCGCACCGCGCCGCCAGCGCTGCCGTAAGCACGCCGTTGGAGCAGCCCAGCTCCCACCCACACGCGTATCGCCTTCGCGGCAGGCAGGCCAGCGTAAGCGCGCGCTTGCGGGCCTCGTACCACCGGCTGCGGTAGTGGAACGGGTCCGGCTGCTGGTACAACGCATCGAAATAGGCCGCCGTGCTCATCCGATCAACACCTCGAAAGGACGGCGGAAGCGCGCCGTGACGTGTTCGGGAAGAATGGGTGCACAGGCCAGTCCGTCAACGGCGCCGGTCTGGGTGGCGAACGCGTCCAACGCGCGCTGCTTGCGGCGCAGCAAGGTGGCGCTGAGCGGAATGCGGGCGGCTGCCGACCACGGCGCCGTCATCGCGTGCGGGTCGAGCCAGTGCCACGCCCAGACCGGGTACTGCAGCACGTTGACGGCACGGGATGCTGCTGCCGCCAGCGCGGCCCGTCCGGTCGCGTCATGGTCCGGATGTGCATCGTGGATCCACGGCGCCACCAGCAGATCGCCAGCCACAAGTTGCGCGGCCAGCGCCGCGGCCAGGTCCGCCTCATGTGTGGCAACAGCCCCGTCGGGTAGCGCCAGCGTGGTGACATGCGTGGCATCCATGCCCAGCAGCCGCATGGCATCGGCCAGCTCACGCCGGCGTGCATCGCGGAGTCGCGCGGCGGGCCACAAGGGCTGGTCGGTATAGCAGGCCTCGCCATCGGTGACCGACACCACGTGCACATCGATGTCCTGGTCCAGCGCCGCCTGCATCAGGCCGCCGCAACCAAGCACTTCATCGTCCGGATGGGGCGACACCACCACCAGCCGGCGTATGTCGGCCAGGACCGCGCCGGCCTCCCTGTCAGGCAGCGCGCGCAGCCAGCCGCTGCGGTCCCAGTCGACCTCGCGGTTGCCCGGCCCGCTGATGGGCACGGTCACAGTGTCCACGGTCCCTCCTGGGCGTGGACGGCTCGCCCCAGTTCGGCCCAGTCACGATCGCCGTGGCTTTGTCGAATGAAGACCGTCAGGTCGCTCCAGCGCGCGGCGTGCCCGGCCTCCAGGCACATCGGTGCCGGTCCGAGCGCGCGGCCCACCGCATCCAGCACCTGTACGCAGGTACGCTCCACCACGCTGCGCACACGGATCACATCGGCCTGGTGCGGCTGGGAAGGCATGGCATCGATCCATGTCGCCAGCTCACGCAGCAGCGCCGCTGACGCCTGCAGGCCCATGTCGACCCGACCGAGCAGCGCGGCGATCTGCGCATCGCCGCTCACACGCGGCGAGCGCTGCAGCGGTGCAGCCAGCGCCACCGCCGCGCCGTACCAGCACGCCGCGATGCCCGCGCCACCGTGCCAGAAGCCCGGCCGGGACAGGTACGTGCCCGGTTTGCCGACCGGCTCGGCGGGGACGGCGGCGAACTGCACGGTACCGCTGGGAATGCCGCCCATGCCGGTTGCGTGCCAGGTCAGCGGTTGCGGGTGCATGCCTTTCGCATCGGCGCGCACGCGGACCAGCTGCGTGCCTTCTTGGCAGCGCGCCGTCACCAACGCCTCATCCACCAGTCCGGCACCGGAGCACCACGGCTTGCTGCCACTGACGGTGCCCGTGGCGGGATCGAACGACAACGTCGCCTGCGGCCCTTCGGCAGCCCACACCGCCGCCAGCGTGCCTTCCGTCAACGGCGGCGCGTGCAGGTCGGCCAGAATCGCCTGCGCGTCGTAGTGGGCCTCCATCACCTTGGCCACGCACAGATCGCGCGCAGCAATGGCCCCCAGGGCGCGCCAGCGCTCCAGCGTGTGGCCGCGCCCGGGCAGCGGCAGCGACGGTTGGCGCGCGAGCACGTCGCGGGCATCAGCCTCCAGCGCGGGGGCTGCGTGTCCAGCGCGCCGATCCATGTCAACAGGGGCAGTCGCGATGGCGGGGGCCTGCATGGTCGAACACCGTTGAGGATGGAGCGTCCATACATACCGGCGCGTGCGTGGCAGATCAGTGACCGGTATGTGCGCGTCGCGTGTTTGGCCCCTGGGGTGCCGTACGGTTCATGAACGCGGGCACACGGCCGGTCATTCCCGCAGTCCATCTATCGAAACAAGCGTGCACAGAAGGCCTGCTCTATCATGGAGCCCGATAGAGGCCCGCTCTGGGCCAGTACCCCACGCACGCAGGCAGTATCAAGGATGGCAATCGATTGGCGCCCCTCTGGTTGGGGCAGGCTTCTGACTCGATCCCCGCATTGGTGGCTTCGCCTGGACGGCGACCACGTCGAGCTCAGCATCGATGGGCAGCGTCACCGGGAGTTCCTCACGGATGCGCATCGGGTGCAGGTGATGCCGGGTGTGCTCTGGTCGCGCGTGGCCGTGGAGCGCGATGCGGGCCCCTGGCTGTCCGTCGATGGCCTGCCGAACGCCCACGGTGTCCAGCTCGCCTCGGCCATCGACGTAGTGCTTCACGAACGCCGCAGGCGTGAGCGCAAAGCGCTGTTCGACACGGTGCTGGGCCAGATCCTCACCTGGTTGGGCGCTGCCCGCGCCCTGATCGACGCGGGCGACCGCGGCCGTCGGTGGATTACCCACGAAGAGCAGGCCGCCCTCCTTGACGCCCGGCCCGTCCTGCCCGTGGCCGCGCCGGATCTGGAACCGCTGTTCCTCGACGCGGAGATACACGGCGACCTGCAGTCCCCACCCCATCAGCGCGCCCTGTCTGCCCTGCACGACTGGACACTGGACTGGCCGGCGGTGATCGCCCACGCCAACGAGGGCATGACCACCCGCGAACTGGTCCTGGCCAAAGACCTCCTGGACAAGGTCGAAAGCCAGCCGCTCACCGAAGAGCAGGCCCGTGCGGTGATCTGCTTCGACAACCGGGTACAGGTCGTCGCATCGGCCGGCTCGGGAAAGACGTCCACGATGGTCGCCAAGGCCGCCTATGCGATTGACCGCGGTTTCGTCGCGCCCGAACGGATCGTCATGCTGGCGTTCAACAAGGATGCCGCCAACGAACTGCAGGAACGTGCGCAGCGCTCCTTCGCCCGTCTGGGCATGGCCGACACCGTGGTCGAAGCCCGCACGTTCCATGCACTGGGCCTGGCCATCATTGCCAAGGCCACCGGTCGCAAGCCGGACATTCCCGCCTGGGCCGTCGACGCCGCGCAGGGCTTCCACAAGCTCACCGAACTGGTGGACGACCTCAAGGACCGCTCCACCCGTTTCCGCACCCAGTGGGACATGTTCCGGCTGGTGTTCGGCCGCGACCTTCCGCCGTTGGGCGAGGACATGCTGGCCGATGGCTACGACCGCGAAGGCAAGCCCTACATCCGCACGCTGCAGGGCGAGCGGGTCAAGAGCATGGAAGAGTGCGTCATTGCCGACTGGCTGTTCTACAACGGCGTGAGCTACGAGTACGAACGTCCGTACGAGTTCGATACCGCCACCGACGCCCACCGCCAGTACCGGCCGGACTTCTACTATCCCGACGCCGCCCTGTATCACGAGCATTTCGCGCTGGATGCCAATGGCCAACCGCCCCGGCACTTCGCCGGTTACATGGACGGCATGGTCTGGAAACGCGAGGAACATGCCCGGCGCGGTACCGCACTGGCCGAAACCACGTCCTTCGGGCTTCGCAGTGGCCATGCCCTGGACTACCTTACCGACCGGCTCAGCGCCTCCCGCGTGGCGCTTGACCCCAATCCGGATCGCGAGCTGCCCGACGACGGCGCCAAGCCGATGCCCGATTCGGATCTGATCGGCCTGATGCGCACGTTCATCGCCCATGCCAAGAGCAACTGCCTGTCGCTCGATGACATGGCCGCCCGCCTGCAGCAGATGCCCGAGGACCACTTCAAGGAACGCCACCGCCGCTTTCTTGAGATCGCCGGCCCGGTAATGCAGGCGTGGGACAACGCCCTGACCGACGAGAAGAGCATCGACTTCGAGGACATGCTGAACATGGCGGCCAGCCTGCTGGAGCAGGACCGGTATGCATCGCCCTACGACCTGGTGATGGCCGACGAGTTCCAGGACGCGTCCCGCGCACGTGCCCGCCTCTGCCGCGCGCTGGTGAAGCAGCCCGGCAGGTTCCTGTTTGCGGTCGGCGACGACTGGCAGTCGATCAACCGCTTCGCCGGCGCCGACGTCTCGGTCATGACCGGCTTCCGCGACTGGATGGGGCAAGGCCAGGTGCTCAAACTCGAGCAGACCTTCCGCTGCCCGCAAGCCCTGTGCGACATCTCAAGCCGCTTCATCGGCAGGAATCCAGCCCAGATCGACAAGGTCGTCCGCTCGGTTACCCCGGCGCACGGGCCGGTACTGCTGGCCTTCCAGCTCGCCAAGCGCGACGAGGTGCCTGACGGGGTGCGGCAGTACCTGGCGGCACTGCACCAGCAACTGCTCGCCGGCGAGATTCCCCGCGGTCGAAACGGCCGCGTCTCAGTGTTCGTGCTCGGCCGCTACCGGTCCGACCGCAGCGTCGTGCCTGCCGATTGGAAGAGCGCCTTCGGCAGCACGATGGACATCGAGTTTCTCACCGCCCATCGCTCCAAGGGCAGGGAAGCCGACTACGTGATCCTGCCGGGCATGGTCAACCGTGGCTTCCCCAGCCTGCGTTCGGACGATCCGGTGCTGTCGCTGGCGATGCCCACCGGCGACACCTACCCGCTGAGCGAAGAGCGCCGACTGTTCTATGTCGCCCTCACCCGCGCCCGGCGCACCGTTGCGCTGTTCACGCTGCTGGGAAAGAACTCACCCTTCCTGGACGAACTGGTCAAGGACGGCGCCGTCAAAATCACCGGCGTCACCGGCATTCCCGTCACGGAAGAGCGCTGCCCGGTATGCAAGGTCGGCGTATTCGTGGACCGGACCGGGCCGCACGGGCCGTTCAAGTCCTGCTCCAGTTATCCGGCGTGTCACAACAAGCCGAGATCGAAGGGGCAGTGGCCACGCGCCGTGCAGAGCGCGACATCCGGAACGATACAGCGCTGACGCTCCCGTTTTGCCCGACCATTCAGTAGCGATGGAGCGAGGAAATCCGGGGGCGATCAGACGGGTCCTTGAGACGCCGGAGGCTTCCGCAGCTATGCACTAATTGAGCGCGAACGTGACCGGCACGCTCACCCGTCCTGCCATGCCAACCCCGTTCTCCTGCGCCGGGTTGAACCTCCATTTCCGCGCGGCTTCCATTGCCGCCCTGTCCAGGTCACGGTTGCCCGACGTTTTTGCGATGGCCACGCTGGTGACCGCGCCGTCGGCGGAGACATCCACGGTCAGCGTCACTTGGCCTTCTATCCCGGCACGGAACGCGGCAGGCGGATACCGCGGGGGATTCATGCTCTTGGACGTCGCGTCCACCGTGGCTTCACTGCGGGACCGGGTCGGCTGGGATGCCTCCTCGGCGGAAGGAGAGGCCGATGCCGCCGGCGCGGAGGCCGTCGCAGGCGCCTGGGCCGGCTCGCCCCGGTCTCGCCGCATCTGCGCGCGGGCCTCGGCGACCACGTCCGACGGACACCCCTTCTGCGCCGCTTCTTTTGCCGCCTTGCCAAGGAACTCGCACGCGCTCTGGTCGCCCTTGCCGCCCATGCAATAGTCGTTGGCCAGCAACGACGATTTGGCAAGCGACAGGCATTCCTCGTGAAGCGCCTCTGCCGGCGTCCTCGTGGTCACGGCACACCCTTCCATGACCTTGTTGGCCACCCAGCCGGCGATATCGCGGCAGGCAGCAAAGTTGCCCGACTTGCAGTTGGAACGCGCCTCTTCCTCGCCCTTCGCAATCACTTCGCACGTGCCACCGGCCGCGGCCGGCGCCTCCTGCGGCGGCTCGCCGGCCACCTCGGCAACATCTGCGGCCGCACTGGCGGCGATGCCGCTGGCAGGCACCTCTTGCTCGAGCGGCGCACCGGATTCGATCATGTCCGCCAGAAGAATGTGATTGAGCCTGCCACCCACAGTGGCGATACCGAAGCCGCACACCGGCACGCCGCGCGTACCGAACATGGGCGACTCCCTGCCACCGGTCACCAGCTGACCCTCGGCGATGCGCCGGTTGATGACGGCGCTGCTGTTCGGCGACCACACCTCGTAGGCCGATGCGCCGACGTTGACCGTGCCCACGGAAAGGCTGTCGCCATTTACCCGGACGGTACGGCCAAACTGCGTTGCGACGCCGTCGAAGAACACCGCCTCGCCGGCCTTCAGCGGCCCGGGTTCGCTGGCGAGATCCCGTCGGCCCACCGATGCGTCCAGCGCACCGGAGGTGGTCGCGCTGACGAAGTGGATCTTCATCTCCAGGCAGGTCTTGCTGGCACCGTCGTTGGCGTTGGGATACGCCTCCAGGTACGCATCCAGGTGCTGCTCGATCGCGGCGAGGTCCGGATTCTCTTCAAGCCCCTTCTTCTGCGCGCACCCGACAGCCAGCATTGCAACAGCGAAAACAACCACATTCCGCATGGACCGCATGAAACCCCCTGTTGTACTGATGACCAACGCTCATGTGCGCGCCAATCATCCACATCGCATTGCAGCGCAATGCTTCCTTTGAACCCTCCAACGCACGCATGTCCTCTGGGCTCGAGACGGCCCCACGGGTCCATGAATGCCCCTCCCGCACTACGTCGTCCTTACGGGCAGAGGATTCTACTTCGGAATGTTCACCTTGCTGACGGCCCCCTGTGCAACCGCCGACGTACGCCATCCCCGGCTGGCGGCGCTGGACATACGTCACCCGTCATGGCCACGCCACCCACGCCCCCGGCTGCACTGGCTGGACAGTCAGGGTGCTCGTTCTGGCCTGCACGCCCAGCGTGCGCAGCGGCGCCTCCACTTCCTGGTACTCCGCAATGCCCGAGATGCCGTAGTGGATGGGCACGATGGACCGCGCGCCAAGGACGGTGGCGGCAGCAATGGCCTGTTCGGGGGTAAGCACGCCCGGCTGTCCGCTGACCGGTTTGCGCCAGCCGAACCGGGCACCGTTGATCGGCAGAAAGGCCATGTCGAAAGGACCCAACTGTCGCGCGATCTTCCACCAGTGCCCGTGCCACATCGTGTCACCGCCGTGGAAGATCCGTCGCCCGCCCGCCGACACCACCCACGACACCTGCGGGTCGCCGTAGCCGTCCGACGCGGGCACCGCGGTGGCGGTGAAGTCGCCCAGCAACTGCGGCTCCCACAGCGTTGCAGGACGCGCCCGGGCTTTCGGGGGAATCGGGAGCGGATGGGTTCCGGCGGGCTGGATCACGGTGCCCCCCGCGTGCAGCGCCTGCGCCACGGCACCCGCATCGAAATGGTCCGAGTGCACATGGGTGAGCAGGACGCTGGTCTCCCCCACCGCATCCGCGACCGGGATCAACACGTCCGGCAGCGCCGCGCCCCACTCGGCGGCATTGGTCAACGGATCAATGAACAGGGTCGAGCCGGGGAGCTGGAGACGGATGCCTGCCCAGGCCAGCCGCTGGATGCGCAGGCCGCCCTGTATCGGCACCTGCGCGGCAGCGAGCGATGCGGGCAGCAGCAGCGCCGTCGCTCCGGCCGCACAGCCGGACAGGAAGGCCCGTCGCCCCACCCGGACACCGCCCGATGCAGGCGCGCTCATGCGACCTCCGTCGGACGCGCCAGATAGGTATCCAGCTCGAAAATGCCCTGGGCGTCGATCGCCTCCAGATTGCGCTGGTGCCAGATCCGCTCGAAGTCGGTGGGTTCAACGCCCGGCGCGAGGCACGCGTCCATCGGGATGGCCGCAATCCTCTCTCCCAGCGGCCCCGCGTCTGCCTGCGCGCGCAGGGTTACCACGGTGCGCCGTAGGTGCTCCAGATAGTGCAGCGCGTTATCGAGCACCGTGGCATCGAACGCGCCGATGTGTCCGCCGACCACGGTGCCGCGCCCAAACTGCCTGGCCCGCCCAATCGCCGTCCGGATCTGTGCCGGGTCCGCCTTGGAGAGATAGACGATACTGCCCACGATGTTGTCGCCGACGCAGACCAGATCGGCGGTGGGGACATCCACGCTGAGGTGGTCCAGGGTCTTGCCCGGGTTATGCAGCAGGCGAAGCTCATGGCGACCCCAGCCGATGCGCATCGCGCTGTCGAACACCACCTGCGGCTCACGGTAGAACGCATCCACGCGGCGGTTCTGCGACAGGAAGGTGTGGCGATAGTTGCGATGCGCCACCGTCATCGCCTCGGGAAACACGGTGAGCCCGGCGATGTGATCGCTCATGAAATGGGTGAAGACCATCATGCGTACGGTCTTCCCCATCTGCCGGCACAGCAGATCGCGCAACCGCCGGGCATCCGCCGCACTGCCCAGGGCGTCGACCAGCAACACGTCGCTCCCGTTGAAGAACACGGTCGCGACGGACGCATGTTCGTCGCCTACGCATAGCGAGACGTCCGGACCCAATGGTGTCAGATGCACGGCGGCTTCCCTTGAGGTGGAGGCCGCCATGATTGCCAGCAGCCCCGAGGCTGACAAACGACATGATTTGACCTTCAGGTTAGAAAACCTAACCTGATAGGATCGATCATCGGTGGTGGTTGGAGCCCTGGATGAAACCGCGTCACGCCCCTCCTCTCAACGCCCTGCGCGCATTTGAAACCGCTGCACGTTGCCTGAGCTTCCAGAAGGCCGCGGCCCGGCTTTTTGTCACGCCGGCGGCCGTGAGCCATCAGGTCAAACGGCTCGAGGACCATCTGGGCATCGCGTTGTTCGAGCGCGGCCATCGGACCGTCACGCTGACCAGCGAAGGTGCCGCCCTCGCCACCTCGCTGAGCGATATCTTCGAGATGCTGGACCTTGCTCTGGACCGCGCTTCGCCTGCAGCCACCGCCAACCTGCGCGTCAGCACGATGGAGTCCTTTGCCGCCAAATGGCTGGCTCCGCGGCTGCCCCGCTTTCACGCCCGTCACCCTGATATCCAGGTGCGGATCGTCACCTCCGACCAGTTGGCGGACCTCGGTCGCGACGGTATCGATATCGCCCTCCGCTATGGTCCCGGAGCCGGTTACGGCAACCCGGCCGACCTGCTGATGGAGGCACCGGTGTTCCCCGTCTGCGCGCCAGGGACCCTGCGTGCCGACGGCCTGCCTCTGACCTCGCCCGCCGATCTCGCCCACGTCACCCTGATCCATGACCAGAGCGCGGAGGGCCGGCCGGGGGTGCCCGACTGGGCCGCGTGGCTGGCGTTCGCCGGCGTGCCGGCGGTGCGTGCGGATACCGGCCCGGTGTACCCCAGCATCTACCTGGCCCAGGAAGCGGCCCTCCACGGGCACGGCGTGGCATTGGGCGTGGGACCGCTGGTGGAGGAAGACCTCCGCGCAGGACGGTTGATCCGCCCCTTCGAAGCGCAGCTGCCCAACGCGTATGCCTTCTGGACGGTCTGTCCGGCTGCGGGGCGGAAGGTGGAAGCGACGGATGCGTTTCGACGGTGGTTGGAGGTGGAGAGCAGGGCGTCGCGCTCTCTTGATGATCGACCAACCTAGTATTTGCACGAGGCCATCAGTTGTTGCAGAAGCAGGCTACATGCCTGCCTATGAGGCCACAGTGTTGTTCTGCCTCGGTTGAATCGCCAAGCGTTGCAACTCGTTGCATGTCGCTCCTGTCCGTCAGCCCCTATCTTTTCCCGTCAACTCTCGACGGTTCCGAGCCCAGAATGTCGTGGGATAGCGTTCGTGAGGTCGCGGGCGCGCCCTGGTTGACTTCTGCCGGGAAGGGCTGGCTGTGCGGGATTCCGGAGATATCGCAGGAACGCGACTCAGCGCCCCTTCAGACGTGAGTTACAGATGATCGTGAGAAAGTACGATGACATTGACTGGCACACCGGCGGAGACTTTCCAGCCGACCTCAATGCTTCCCATGCCCGCACCCATATCGCCCTCTTCCTGGAGTGGGCCATCCGTCGCGGGCATGAAAGCGACACGCTTCGCTCCTTGCATCCTGACGCGCTGCATTCAATTCGCCAAGGACAGCTGAGCGGAAAGGACCTGCTTGCCCAATGCTGCGATGACAAGCTTACGAGCGACGACTTGTCAGAAACGGGAAATGGCTTCGCGCAGGCGTACTACGAAGCATCCTACCTGGAGGATTACGTGGATCTTTCTGACGATGATCTGCCGACCCTTTACCACGAACCCTACGACCAGAAAAAAGCATGAGACATATGCGAAAAGCTCGATGCGCGATTTCACCAATGGTCGAAACAACTCGACGATGAATGACGTTTCGCTGGACGTGGTGGCGCTCACCCTCGTCCCGCCCTTATGTCAACGTGGAATTCCGCCACTGTTCCGCGCGAGAGTCGCGTCACGCGACCAGCCAGACTACGGCTGACATCTTCGAAGTAGTTGCATGGTCGACACAGGCGGTCTTTGCCAGGATCTCCGGTTTCATCCTGGCGTCGGGGCTGCACACGCCCGCCACGCCCGTCTCCCCCATCCGAGCACTACATGCCTATTTCCATCAAACACTTGCTGCGCTCAGCGCTGCTTCTTCTGCAGGCCACCGTTGCCCTTGGGTGCGCCAAGCCGCCCCACCCCGCGCAGCTTGTACCCGGAACGTCCGTCAGTCTGGCTCCCCCGTCGGGATTCTCGCCCGCCTCCACCTTCACTGGCTTCATGAGTGAGGATGGCCGGGCAAGCATTCTGGTCGCCGAGCTGCCCGCCCACGCCAGCGAGGCAGTGGCAACGCTGTTCGTCGATGAACAAACCGCCCGTCGTCAATTCGCCACGCGCGGCGTCCTGGTCAAGCATCTGGAGTCGCTTGACGTCGAGGGGCGCGCGGTTCCCGTCGCGATCGGCACCCAGAACGCTCATGGGCAGACGTTCAACAAGTGGATTGCGCTGTTCCCCGGTTCTCCTACGGTAATGATCACGGTCCAGGCACCCACGGATCACGCAATGAAGCACAAGTCCGCAATGATGACCCTGACCTCCGTCAAGGTGAGCCCGCCGGCGTCCCTGGAGGAGCAACTTGCAGCCCTCCCCTTCACCGTGACGCCGGAACCGCCGTTCCGGATTGTCGATACGCTGGCAGGCGCCTCGGCCGTCCTGACCGCGGGCGAACTGGATACCGACCTGGAGGGCCGCCAACCTCTGCTGATCGTCGCGTCCCAACTGTCACTCCCCTTCGGTTCGGATGACCTTGCAGACGTCTCCGATCAACTGATCGCCGGCACACGCGAGATCCAGCACGGTACGGTTGTGTCGAGGCACGATGTCATGTTCGCAGGCATCGCCGGACATCGCGTCAGCGGCCACATGCCTGATGGCGGCACGTTCCACCACTATCTGGCGCTCTGGCCGGGCCAGCGCTTCGTTCGCCTGGCCGCCATTCTGCCTGCGGGGAGCAGCCATGATGTGCAGGACGCTGTCACCGCTGTGGCCGCTTCGATCCGATTCCGGGAGTGAGTTCCGCCCGAACTGTCCGTGCTGAAAGCGCTCTTCAGGCAACGTCATAACGGTTCTCCCTACGGATGGGCGGCCGGTGTCAGGCCGCCCAGGATCGTCTTCTGTCGTTCCTCGTTGTATTCCCGTCGCAAGGTTTCGATCTCGCTGCGGGCATGCAGCCGTGTGGGAAACCCTTGCTCGTTGAGGCATTCGTCGCGCAGGTGGGCGTTGAAAGTCTCGATGCACGCGTTCTGATTCGGTCTGCCGGGCGGGATCAAGGGCGCCTGCGCACCTCGCTCGCAGGCGCACGCCACCATCGTGCTGCCGCAAAACGCATCGCCGTTGTCGGTCCGGATCACCTGCTGCCAGTTCAGCACCCGCACCACGCCGTAGGCGGAGATCGCCCGCTCCACCTCAATCGCCACCGCTTCGAGCGTCCCATCGTCGACGATGGTCAGCGCATTGATTACAGGATCCCGGGCACACTCATGCCGCCGAACGTGCTGCGCCACAGGTAATAGGACGCCTCACTGAACCCGTGCCGGTGGCACAGGTCATTCACCGCCATGCGGGCCTCTGCCCAACGGAGAAAGCCGATGTTCTGCTCTTCGGAAATAGCGCCTTTTCATGTCCAATCTCCGTCTCGTTGGGGATTAAATGCCAAAGCGCGGTGCTCTGACCACTGAGGGGAAGTCGAGATCAGCAATCGCCTTGTGTGGGTCAACGTGCATTGCAAAGCGCCTAGCGCCGTCATAGCGTTCGCGCCACGCATCTCCGCACATTCCAGGCAGCGCTTCCCGCCTTGGCTATGGACCCTGGCGGTGAGCTCAGCCGCAGCCTTGGCATGACAACCTGCAACTCACCGGGAGCACGTTGACGAAAGGCGTAGGTGCCTGATGAAGCGCGGATGAGGTGATGGGGGATGCGCATTCGGGAGATGTGTCCCGATCCGTGCCCCATTGGCATTAGACGAATATTGGCGGGGAGAGTGGGACTAGACGCCCCCTCTCCTAAACCCTTGATCTTCCTGCAGAACCCAGACCGGGCTGTGTCCTGGTGAGTGTCCTTCAAGTTTATGACCGGCGAGTGGGCCAAAGCAACGTATCCGGAGATGACATCCTTAGCCAGCGAACCATCATGACTAGTCAGCTTCTCGTAGTGAAGATGCCTTCTCAGGAAGTCAGCTTACCTCCTGTCTGGATGATTCACCTAAGTGCGCCGCCATAGTGATCCAAGTTCTTCCGACCCTCGCATCCGCGCAACTTCCAAGACATGATCTTTGATGTCAGGAACGCCATACTCGATGACCAATTCCACCACCTCTTTTTGCGGCAATCCACTACGCCTCACGGGATACTCATCAATAGGCTTGAAGATGGAGGCATCACGTGGATGGGGCATCGGCCAGGTGTTCCCTGAGTTCATGTGACAAAGCCGAACGCGTGACGCATGGCTCGACAGTAGACTTGCAGTGTCCACAGTCAACACGTCGTGCTCGAACTCGCCATATGAATTGAGCAACCGGAGCAAGCGCTCTCTCTGCGCCCAAAAGAACACCTTCCCATTGATCAAGCGATACCAGTCAGCGGCACTTACAGCAGGCGGCAATGCCCTCTCGATCCGACTGGGTGGCATCGGCTTCTGGTCCCGCAACACGATGTCGTCCGAAAGCCCTGGATGTATCGACGCCATCTCGTGACGATGCCCATCTTCAAATTTTGCGCGTAGAGGACCACTGATATTCAGTCTGTCCAGCGCGGCAGTTGCAGAGAGCAGTCCTCTGGCATGAATGCTCGGCCAAGAGCCAGCATTTGCCATATGAAAAATGCGCGGATACCTAGCTATGAGATGCCTGATTTCCACAGTAATGCGCCTCGCTCAAAACGAGCAGTCCAGTTTCTGCGGTCAATGATAGACCGCAAGTCTTCAAAGTCCGCATCCAGGTTCTACCCCGCTATCACGTACGGTTCTAAAAGAGTTGCAACCTTCTGATCCTGCCTGGCGACCCTTCGCCGCATCCTTGGGTTATAGCGTCGCTCGATGTAGTCAAACACATCCGCTCGTGCTGCACCCAGTGTCGGATAGTTCGTTCGATAGACTCGCTCACGCTTGAGTAGCCCAAAGAAGCCTTCGCAGGCCGCATTGTCGCCGCAATGTCCCACAGCGCTCATCGAGCAGATCAGCCCGTTAGCCGCGAGATATGCCTGGTAGTCACCGCTGCGGAACTGACTGCCACGATCCGAATGCAGGATGACTTCGTGGCTGCCTTGACGCTGCCAGACCGCCATCTGCACCGCCCGGATCTTCATCTGTCGATCCTGTCGATCGTGCATTGACCAGCCCACAATGCGCTGGTCGTACAGATCCAGCACGATGCACAGATGCAGCTTGCCCTGACCGGTCTTGATCTCGGTGATATCGGTCACCCACTTGGTTTCCGGCTCCAGCGCGAGAAAATCGCGTTCAAGCAGGTTGACCACGCCCGGCGGTGTCATGGCCGGACTTGCGCTCTGCCCGCGACGCTTGCACCGGGGCCAGCCCTGCAGGCCGTCGGCAGCCATCAGGCGCGCTACCCGGTTCAGGCTGACGCTCTGGCCTTCCTCAGCCTAGTCTTCGCGCATGCATCCAGCTCCCAGAGTACCCCAGCTGTCTTCATGCAGTTCACGCATCCTTACCACCAAGCGCTCATTTTCGACCTGTCGAGCACTCGCAGGACGCTTGCTCCATTCGTAATACCCGTTGGCCGATACCTTCAGGCAGCGGCACATCAGCCGAATCGGAAACTCGTTGCGGCAACGTTCCATCACTTGATACCTCAGGATGATTCCTTTGCAAAGAACGTCGCCGCTTCTCGCAAGAAATCCCGTTCCTTCTTCACCCGCGCCAGCTCGCGCTTGAGGCGGGCCAGCTCTTCATCCCCAGGTGTCCCGGTGCCGCCGAAGGCGACAGCGCCCGGGCTCTGTGCCTCGCGTTTCCAGCGAGTCAGCAGGGTGTCGCGAATCCCCAGCTCCCGCGCCACCTGGGCACAGCTGACGCCGGGCTGGCTTGCCTGCTCAACCGCACCACGCTTGAATTCGGCACTGAACTTCCTACGCTTTGACATGAACACTCCTCATGGCCTGGATCGGCCTTCTTGTAAGTGTCCGTGAAATCGGGGGTGAACCCGATTCGGCGCATCAGAGCTTTGCGGACGGGGACATGTTCGAGTGGGCTGATGCGGAGTACAGGGCAGCCGGCCAGAGCTACTTGGCCTGCACTGGCCCGTACGAGGTCAACGAGGTAGCTGGCATCATCCGTGATGAGATCGGTATCAGCCTGTTCCCAATTTGGGCGGGTGCGCGCCAGTCTCGCGTCGTCACGCTGATTGGAGATGAGCTGACGCTTTGTTTTGAGGCTCCCCAGCAGTCCGGCGCATTGTGGTCGGTCGACTTCATTTGCCGGCAAGCCGTGAAGCGCTAACGTCAAGGGGCTCGCCGCATGGCGAGCCCCATCTCATTTCCTGCAGCGCTAGCGCTGTCGATCAGTTCATTTTGCTAACAGCAGACGCGACGATCGCCCTGACTTCTTCCGCCTCGTATGGCTCGCTCGCGGTGATGAGCTTCTTGCGGGCCAAATCGACGATGATGACGTCTGCATTGAGCTCCTTGGCGTCGGCAACGAACTGCGCCAGATGCAACTGGGCTTGTGCCTGTTCCTCCTTGAGGGGCGCGTCCACCACATGCAGGTAGAGAAAGGCCAGCTTTCCATCCTGATGTGTGGCGATCACGTCCTGCCCGGTTGATAGCAAGACGCCATCAACAGTGGCCGAGCACTTGGGCGGGCTCTGTCGCGGGGTGAAGTCCAGATCGTCATTTGCAGCGACAATGTCTGCGACATTCCGGACAAGGCCTTCCGCCTTCTCCTTGAGCACCCCAGGGAACTTTGCCACCCGTGCGCATGCATCATTAGCGCTCATGCCAGAACAAACGTCCTTGGCGGCCAGCTTGATGCAGTTGGTGTACCAGAGTGGGAAGGACATTCCTTCCTCCTTGTTGCTGCGCTGGTACTTCCGAGCCTGCTCGGCTAGCTCTTCTACTGTTGCAACCGCCAAGCGGCTGGCTTTTCGTACGGTCAATCGATCAATCAATGGTCTAACTCCTTGTCAGTTGCGCAGGAGGTAGATCCAGATGGCCTGGCCATAGCAACATTCAGCTCTTCTATTTGGCCGAATTGCTGCTATCCTCGTTCGATTCGCTATTTGATGCTCAGGCTCTCTGGGCTCACTTCCTGCTTCTTTGGGAAGAAGCCGCCCCTACAGAGGGCGGCTTTTTTAGAGGGCACGAAAAAATCGGACATAAAAACCCTCTTCATACATTAGAACACCATTGCTCGTCCTCTGCAAGACGTTAATAATTCGTTTTTAGCTCTTGTTAATGTTGTGTTTAGTGATGCACGTCTCGTAATTTGAGACTGCGCCCCCTTTGCGCCCGCCGTCGTGGCTGGCCAACTCCACGGCCTGTTGAGTTGGCTCTGCATCCCCTTTCCCGGCTCCCGTGCCACCCTGCAAGGGGCGGTATTGAAGGACGTTGGAACCAGGCTCGCGTGGATTTTTGCGTCTATGCCCAGGTATGCTGCCAATGCGTAAGAGCCGGCCAGTGCGGTGGGTGAACCTGCCACTACTCCCGCCCCAAGGACGACCCAGTGCTTCCGGACGATGGCGCGGCGCTCCTAGATGGAAACAGCGAATGCGAGCGTGGCTGGCCCTACGAGTGAAAGTGGCCAGCTGGCGCCGGCGTCATGCTCTGCTGAGGATCTGCTGGAAAGGAGGAGCGCGTAGATCAAGGGGGTCAACCGCCCGGAAAGCTAGTCATTCTCGTTAGAAGAGCTATCTCTGTTCGTCGCCGTCGCGCGACATAGCGGGGAAGCCCACATCGATCAGGAACTGGCGCTGCAGATATTCGAACGAAAATCCAGAGGGAATTTTCGCTAGTTCATCCTTTAGAGGCATAGCCGGAGCCACTGAGCTGCAGAGGTGGATCAGAATTTGGCCGTGCGTCCGCCGGGACGCAAACTCTCGTCTCCGGTTACATGCAAGTCGTGCTCGGCAGATTCGGTCAGTTCAATGGTGGCACTGCTGCCATCGACACCGCGCAGAATCATTGATCCCTCTACAGGGCTATCAATCCGCTCGTAGTCAACTAATTTGATAAGCAGAGGAATCGTCCCAACGATCATGCCCGCTACCAGCAATGCGTGATTGACCTTGCAGCAGTAAGTGGAGTCAGTCGCTCGATCTGGGAAATCGACAATCCCATCAACCCTAAGCTCCGGCAGCTCAGTCGCTACTTTGCGACCGCTCAGAACGTTATAGAACATCTCAATTGCCATGATGTCCTCCGCGACGAGCCGTGTGCCCGGGTGAAGCGTGAAATCAGAGTCGAGCTGACGCGTTATGCACTGGAGGCGATAGAGGTCGCGAACCAAGCGGAGCACCCCTGGCGCTGGAGACTGAGTTTTCGAGAGCAGCCAAACTGTTCGAGTTCGACTGAAGCTGGTGCTCAGTACGAACCCTTCTTCTAGGAGGGACGCTGTAGCCCATGCTCCAAATTCGGCCAAGCCAGGGGCGCGAGCAAGTGGGCCCTTAATGAATTGCGACATGTCGAGACCCAGCCTGAAGATGGACCTTGGTGGGTCGTTACTCAGGTCGACGCGAAGCTCAAACATTGTGGACGTGAGCCCGCGACTGCGAATCGTCGCGCCTGCGGCTCCATGATATGCATCGACTGCTATCTCCATGGAAGGCGCGGACATCGCCGGACTCACTCCGGCTACCAGGGTAACGGCCCCTGGCTTTCCGTCTCGATGGATGTCAACTTTTGCTGGCTGCAATTGGTCAAGTTGAAGCTCGCTGAACAACGGCGAGCCGGAAACCTTCATGCCTTCAAGTTCCATGGACACCGGCAGTCCGAACTTCATGGCGTCCTCCATTGCTGCGGCATTCTCGAGGTCGCGATGGACCATCTCGATAGGAACGGAGAATCCGGCCTGGGCTGCCATGAGGGTATATGTCTCAGACTCACCGTGTGTGGAGACCGCGACGGAGAGTCGTGGGTCAAAGGAGTTGAGGTGTTGCTCCCTCCTCCGTGCGAGCCCGGCCACTGATCCGTGCACGGTCTCAATCGGCGCTAGCACCTTGTCGAGATAGGCCATAAAGGAGTCCTTGTCCTCCAATCGCTGCGCAATGTCCATGCCCACGGAAATTTTGCCTTCGCCTTCAAGTCGATCGCGGTTTGACTCCGCCCACCGTTGAGCATGCAGCCAGTACAACACCCCATCGGCAGTGGATCGAACAATGAACACCGGATGGGGATTGGCCAAGTACTGCCGCAACCTCGCCTTCTTTAACTGAGCGGTGATTCCTCTGCGGCTAGGGCGGGCCGTACCTTTGACCTGGACGAGAAAGCGCTGGCCCTTGTACCGACTTGAGTCCGGCTGGACAAACAGGTCGTACCCGATGTCCTGGCCATCCTTCGCGGTTGCCCATCCCCAAGCGACAAACATCTGCTTGGTGGCCAGTTCGGCCAGCTCACCGGTCCGCATGTTCTGAGGTAAATCCATCCAACTATCCCCCTGCTAATAGCTTGATCATAGTTGCCACGAGGCAGTTGGGCGCAGATTGGCGGATGAGAGAGTCATGGGCCAGGTGCCGTCTCTCGTTCATGGGCGTCTAGGGTCGCCCACGGCCAGGCTAGAATTACGGGTAACCGCCCTCCCGGCCCTCAAAGCTCCCCCTGGATCCGTTTCGAGGGCTCGCCTGGCGTGGCCTGCAGGCCATTTGGCGCCTCATCTCTTGACCCTGTTTGCTTTCGGCTAGGCCCCACGCCCGGGCCGGCCCGTCCACAAGGCGAAGTCGAACCGACAGTGCGGGAGTGTTTCAAGACCTGCCCTGACCTCCAATGGTCGCAGCCGGCTTGGTGTGTGGACGCATCGATCTAGCAGCGACCGCTGAGATTGAGTCATGGCCAATAGTCTTTCTTTCGCACAGATCAGTCGCCTCAAATGTGAAGCCAAGAAGGCCGTTCGCGAAGGCTCTGTGACGCATGCCGAAGCGCTCGACAGGATTGCCGCGGCACACGGGTTCGCTAACCGGTCCTTATTGTCAAAGACGCACGTCAGTCGAGGTGCGCCCCTCAAGCCCGCATCGGCAAAGGCAAGAGCGCCAGTGCAGAAGAGGTACTACTTGCATGGCGATCAGGATGAGACAGATTCCTCTCTCTTCTACTGCGTGCGCTGTGACTACTTCTGCCCGCCAGAGCACTTCGCGAATACCCGCCCTCATCCAGGGCAGTCTCATGAGATGCGTCATTTGGAGTCCATTGAGCGCTGGAATGAGCGAAGGGCGAAGGGGCGAAGGGGCTTGCAGAATGGCGTCGTCCCTCAGATCCGGTGAACCTCTTGGCCGCGGCGGCGGTGGAGGTGAATGCGCGTTATCAGAGCTCTCGCTCGCCCTTCCATCGATGGCTCTTGGCTCAGATCTCGCGAGACGATGTGGTGGCCGATCTGGCAGTTGACGTCCGTAGTGACAGCGGTTTACCCGTCTCTGCGACGTGCCCGGATGAGATTCGCGCATATCTCTCACAGCACGGAGATCATGCCTTGGATGCTCTGGATGAAGCATGGGATGAATTTTCTGCTGGACACCGCAGCGTGTGTTCTGCTGCGCAAGCTCTGGCGCCAACGGCGCCAGAGCTTGAGTGCTGGGAAAATCAGTTTCAGGGTGCGCCTCGTCGGCGCTCAAATCACGATCGCACATTTCTCCAGCAAAATTTTCTTAACCCTCTCTGAAACTAGCGGCTCAAGAGCGCTTCGCAAATTACCCATCGCCGCACCCTTCAGTTTGTCTTTGAAGTAAGCAAATATGATCAATATAGATATCTGAAATATCTCATGCTCTCTTTTCGCCCATTTCCCTAGCTCAGCAACGTCCGGAGCAATTGCGAAAATCGCACCATTCTCATCAGACATCCGAAACAAGTTATTGGCAGCATGCACTGCCTTTGAGAGCTCTCCGTACTCCTTGTCGAGACTATTCTTCAGTTCGTAAGCATCTGCTGCAACTCTGATGTCTGGATGCGTAGAGAAGTACTCCCTAAGCTCACGAGGGGATATCCGCCCCCCCGTGCTCCTTAGCTCCAATTCAACACGATGATCGTTGTAATAGAGGCCCGCCATTACATTCTCTAAAAAGCTGCGTAGCGATTGAAGCGCAGCCCGCCAGGACCCCATAGAAGCACAGACATGGGATACAAGGAGGTCATTATGCGCCTCATCAACAAAGCGTTTTGCGCCCGGGAGAAATTTTCCTGAAATCAGATCTCTCTTTATGGCGTTAAAGGCGGCAACCCTCGCATAGCTTTTCTCAAGTGCACCACTTCCCTTAGTCGAACTTAATGCTGACTCAAGCTCGGCAGGCAAACGATCAGAGAAGTTCCGGTAAGATTCAAGTACTGGCGCTTGAATTTTAGTCATTGCCAAGCAAGAACCTCAGGGCATTCGAAACTTCATCAGAGGATTTTGAGCGACGCTGAACATCCTCCGTTAATTTCTCTCTGGCAGACTTATTCTCCTCCAGATATGTAAGCAACTTTCCCAATACGTCGCGCGCAGCATCGCGAGGACGAATGATAATTGGCAAGTCATACTCTACAATTACACTCACCCACTCATTCTTACCGTAGGAGGAAAGCGAGGCGAGAGTCGCCAAGCTCACAGCAATCTCTGCGGTTTTGTCACCACCTTGCAGACCGCCTGGCTGCAAAGCACTACTCAGCTCTACGTTGGGCATGGCCTTGAGCGCCTTAGCCATCGCTGTCAGGGCGCTCGCCATATCATGAGTCTTCATGGCTTTTGCACTCTCGCAACAATCGCTTTACAAACAAGTGTGAATTCCGCCGTGGCGTCGCTATTTCCCATGTCAAAAACTGGCCTATTTTCTGCAGCCGATTGCGCCACTACCGATCGCTCTTTGATCTCGTGGGGAATAACATTTGCCCCAAACGCATCTCGGATCGACTGAGTAGTCTGCTCCTTAAAGTATGAGGTGCGGCCAACTCGCGAAAGCACAATGCCCGCGTTTTTTAGCTCAACCCTCAAATCCTTAGCCAGTTTATTTACCCTTGTAATCAGCAGGGCGATCCCTAGGGTTGACAAGAAGTCAGGGGAAACCGGCACGACAAAGTGCGTACTCATCGCCAATGCATTCTGCGTTGGCAAAGTTAAATTTGGAGGGCAATCACAGATTATGAAGTCGTACTTGTTCTTTATTTTTTCAAGCGCCCTACTCAACAATGTTTCGCGCGAAACAACTCCACCGATGTCCAGATCAATAGTAAATAGGTCGAGATGGGAGGGCAAAAGATCAACGCTCGGGAAGACATTCTTTATAATCAAATCATCAGGCTGAATATTCTCAGAGTCGAATTTGACATGATTTCGAGCACCCAGAAGATCAGCGACGCTACCTTTTTTGTCCGAGTGCTCTGACCAGGCTTGCGGCGTCACGCAAGAGAACGTGGCGTTTGTTTGTGGATCAAGATCGACTAGCAGAGTCTTCTTACCCTGCGCACCGCAATAGGCCGCCAAATTGACCGCCAAGGCGGTTTTACCAACGCCGCCCTTCAAATTCACGCAAGAAATCACATATGTCATATATTTAGCTGCCATGCAATATTAATTTAATTAGCCCCCACATTAAGTGATGGACTAAATCCTGTTGACATGTGCACAGGCGCGCATCCAAGGAAGACTCCGCGCTCATCATAATGTTAATACATCACAAACAACCCCGGCTACCTTCAACAACTAGCCTCGCAGCGCCAGCAAACCCGATACTGCCAGCACCAGTGCCTCAAACGCGGCGAACATCGAATGCCCCCCCCCCGTCATCTATCGTCGAGCATACCCTCACATTACAAAGGATGCACGCGGGATCCGCGACAAGTGGTTCAACGGCTTTGATCTGGGATGCATTGGGGGCGCAGTCATGCAGATCGCGCTGCTTGCTCGGTCCTTAGATCATGACCGGCAAGTGGTTGAACTATCTGGACCTGGCATTGCGTTTCGATTCCGGCGCACGGCGTCTATGGGGCAGCTTCGCGCGTCGAAAGTCTGAGCCACGTAGATGGGCCCGGCTACTACTGGGTGGCTGTTCCTGACGACCTTTGGTCAACGTCTGCTTACGGCCATGAGCGGACATACCTACGCAAGCCAGCCGCACTTGGCAGACCCTGCCGGCGCACGCCCTTATGCTGGCACCTCGCGGAATCAGGCCCGCTCGAGCGGCAAGCTCGGACCGTCGGTGCTACCGGTGCTCAGCTCACCCGCTGAAGTGCCGGGAAGTGCCTGGAAGCGCCTGCCGTCCCTTGTGAGACTCCCAGCGAAGCGCTTTCTCACCACCGAGATTACATTGCGCTAGATTCAGAATATAGTCTAGCGGCAGCGCCGCCACATCCCTCTAACGATTAGAACCAAAAGCGTTCTTTTTGCTCCCAAAGATTCTGGCCACTCTCCGGTCCGGTGGCGCAACAGGCCTATAGAGTTCCTCCGGATCAATACCGATCCGCTTGGCATTCACCTCAATCAATGCGAGCCGCGCCAGAAAAGAGTGAACCTGCTTTTCCAGCTTATCCACCTCCAATGTTGCTGCGTCGACACGTTCTTCAAGCGATCTCCGCCTAGTGTCTCGGCTACGCTTTGCGTGCCGTGCAGATCTCTTATCGGCAGCGGCGATTACAGCATCAAGTCCATACTTCTTTAGCACCCGGCGATCATGGCCAATCGACTTCGCAACTGCCAGCGTCGACAGAGGCATTTCGCCGTAGCGAAGCACCACTGCATCCGCGACATACTTGGCAACCTTCTCGGTCACTTGAGCTTCTATCGATGGCCTAGCCATGTTAATCCAAAGGCCTATATTTGGAGGGATCGTACTCGAACGGGGCCACGATCGCAGAATCATCTCCTGGCGCTGTCGCCAGAATGATACGCCCCCCCCTCATCGGTCGCTTTGAGTTGATGTAATGACCCACTGATTTCCTGCTCAGGCGTTACTTTCCCCGAAGGAGACACCGATGAGCGAAGTGATGGAAGAAGAGATCAAGCGTTGGACGGCCCGTCGCAAGTCGGCACTGGTCCTTGAGATCATCCAGGGTAAGACCACCGTGGCTGCGGCCAGCCGCCAGTTTGACCTGACGCCGGCCGAGATCGAGAGCTGGGTCGAAGATGGCAAGCGCGGCATGGAAAACGCGCTGCGGGCCAAGCCGGAGGACGTGCGCGAGC
>NZ_CAMPPN010000031.1:0-9949 GCF_946900935.1 Stenotrophomonas sp. Marseille-Q5258
CGCCAGCCACGCCGCACCGTCCAGCAGCTCGGCCCCGGGCTGGCGATGGCGGGCGGCACGGCGCAGCAGTTCGGCGATGGCGGCGACCTCGGCAGCCGGGCCATCGGCGTCGGCCAGCCGCGTGTCGCACAGCGTCCCCCACCGCCAGCGCCGCCCACGCCGCCCCGCAGGCCACCACGCTGGACGCGGTCAACGTGACCGCCGCCAGCGAGACCGACCAGGCCCGCGCCGCGCTCAAGCGCGTTCCCGGCGCCGGCAACGTCATCGACGTGGCCAACGCCGACCGCCGCCTCGCCAGCAGCGCCGATGTACTGGCCTACCAGCCCGGCATCAGTGCCCAGTCGCCGGGCAACGAAGGCACCCGGGTGTCCATCCGTGGCTCGGGCATCAACCGCGGCCCCGGCGCGCATGCCTCCGGCATCGCAGTCTCGCTCGACGGCCTGCCGCTGACCGGCCCGGGCGGTACCCCGTACGAACTGCTGGAGCCGCTGTGGCTGAGCCGCGTCGACGTACGGCGCGGTGCCAACGGCATCGAACGCGGCGCGCTGGCGCTGGGCGGGGCGATCAACTACGTCAGCCGCAGCGGTCGCGATTCGGCCGGGCTGGACCTGCAGTACGACGCCGGCAGCCGCGGCTACCAGAAACGCAGCGTGGGGTACGGCGGCGTCAGCGGCGCAGTCGACTACTACCTCGCCTACACCGATACCGAATTCGACGGCTACCAGCGCCATGCCCGCGGCGACGGCAAGGGCGCGATGGCCAACCTCGGCTGGCAGATCACCCCAACTCTGGAAACGCGCTTCTTCGTGCGCTACCGCGAGACCAATCACGAAACGCCGGGGCGCCTCACCCGCGACCAGATCCGCAACGATCCGCGCGCGGCCAATCCGGCCAACGTGGCCATCGACGCGCACCGCCCGCAGCCGGGCAGCACCTGGATCGGCAACATGACCACCTGGCAGATCGATGACGCATCGTCGCTGCAGGCCGGGCTGGTGTACCACCACTACCCGATGGACCTGAACGAAAGCCTGTACCGCCAGCAGCTGGACTACACCAACCTCAATGCGACCGTGGACTACCGTCACCGGCATCGCCTGCTCGGCCGCGACAGCGTGACCACGGTGGGCCTGCGCATCGCCCACGATCTGGATGCCGATGTGCGCGAAACGCTGCGCTTTGCCAGCAACGGCTATCCCGCCGGCACCCACACGCGCGACTTCTCCCACCACGGCACCGACAGCACGCTGCACGTAGCCAACGATCTCGTCCTCACCGACACCCTGCGCCTGCAGACCGGGCTGGCCCTGATCCAGACCCGTCGCGACGTGCAGGTGACGTGGCCCTCCACCCCCGGGCGTCTCAACGAGCGCAGCTGGGATTACGCGCCACGCCTGGGCGTCACCTGGCAGCAGACGCCGGCGACGCAGTGGTTCGGCAACCTGAGCCGGTCGGTGGAACCGGCGCATCCGTGGTCGATGATCTGGGGCTCCAACCAGTACTTCGCGCCGGGCAACGGCGCCTCCAGCGGGCGCCAGCGCGCACCGGTGCCGCTGGACAACCAGACCGCGACGACGCTGGAGCTGGGCGCGCGCGGCGAAAGCGCACTCGGCCGATGGGAGCTCACCGGCTACTACGCGCACGTGCTGCACGAACTGCTGAGCGTGGAAGTGCAGCCGGTACCGAACCTGTTCGTGGCCGAGAACAACGCCAGCCCCACCGTGCACCGCGGCATCGAAGCTGCGCTGGACAGCGCGCTGTGGCACGGCAGCGACGGCACGCTGTCGCTGCGCCAGGCCTACACCTTCAGCGATTTCCGCTACCGCCACGACGCCCGCTTCGGCGACAACCGCCTGCCCGGCCTGCCGCGCCACTACTACCAGGCCGAACTGCGCTACGCACACCCCACCGGCTTCTATGCTGCGCTGAACACCGAGTACGCCTCGCGGATGTTCGTGGACTACGCCAACACCTTCAGCGCCGACAGCCATCTGATCTTCGGCAGCCGCGTGGGCTTCGATGCGCCTGGCGGCCGCTGGCAGGCGTGGGCCGAACTGCGCAACCTCACCGACCGCCACTACGCCGCTACCGTCACGCCCGGCTACAACGACGCCGGCAAGGACGTGGCGCGCTCCACGCCTGGCGAGGGGCGCGGCGTGTATGCCGGGCTGCGCTGGCGCTTTGATTGAGCAGCATCGGCCGGTCCGACCAGCGCTTGATCTTGCTCAACCAGGTTCAGCACACTCGCTGGTTTCAGCTGGCAAGGAGTGACTGTCGTGGATAGAGCCTGGGTACAGAAGGTGATTTCCGTGCTTTCGGTGGCGCGGCGTTCTGATCTCACGTTTTACGACGCTATTGAGGCCAGGGGCGCCAATCTACCCAGCAAGCTCTACAAGCTCAGGGGCTGCACCGACTTTTCGTTCGAGAACCTGGCCAACGCGACGATTCACCTGAGCCCGGCCAGCGAGTTCAATGACCCGTATGACACCGCATTCTGCGCGGACCCCGGCTTCCTGAGCCGCAACTCCTTCGTATTCGGCGCGCCTGACAACAACAACGCAGATGACCGTCTTCAGCAGGGTTCGGCGCCTCCGAACAGCCTGTCCGGCCTCGTCGATGAACTGCGGGATTCCTACAAGATCTGCAGCTTCACCGCGCGCCTTGATTCCATCCTCATGTGGAGCCACTACGCCGACAACCATCGCGGATTCGCGATGGAGTACGACTTCACGACCTGCCACCGGAATGACTACCCGTCACTGTGTCTCTGGCCTGTTGCCTACACGGACTGCCTTCTGGACATCACCGAGGTCCTTGCCGCTGCGATGAACGACAAGGACGACGTCAATCATGCCTTCACGATGGCAGCGTCCCTGTGCAAGGCCAGGGATTGGACGTACGAGCAGGAATGGAGAATCGTGTATCCCGACGACCGAACCCGCCGGTGCATGGCACTTCCCGCGCCGTTGAAGGCAGTTCATCTCGGCGCGAGGATATCGGCCGACAACGCATCGCGCATCCGAGATATCTGTGCTGCGAGTGGTATCCCGGTGCATACGATGGCCTTGTCACGGCAGGAGTACCGAATGGAATCCCACCTCCCGGCCGGGTAGAAGATGCCGTTCGCATGCCACAGCCGGTGCGCGGTGACGTGGCAGGGCGCCGGGATCAGATGGCCGCGTTGACCGCCATCATCGGCAGGTACAGGGCAAAGATGGTCACGGGCGCGGCGATGAACACGGTGCAGATGCCGATCAGGCCGATCAGGAGGTGCCAGCCCGGTTTGCGTGGACCGAAGGCCCACATCGCGCCCAGCACCAGCGGGGCGAGCCACACCAGCGGCGCGCCGCTGGCAAACGCCCGCGTGACCAAGGGCGGCACAACGCCGATCGACTGGAACGCGTCGGAAAACGCCGGGTATACCCAGGCGCGGATCACGGTCACAGCGACCGCCGTCACCGTTGCGCTGGCGGTTCCCAGCAGCGCCCAGACCCTGCCAGCCAGGGCGATCGAGGGACGGAAGCGGGGGATCTCGGGCGATTCAGGGCGCATGCCAGCGGATCTTAGAAGAGCAGCCGCGTGCCAACAAGCACCGCGCCATCTGCGGCGCGCGCGTGGCATGCGACACTCGCCGCTCCGTTCGACATTGCCGGCAAGGACGCACGTGATCGTTCCCGACTACTGGGCCGAAGCCCGCCTGCAGCTCAAGCAGCAGCGCCGCAGCATCACCGTGACCCGCATGGGCTGGTCCGACGACAGCGAGGCCGCCGCGCAGGCGCATGCCGACGTGCGCGCCCGCGAGGCGCTCGCGGCGATCCTGGCCGGCAACGACCTCCCCCGGCAGGAGCGACGCACCCCTTATGGACTGGAAGGCGTACCGATCCGCGAGCAGATCGTGTCGCGCCACGGCGATGTGGTCGTCACGCGCAACAGCTATGGCGCGCTGTGCCTGAACACCCCGGACGTGCTGTTCGGTGATGTGGACTTTGAATCGCCCCCCGGCGGATTCGCACTGGACCTGAAAGGTGCCCTGCTGCTCTGGGCGGGCGTGGCGATGGTCGTGGGCGCCGCGTGGCAGGGCGTGCCCGGCCTCGGACGGGCCATCCCGGCAGCGGTGGTGGCCACGCTGGTGGTGATCGTCGCCAACGCCGTGGTGGCGGCCATCAAGCGCCGCGCGTTCGCCAACGCGGGCGGCGTGGAGGCCCGGGCGATGGCGCGGGTGGAGGCCTTCGCCCGGCAGCACCCGGACTGGCACCTGCGCGTGTATCGCACGCCAGCCGGGCTGCGCGTGCTGGCGATGCACGCCACGTTCCTGCCGGACGACCCGGCGGTTGCCGGGTTCTTCGGCGCGCTGCGCGGCGACCCGCTGTATGCGCGGATGTGTGCGCTGCAGCGCTGCTTCCGTGCACGCCTGACGCCCAAACCGTGGCGGATCGGCATCGCCCGCCATGTGCGTCCGGCGTCGGCGGCGTGGACGCCGGCACAGGCACAGTTGCCCGACCGGCTGGCCTGGATCGCCGAGTACGAGCGCCGTGCGGCGGCATTCGCTGCCTGCCGTTACCTGCGCACGCTCGGCGAAGCCAACCGCACCGATGCCCGGGCCGAGGCGGTGCGCGACCTGCACGACCGCCTCACCCGCGCCGAGGCGACGCTGCCGCTGGCCTGAGCGGATACGTGGGGACGGCACCTGCGGCATGGCGCGCACAGACGTCTCCGCCGACCCGTGTGCTGGTCGGCAGCGTGGCATCCACTGCCTCGGCGAGCAGTCACCCGCAGATGTCCTTCGCCCCGGCGGTTGACGTTGAACGGGCCACGCCGGTGCTGGCGGGTGTCGCGGGACAGCGGGGCAGACACGCGGTGACCGGTTTCTGTACGTGGCCGCTGGAAACGCGGCCGCCTGCGGCAACCACGCGCGCCGTTATCGCCCCAGCGCCTCGGCGATGGCCTGCTCGGCCAGCGGCGCCATGCGCGCATACCCGGCCGGCGTGGGGTGCACGCCATCGGTGGCCAGGACAGGATCGAGCCCACCGTCGGCATTGGCCAGCGCGCGGTAGTAATCCAGATACACAACGCCCTGGTCGCGCGCATAGCGCTGCAGGGCGGCGTTGAGCGCCCGCACCTTCGGTGCCGGATGCACGCCGGGCTGCCACGGGTACTCGCTGACCGGCAGCACCGAGGCCAGCACGACACCAATGCCATGCGCCTGCGCCAGCTCGCGCATGGCATGCAGGTTGTCTTCGATCATCGCCTGGGTGGCCGGGCCGGTATTGCCGGCGATGTCGTTGGTGCCGGCCAGGATCACCACGACCGCCGGTTGCAGGGCGATCACGTCCTGGCGGAACCGCAGCAGCATCTGCGCGGTGGTCTGCCCGGAAATGCCGCGGTTGACGTAGCCCTTGCCTGGGAAGAACGTGCCGCTGCCGGTGGGTCCCCAGCCCTCGGTGATGGAATCACCGAAGAACACCACACGCGGCTGCCCCGCCTGCGCCACCGGCAGCGCCGCGTTTTCCGCGCGATAACGCTCCAGTTGCGGCCAGTCGCGCAGTTGCTGCTGGAGGTAGCGGACCTGGTCCGGCGTGAGCGCTTCCGCAGGCGTCACGTACAGCGGATTGACCGCCGGCGGGCCGATCGGCGGCGCATCCGCGGCCGCACAGCCGGACAGCGGCGCCCCGAGCAGGGCAAGGGCGGCGGTCAGGGCCACGGTGTGTGCCGACTGCGGCATGGCGGTTGCTCCGGTTCGATGCGAACGGCAAGTCTACCGCCGGTTGCCCCTGCATCCCGCCCAGACGCAGACGGCCGCACCCCGCGAGATGCGGCCGTCGCGTGCGTCAGCGCGCCGTCAGTGCTTGCCGGCCGGTGCGTTTTTCACATAGGTGTCGAACCAGTTGAGCATTTCCGATACCAGTTGCTCGTTGGATTCCAGTGCGGTGTACCAGTGCGGCTCATGCGGCAGCATCACCAGGCGGGTGGTGCCGCCGTTGCCGCGGATCGCCTGGAACAGCTTGCGCGACTGGAACGGCTCGGTGCCCGGATTGGCATCGTCCTCACCGTGGACCAGCAGCAGCGGCAGCTTGATCCTGTCCGCGTAGAAGAACGGCGACGCCTTCAGATACACGTCCTGCGCCTGCCACACCGACCGGCGCTCGTTCTGGAAGCCGAACGGCGTGAACGTCTTGTTGTACGAGCCGCTGGTCGCCACGCCGGCCTTGAACAGGTCGGTGTGCGCGATCAGGTTGGCGGTCATCAGGCCGCCGTGGCTGTGCCCGGTGACGCCGATCCGGTTGCGGTCCACCACCCCCATGTCCACGGCCTTGTCCACCGCGGCCCTGGCATCGGCTTCCAGCTGTTCCAGGTAGGTGTCGTAGGCGGTCTTCGGATCGCCGACGATCGGGAACGAGGCATTGTCGATGATCGCGTAGCCGGCCAGCAGCATCAGGCGGTACGGTGCCAGACGGGTGAAGGTCTGCTGCGAGCCGGACACCTGGCCGGCCTGCGCGGCGTTGGCGAAATCGGCCGGGTATGCGTACAGGATCGCCGGCACGCGCTGGCCTTCCTTGTAACCCGGCGGCGTGTACAGGGTGAACGACAGGTCCACGCCATCGGCGCGCTTGTAGGTCACCAGGCGCTTCTGGATCTTGCGCACCTCCGGCGTCGGATCGGTCAGCTGGGTCAGCGCGGCCGGGGTGGACGCGAACGCCGCCTCGCCCTTGGCAGCGGCTGCATCGCGCTCGCCCAGGGTGCGGATGAACGCGTTCGGCGCGTCGGTCACCGACTGGTGCCAGGTCAGGACGCGGCCGGTGGTGCCGGCAAAACCGAGGACCTGCTCGTATGCATCGGCAGCGCTGCGGAACAGGCGTTCGCTCTTCAGCGAGCCCAGGTCCAGGCGGTCCAGGAACGGACGGTCGCCCTGCGGCGAGGCGCCCTGCCCGCGCAGGAACACGTGGTTGCCGTCCTGGCGCACCACGCTGGCCCCGTTGGGCAGACGCGTGAACACCAGGTTGCCCGGGTCGCCGTAAAGCTCATCGCTGGACAGATCCCAGAGCAGCCGCCCTTCCTGCCCGGGACGGTCCACATCGACAATGCGGGTCTGGCGCCAATGGCGATTCTCGTCGTTCTCGTACAGGAACGACACGGCCGGGTCCGCGCTCCAGGCGATGCCTTCGAAGCGCTGCGCGGTACGCGCGATCTCCACCGGCGTCCCGGTGAACGGCGCCTTGAGCATCAGTACGCGGTCACGATGGGGCACGCTGACCTTCCAGTCGCCCTTGTCCAGCGCTTCGGCATACACCAGCGTGGCCGGATCGGTGGAGCGCCAGTCGAAGTCGCGCGGGCCTTCCGGCACGCCGTGCACCGGCACGCGATCGGCCAGCGGCAGGCTGGCCACCGGCGTGCTGCGGCCGCTGCCCAGGTCCAGCACGGCCACGTCATTGGCGAAGCGCTGGTAGGTGACCGCGTGCGAGAACGGCGCCTTCAGCGTCTCGGTGAGCACGTGCACGCCATCCGGCGCAGCCGTGACATCGTTGTACAGCGCCGGCGCGCCAATCGGACGCACGCTGCCGGCCTTGGCATCCACCACTGCCAGCTGCGACTGGCCGTAGTAGGCGAACAGCTTTTCGTCATGCACGCTGGTCAGCGTGTCGCGCGATTCGTAAGTGCTGCTCTCACCCTTGGCGCCGAGCGATTCCTGGATGTCCGGGCCGGCCGCGCCATCCTCATTGGACGGCGCTGCCCCCTGGTTGGCCGGCACCAGCTTGACCAGCAGGTTCTGGCTGCCGCCGAGCCACTGCACGGTGTAGCCAAAGATCGGATTGAGCTGTACACCCGGGATCTGCTTGACCTGTCCGGTCGCGGCATCTCCCACCCACAGCTGCACCGAGGTATCCACCGCGTTCTGGAACACGAAGCGCTGGCCGTCGGCCGACCATTGCGCGTTGCCGGCACAGCCCTGTGGCAGCGCCACCGGCGTGTGCCTGCGGCTGTCGATATCCACCAGCGTGAAATCGGCCACGCAGGCCGGGATGCCATAACCGCCCTGGGTGTCGTGGCGGCTGCGGTTCTTCGGCTCCAGGCGCACACCCGCCAGCTTCAGGTACGGCTGCGCGACACGGCTGATCGACGGGTAGGTCTGCGCGGTGGTCAGCAGCAGACGCTGGCCGGTGGGGTCCACGCTGGGCATCGGCGGCGGCGGCGCCTTGAGCACCTTGAGCAGGTGTTCCGGCGGTTTGGCATAGTCGGCGAAGGCCGGGCCGGCGGCCAGCAGGCCGAACGCGGCCGTGGCGACGGCCGCGGCAAGAGCGGTACGACGGATCAGCATCCTTTACCCCTTGTGGTGTTGGGTGCCCGTGCAGGGGCGATATCCCGAATCTAGCACCGCCGCGCGGGCCGGGAATGGGCCGGAAGGGCTAGTCGCCCGATGCGGCAACGCGGTGCGCGTCCGGCCGGCCGCGCACCGTCACGGTAAGATGCGCGCACATTCCCTGCCGATGCCGCCGTGCGCACTGTTCACGCCCTCCGCTACATCACCCCGCTCCGCGAGGGTGGCTCGCTGCCCGCCGTGGTCGAAACCGACGACGACGGCATGGTGGTGCTCAAGTTCCGGGGTGCCGGCCAGGGGCCGAAAGCGTTGATCGCCGAGCTGATCGCCGGTGAGCTGGCCCGCACGTTGCGCCTGCCGATTCCGGAGATCGTGTTCGTCGAGCTGGATCGCGAGTTTGCCCGCACCGAGCCGGACCCGGAGATCCAGGACCTGATCCGAGCCAGCGAAGGCCTGAACCTGGGCAGCGACTATCTGCCCGGCGCGCTCAACTACGACCCGGCAGCGATGGCGGTGGATGCTGACCTCGCCTCGCGCATCGTGTGGTTCGACGCATTCACCAGCAACGTGGACCGCACCGCGCGCAACCCCAATCTGATGGTATGGCACCGGCAGCTTTACCTGATCGACCACGGCGCGGCGATGTACTTCCACCATGACTGGGCCACCGCCGGGGATGCCTGCGTGAAACCCTTCATGCTGATCCGGGACCACGTGCTGCTGCCGTTTGCCACGCAGATCGACGCGATCGACGCCGCGCTGGCCGCGCTGCTGCCCGACGCGGAAATCGAACGCATCGTCGGCCTGGTGCCGGACAGCTGGCTGGTCGACGAACCCGCGTTCGACAGCCCGGCGGCGTATCGCCAGGCGTATATCGATTACCTCACCCATCGCCTGCGCATGCGCGCCGCCTTCGTCCAGGAGGCCGTCCGTGCCCACACTGCACACGTATGACTACGCCGTCATCCGCGTGGTACCGCGGGTGGAGCGCGAGGAGTTCATCAACGTCGGCGTGATCGTGTCGTGCCCCGGTGCGAAGCACCTGGAAGCGGCGATCGAAATCGATGCGGCGCGGATGCAGGCATTCGCGCCCGGCCTGGACAGGGACGCGCTGCAACCGTGGCTGGACGCCATCGTGGCGATCTGCCGTGGCGACGCCAACGCCGGTCCCATCGCCCAGCTGCCGGCACGCGCGCGCTTCCATTTCCTGACCGCCAAGCGCAGCTCGGTGGTCCAGATGTCCAGCACCCACGTGGGCCGGACCGCGCACCCGGAGAACGTGGTGGAGCACCTGATGACCCGGATGGTGCGGGTACCGCAGTAACGCAACGCGCAAACACGCGCACCCCGTAGAGCCGGGTTCTACCCGGCTGCCCTGCGTCAGGCACATGCACACCTGACACCCGCCGGGCAGAGCCCGGCGTCACCAAGGCCACCCGCGCGCACCCGTAGAGCCGGGTTCTACCCGGCTGCCCTTCGTCAGGCACATGCACACCTGACACCCGCCCGGCAGAGCCCGGCGTCACCAAGGCCACGCGCGCGCACCCCGTAGAGCCGGGTTCTACCCGGCTGCTCTTCGTCAGGCACATGCACACCTGACACCCGCCGGGCAGAGCCCGGCGCTACCAAGGCCAC
>NZ_CAMPPN010000032.1:0-29110 GCF_946900935.1 Stenotrophomonas sp. Marseille-Q5258
GGCAGAGCCCGGCGTCACCAAGGCCACGCGCGCGCACCCCGTAGAGCCGGGTTCTACCCGGCTGCTCTTCGTCAGGCACATGCACACCTGACACCCGCCGGGCAGAGCCCGGCGCTACCAAGGCCACGCGCGCGCACCCCCACCCGCGCGCACCCCGTAGAGCCGGGTTCTACCCGGCTGCCCTTCGTCAGGCACATGCACACCTGACACCCGCCGGGCAGAGCCCGGCGCTACGGGAGGGGCCATCGGCACCAGGCGAAGGGGTAATCGTTCATGCCCTTGGCCAATCCGGCGCGCAGCGGGTTGGCGAGTATGTAGGTGGCCGCGGCCAACAGATGGCGATCGTCGCGCTGCAGCTGGTCGTAGTAGCCCGGTTGCCAAACGGTGCCCCGGGTGCTGTTGCTCTGGTTGAGGGCCTTGGCCGACCGCGACTTGAAGGTTCGCATCACGATCGACAGTGGTGTATCGCGCAGGCGGAACATCCAGTGGATATGGTCGGGCATGACCACCCATGTCAGGGAGTCGGTGCGGCCTTGGGCATCCGAGGTGCGCAGCCAGTGGCAGACCTCCTGCGCATTGGCGGTATCGACGAACAGGCGGGTGCGCTGCGCCGTAACCGTGGTGACGACGTAGTAGCTGCCCTCGCAGGAGATGCGTCCGCGTTGTAGAGAAGGACTCGCCATGTCTGCATCTTGGGCGAGGCTGCGCGAACCTTGAAGCAGGGGGCGCTGCAGTGTCGTGTCAGGGGAATACCCGATCTGATGTGATCTTGTCATCGGGTGCGCAGGCACCTTGTAGAGCCGGGCGCTGCCCGGCTTGCATGATCGTGCGTGAGAGCAGCCGGGTAGAACCCGGCTCTACGGGGCTTGCATCAGGTTGCTTGGCTTCGTTGAAGAGCAGCCGGGTAGAACCCGGCTCTACGGGGCGTGGGCCAGCGTGCGTCCTCACGTTTTCGGCAGCGCGTAGGCGATCACGTAATCGCCTGCGGGGGTTTCCATGAAATGGTGGCCGCCGGCCATGATGACCACGTACTGCCGCCCGTTCTGCTCGTAGATCATCGGGTTGGCCTGGCCGCCGGCGGGCAGCGGGGCGTGCCACAGCTCCTTGCCGGTCTTCAGGTCGATGGCGCGCAGCAGGTCGTCGGTGGCAGCAGCGATGAAGACCAGGCCGCTGGCGGTGACGACCGAACCGCCGTTGTTGGGCGTGCCGATCTCGATCGGCAGGCCCGAGCGGATGCCGAACGGACCGTTGCCGCGGGCGCTGCCGAACGGGCGGTCCCACAGCGTTTTGCCGCTGCGCAGATCGACGGCGCGGATGCCACCATACGGCGGCTGCTTGCACAGCAGACGGGTGAACGGCAGTCGCCAGCCGGCGTTGACGTCGACGGCGTACGGCGTCCCCACCTGCGGGTCCCCCGCCCCTTCGGCGCCGCCCTTGTCGGCGCGCACCTCCTCGCGCGGCAGCCAGCCCAGTCTGTCCGCCGTGGCGCGCGGCACCAGCCGGTTGTAGTTGGGCATGTCGTTGTAGTTGGCCACGATCACCCCGCGACGTGGATCCACCGCGACACTGCCCCAGTCCGAGCCACCGTTGTAGCCGGGGTACTCGATGGAATGGCGGTCGGCCGTCGGGGGAGTGTAAAAACCCTGGTAGGTCGCCCTGCGGAACTGGATGCGGCAGACGAGCTGGTCGATCGGGGTCATGCCCCACATGTCGCGCTCGGTCAGGTCGGGCTTGCGCAGCGTGTGGTACAGCGAGAACAGCTGCGTGGGCGAGCGCTGCTCCGGCTCCACCCCGCCACCCGGCACCGGGCGCTCCTCGGCGGGAGTGAGCAGCTGCCCGGTGCGGCGATCCAGCACATACATGTCGCCCTGCTTGGTCGGCAGCAGGATGGCCGGCACCTTGCCGGCCGGGGTGGGATAGTCGACAAGCGTCGCCTGCGAGCCCAGGTCGTAGTCCCACACGTCCTTGCGCACCGCCTGGAAGTGCCACACCGGCTTGCCCGTGTTGACGTCGATGGCGACCAGCGAGGTCGCGTAGCGGTTCTGGGCCTCGGTGCGCGACCCGCTCCAGTAGTCACCCGCCGCATTGCCCATCGGCAGGTAGACCAGCCCCAGCGCGTCGTCACCGGTGGCGGTGGTCCACATGTTCGGCGTGCCGCGGGTATAGGTATGGCCGCGCGGCGGTGCACCGCTGCGCTGCGGCTGGTCCATGTCCCAGGCCCAGCGCAGCGCTCCGGTGACTGCGTCGTACGCCTGGATCACGCCGGACGGCGCATCGCGACGCTGGCCGTCCAGCACCTGGTGGCCGGTCACCACCACGCCCTGCACGATGGCCGGCGGCGAGGTGATCGAGACATAGCCCGGCGGGGTCTCGCCCATGCCAAGGGTGATGTCGACCTGGCCGTTGTTGCCGAAACCGGCGCACGGTTTTCCCGTGGCGGCATCGACCGCGATCAGCCGGCCATCCAGCGTGCCCTCGATGATGCGCGCCGCGCAGGCGCCGCGCGGCACCTGGGTAAGCAGCGGTACGCCCACCTGCGGCACGGCCAGGTCGGCGGCAACGTCGGCCAGTGCAGCGTCCTGCGCGGTGGCCGGCACCTCGTAGTAGGCGACGCCCCGGCAGGCGGCGGTGTACGGAATCGAGGCATTCCTGACCTTGGGATCGAAGCGCCAGCGCTCGCGCCCGTCGGCGGCATCGAGGGCGATCAGCTGGTTGCGGGCGGTGCACAGGTATAGGCGGTCGCCGATCTTCAGCGGGGTGGTCTCCGCGCCCCAGCGTTTGTCCGGCAGATCGCCGGTGCGGAATACCCAGGCCTGCTGCAGGGTTCCCACGTTGTCCGGGGTGATCTGCTGCAACGGCGAGAACCGGGTGGCTGCGTTGTTGCGGCCGTACGCGGCCCAGTCACCATCGGCAGGCCGGTCGGCCGGTTGCAGCGCCGCCTCGGTTGTCGGCGCCAGCCCGGCGGCGACCATTGGCTCGGGGAAGGCACCCACGGCAGCGGTGACGCCATGCGGAACGAACGCCAGGCTGAAGGCCGCCACGAACACCAGCGCCAGGACACCGGCCAGACTGCGCGACACAGCGCGGGATACCGGCCGTCGCAGGCGCGGCAGCAACAGGCAGAGCATGAAGGCCAACGCCACCATCAGTCCGAGGCGCGGCACCCACCGCCAATAGTCGCTGCCCGACTCCCACCAGGTCCACAGCACGGTGCCCACCAATACCAGTGCGAAGCACGCCGCACCGCTGACCCGTCCGCGCCACAACTGCACGCCGGCCACCAGCAGGCCGACCCCGGCCAGCACGTAGTACCAGGAACCGCCGAGGCGGGCCAACCAGCCGCCGCCCAGCACCAGCACCGCGCCAAGCACCAGCAGGATCATCGCCAGGACACCCAGCAGCCAATGGCGGGTGTAGCGGGCCTGCGTCGTGGCGGACATCGCGCGCTCCTCCCTTCCCCTGCACCGCCGGCCAGCGTCTGCACCGGTCCTGTGGGTCCTTATCCCACCGGGGTCGTGAACGCGGTGCGTTCTTTCCAGCCGTGCCTGGACCCCCAACGGAAAACGCCGGCAGGCGCCGGCGTTTTCCGTGGTACCGCAACGCAACCGCGTTACGCGTCCGGCGGTGCCACCACCGGCGCGGCAGCGGTCGCGGCCGCCTCGTCGGCGCCCTCTTCGTCGGCGCCGTCATCCAGCGAGGCATCCATGCGCTCGACCGCCTGCAGCTTCTCGTCCTTGGACAGGCGGATCAGGGTGACGCCCTGGGTGTTACGGCCCACGCGCGAGATTTCCGAGCTGCGGGTGCGCACCAGGGTGCCACCATCGGAGATCAGCAGCACCTCGTCGCGCGGCCCCATCAGCACCGCGCTGACCAGCTTGCCGTTGCGCTCGGTGGTCTGGATGCCGATCACGCCCTGGGTGCCACGCCCCTTGCGCGGGTAATCCGGCAGCGGGGTGCGCTTGCCGTAGCCGTTCTCGGTAGCGGTGAGGATGTACAACGCGTTGTCGTCATCCACCCCGTTCTCGATCACGGCATCGCCATTCTCGCCCACGGTCTCGTCGATGACGGTGTCATCATCGTTGTCGTCCTCGCTGCCGCCGGCACTCTCGGCCACGATCAGGCTGACCACTTCCTCGCCCTTGGCCATCTTGATGCCGCGCACGCCGGTGGCGGTACGGCCCATCGAGCGGACCTTGTCCTCAGCGAAGCGCACGGTCTTGCCGTTGGAGGCGAACAGCAGGATGTCACGCTCGCCATCGGTCAGGCCGACCCCCACCAGCGCATCGCCGTCATCGAGATTGATGGCGATCTTGCCGCGTGCGAGACGGAACGCAAACTCGCTGAGCGGCGTCTTCTTGACCGTGCCGTTGCGGGTGGCGAAGAACACGAACTGACCATCGGCGTATTCACGCACTGGCAGCACGGCCTGCACCTTCTCGCCGGATTCCAGCGGAATCCAGTTGATGATCGGGCGGCCACGGGCATTGGAACCGGCTTCGGGCAGCTGATGCACCGGCAGCCAGAACACCTTGCCCGAGCTGGTGAAGGTGAGCAGCGTGTCGTGTGTGTTGACCAGCCACAACTGCTCGATGAAATCCTCTTCCTTGGTCGACGCCGCGCTGCGGCCACGGCCACCGCGGCGCTGGGCGCGGTAGGCGCTGACCGGCTGGCGCTTGACGTAGCCGGCATGCGACAGGGTGACCACCACGTCTTCCGGCGCGATCAGGTCGAGGATGTCCAGGTCTTCTTCGCTGTGGCGGATCTCGGTGCGGCGCTCGTCGCCGAACTCGGTGCGCACGTTGATCAGCTCTTCGCGGATCACCTGCAGCAGGCGGTCCGGATCTTCCAGGATGTGGATCAGCCCGGCGATCGTTTCCAGCAGCTGCTTGTATTCCTCGGTCAGGCGGTCCTGCTCCAGCCCGGTCAGGCGGTGCAGGCGCATTTCCAGGATCTGGGTGGCCTGGATCTCGGTCAGCTGGTAGCCACCCTCGATCAGGCCCACGCCCTTGGGCAGGTCGTCCGGACGCGAGGTCTCGGCACCGGCGGCACCAAGCATCGACCCCACCAGGCCCGGCTCCCAGAGGCGGGCGAGCATGCGTTCGCGCGCTTCGTTGGGATTGGGCGAGGTCTTGATCAGTTCGATCATCTCGTCGATGTTGGCCAGCGCGACGGTCAGGCCTTCCAGCACGTGCGCACGGGCGCGCGCCTTGCGCAGCTCGAACACGGTGCGGCGGGTGACCACTTCGCGACGATGGCGCACGAAGGCCTCGAGCAGCTGCTTGAGGTTCATCAGCTGCGGGCGGCCATCGACCAGCGCCACCATGTTGATGCCGAACACCGACTCCATCTGGGTCTGCTGGTAGAGGTTGTTCAGGACAACTTCCGCCGACTCGCCGCGCTTGATTTCGATGTAGATGCGCATGCCGTCCTTGTCGGACTCATCGCGCAGCTCGCTGATGCCTTCGAGCTTCTTTTCCTTGACCAGCTCGGCGATCTTCTCGATCAACCGGGCCTTGTTCACCTGGTACGGAATCTCGGTGACGATGATCGATTCGCGGCCGTTGTCGGCCACTTCGATATCGGCCTTGGCGCGGATGCGCACACGGCCACGACCGGTCCGGTAACCGGCGACGATGCCGGCGGTGCCGTTGATGATGCCCGCGGTCGGGAAGTCAGGGCCCGGGATGTACTCCATCAGGCCGTCGACGTCGATCGCCGGATTGTCGATCAGCGCGATGCACGCATTGATCGACTCGGTCAGGTTGTGCGGCGGGATGTTGGTCGCCATGCCCACCGCGATACCGGCCGAACCATTGACCAGCAGGTTCGGGAACCGGGTCGGCATGACCGTCGGCTCCAGTTCCTTTTCGTCGTAGTTGGGCTGGAAATCGACGGTTTCCTTGTCGATGTCCGCCATCAGCTCATGGGTGAGCTTGGACATGCGCGCTTCGGTGTAACGCATCGCCGCGGCGGAGTCGCCGTCGACCGAACCGAAGTTGCCCTGGCCATCGACCAGCATGTAGCGCAGCGAGAACGGCTGCGCCAGACGCACCAGCGTGTCGTACACCGACTGGTCGCCATGCGGGTGGTACTTACCGATGACGTCACCGACGATACGCGCCGACTTGAAGTAAGGCTTGTTGCTGTGCGCGTTCAGCTCACTCATCGCGAACAGCACGCGGCGATGCACCGGCTTGAGGCCATCGCGCGCATCCGGGAGGGCGCGGCCCACGATCACGCTCATCGCGTAATCGAGGTAGCTCTTGCGCATCTCGTCTTCCAGGTTGACCTGGATGATTTCCTTGGCGGTTTCTGCCATTCGGGTTCCGTTGTCTGGTAGCGGTCCAGTCCGTCGCAGCCAGCCCTTTCGGGGCGGCCGCGCCGGAATCTCGATTAACCGTTGAAGTCTACCACAACGGGCCGTTTCCCGCCTCGTTTTACCGGGGTTTTACCGGCAAGAATCAGGAACTTACGGGGCCGTTGCGGGGGCTTCCCCGAAGGCGGCCCGCATATTGGCCGTGGTCGGGTTCAGGATCACCCCGCGCTCGGTCACGATGGCATCGATCAGGGCGCCCGGGGTGACATCGAACACCGGGTTCCAGGCGGCGATGCCCTCGGCCACCGTACGGACCCCGCCCACGCCGTACAGCTCGCCGGGATCACGCTGCTCGATCTCGATCTGGTCGCCGTCGGCGGTGTCCATGTCCACCGTCGAGGACGGCGCCACCACCATGACCTTCACCCCGTGGTGGCGTGCGGCGATGGCGAGCTGATAGGTCCCGATCTTGTTGGCGGTATCACCGTTGGCGCAGATGCGGTCCGCACCGACGATCACCCACTGCACCGCGCCGGTCTTCATCAGGTGCGAGGCGGCCGAGTCGGCGATCAGGGTCGCGTCGATGCCATCCTGCTGCAGCTCCCACACGGTCAGGCGGGCACCCTGCAGCCACGGGCGGGTCTCGCCGGCGAACACGCGGGCGATGCGGTGCTGGGCCATGCCGGCGCGGATCACGCCGAGCGCGGTGCCGAAGCCGGCGGTGGCCAGCGAGCCGGTATTGCAGTGGGTCAGCACGCCGCTGCCGGCCTCGATCAGCCCGGCACCCAGCGCGCCCATGTGGCGGTTGGCGGCCAGGTCTTCATCGGCGATGGCCTGGGCCTCGGCCGCCAGCACGTCGCGCCAGTCGCTGCCGGCCGGCGCCAGGGCGCGGCGCATGCGCGCCAGGGCCCACGCCAGGTTCACTGCGGTCGGCCGTGCGGCATTGAGCCGCTGGAGCGCCGGCTCCAGCTTCAGCAGCGCCTGCGCGCCATCGTCGGCCTGCACGTCGTTGGCGGCCAGCACCGCGCCCCACGCCGCAGCAATGCCGATGGCGGGTGCGCCGCGCACGGTCAGTGCGTGGATCGCCGCGGCGACGGCATCGCTGTCATGGCACGCCACGTGCTCGACCACGAACGGCAGCTTGCGCTGGTCCAGCAGTTGCAGGGCGTCGCCGGTCCACAGGATCGGGCGGATGTGGTCGTAGCGGGCGTAGTCGATGTCGGTGGATGCGTTCATCGCGCCATTGTAGCGGCGCGCCGGCGTCGGGTCAGGCCCGGACGCGCGGCCGTTTCAATTGACCGAGAACTCGGCGCGGCAGCCGTCGTCCACCCACACCCCGCGTGCGTCCCAGCCCCAGCTCCGCCCCTGCTCGCACGGGCTGCCGGACAGCTGCCTGGACAGCGTGGCGCCGTGGTTGATGCTGGCACCGCAGAAGCGACGCTGGCGCGACTTGGATTCGCAGGTGAGCAGTCGCGGCACCATCAGGAAGCCGGACCCGTCGGCGGCCCCCACTTCGAAATCACCCTGGCATCCACGCGTCACCCAGATCTCGTTGCGGCGTACGCCCCAACTGTGGTTTTCGCGGCATGGCAGCGCCGACAACTGGCGCAGCAGGCGCACCGGTGCACCCTGCAGCACCACCGGGCAGTTCTGCGGGCGACCATTGGATTCGCAGCGCACCACGCGCCGCGTCAACCGCTCGCCTGCGCGCTTGGCGGTCACCGGCGTGCGGGCGCGGAACTCGGCGCGGCAGCCCAGCGTCACCCAGACCCCCGAGCGATCAGTGCCCCACTCGGAGCCGCGCACACAGGTGTTCTCCGACAGCTGGCGGACCATATCCACGCCACCGTCCACGGGCATGTCGCAATGCACCCATTCCATGTCGCGCGATTCGCAGCGCACCACCTGCCCGGCATAGCCGGACGACTGCGCCACGGCCGGCGATGCCAGCCCTGCCCACAGCAACAACGAACATAGCGGCATGCCTGCGCTGGCCAACACCTTCATCGACACGGTCCCCGCCGCAACTGAACGATCACGCGTTACACCTTCTGACATCGGGTGTGATCAGAGCATCATCATCCACGGTGCGCAAGACGCAATTGGCCGGGAACGGTTCAGGCCCGGGCGAAATCGATGGCCAGGACATCGGCAATCGCCGGTGTACGGTTCATCGCCATCAGCAACCGGTCCACCCCCACCGCTACGCCCGCACAGTCGGGAAGCTGCGGCAATGCGGCCAGCAGCGCCTCGTCCAGGGGCGGCAGCACCGCGCCGCGCATGCGCCGCACCGCATGATCGCGCTCGAAGCGCGCCCGCTGCTCGGCGGCATCGTTCAGCTCGTGATAGCCGTTGGCCAGCTCCACCGGCCCCAGATACAGCTCGAAGCGCTCGGCCAGTGCCGGCGTCCCGGGCCGTACGCGCGCCAGCGCGGCCTGGCTGGCCGGCCAATCGTGCACGACCGTCATCGTATCGTCACCGAACGCAGGCTGGATGCAGTGGGTCATCAGCAGGTCCAGCCAGTCGTCGCGGGTCAGCCCCTGCGGATCGATGTGGATGTCCGACAGCGGCGCGCGCAGTGCGTCGATGTCCGCTTCGAACGGGTCCACCCCGAGCTGGCGCCGGTACAGACTGCGGTAGTCGATGACCTCCAGGCGCGCCTCGCGCTGCACCAGCGACAGTGCCGCGCGTACCAGCGCCGCCGTTTCCCCGATCAGACGGTGATGGTCCCAGCCCACGCGGTACCACTCGAGCATGGTGAACTCGGGATTGTGGCGGCCGCCAGCTTCGCCGTTGCGGAACACCCTGCCCAGCTCGTAGCAGTCGCCCACACCGGCAGCAAGCAGGCGTTTGAGCGGATACTCCGGGGACGTGCGCAGCCAGCGCTGCGCCTCACCCGCATCGACGTGGCCACTGAAACGGGTGTGGAAGCTGTCAATGTTGGGTTCGGTATTGCCGGCCACCGACAGGATCGGCGTTTCCACTTCGAGCACACCACGTGTGGCGAAGAAGTCACGGATGCACGCATTGAGCGCGGCGCGCTGGCGCAGGGCCGCGATCATGCGCGCGCGTCGCGCAGGCGTTCGGCCAGCGGCAGGGTCAGCAGGTCGCGGGTGTCATCCACGTAGCCGGTGGCCAGGTACAGGCGGCGCGCCAGTTCGTTGTGATGGTTCACTTCCAGGCGCATCCGCGCGACGCCGCGCGCGTTGGCACGCTGCTCAAGGATCGCCAGCGCCTGCTTGCCACGCCCACGGCCGCGCGCGGCGTGCTGCAGGTAGAGCTCATCGAGCAGCGCGAAGTGTCCGCCCTGCTCCAGGCTGAAGCCCATCGCCAGGGCCGCATAGCCCACCACCTCGCCGGTCTCGGACAGCCACAGCAGCACCTCGCCGTTGCGCGGCTCTTCGAGCAGGGCCAACAGCGCGGGACGCACGCGCGCCGGGTCGAAATCGAGCTTGTCTTCGGCGTAGAAGTCGCGCATCAGGCCAATCAGCAGATCGGCGTCGGCCACGGTGGCCAGGCGGAAATCGAGGGGTACGGTATGCATGCGACGTCTCGTAGAAATCAGTGTGCGGCCAGGTAGGCCAGCAGGCGGTCTTCGTCCCAGACCTCCACGCCCAGCTCCTGCGCCTTGGTCAGTTTGGACCCCGCCTCGGTGCCGGCGACGACGAACGCGGTCTTCCTGGACACGCTGCCGGAGACTTTCGCGCCCAGCGCTTCCAGCCGCGCCTTGGCATCGTCGCGGGTCATCTGCGCCAATGTGCCCGTCAGCACCACGGTCTGCCCGTCCAGCGGCCCGGCAATCTGCTCCGCCTGGTCCGGGGCCAGGGCCAGGAGTTCCTGCCGGCAGGCCTCGGCCTTGAGCAGCATGTGGCCATGACCGTCGCGGTCGAGCCAGTCGGCCAGGCCCAGCGCGACATCATTGGGCAGCCCGGCGGCGACGAAACGCACCGGCTCGGCATCCAGCAGCGTGGCAGCGTCAGGCAACGCGGCTACCAGCTTCTCGGCGCGCAGACGGGTAATGCCCGGGATTTCGGCCTCCACCAGCACCTGGGCGAAGTCCAGGCCGTCGCGCAGCTTGGCCGACGGCCTGTGCGTGTCGGTGATGCGCACCTTGCCGATCGTGATCAGAGCATCGATGGCCTTCTGGTTGCCGTCCTGCTCGAAGAAGTGCCCGAGCGATCGCGCCACTTCGCCGCCAATGTCCGGCACACGCTTGAACAGCGGCCACGGCAGCCGGCGGATCAGCGCCAGGTCGCCGAACCAGGCAGCCAGCGCCTTGGCGGTGCTCTCACCCACATGCTCGATGCCCAGCGCGAACAGCAGCCGCTCCAGCGTGGTGTCGCGGCTGGCGTCGATGGCCGCGATCAGGTTGTCCGCCCAGCGGGTGGCAATTTTCTTCGTGTTCCAGACGAACGCTGCCGGCATCGCCAGCGCCTGGGCGCGCCAGGTCTCGTCGCGGCCATCCAGCTGCAGGATCGCGCGCAGGTAGTCGCCACTGGCCTCCGGCGGGAGGTGCGCGCCGATCTGGCTGGCCAGTGCCTCGGGCGACCCGGCATCGAGCACCAGCTTCAACTGCAGCAGCTGATCGCGCTGCAGCCGGTACAGATCGGCCACGCCGCGCACGATGCCCGCATCGACCAGGGTGTCGATGTACTTGCCGCCCAAGCCATCAATGTCCATTGCGCGGCGCGAGGCGAAGTGCGCGATGGCCTCCTTGCGCTGCGCCGGGCAGCTCAGCTCACCCGAGCAGCGCCAGGCGGCAGCGCCTTCTTCGCGTACGATCTCCGCGCCGCATACCGGGCAGTGCGTCGGCATCTGCCACGGTGCGGTGCCGGCTGGCCGGCGCTCGGCGATCACGCTCACCACCTCCGGAATCACATCGCCGGCACGGCGTACGATCACGGTGTCGCCCACGCGAACGTCCAGCCGCGCGATCTGATCGGCGTTGTGCAGGGTGGCGTTGGACACGATCACCCCGGCCACCGCCACCGGGTCCAGGCGCGCCACGGGCGTGGCCGCACCGGTGCGCCCGATCTGGATCTCGATGGCCTCCACGGTCGTGGTCTGTTCCTGCGCCGGGAACTTGTGCGCGATCGCCCAGCGCGGTGCGCGGGAGACGAAGCCCATCTGTTCCTGCCCGGCGCGGTCATCGAGCTTGTAGACCACGCCGTCGATGTCGAAGGCAAGCCCGTCGCGGCGCTCGCCGATGTCACGGTAGTACGCCAGCAGGCCCTCGCTCCCTTCCACCACCTGGCACAGGTCGCTGACCGGGAAGCCCCACGCGCGCAGCTGCGCCAGCGTGGCCGAGTGCGTGGCCGGCAGCTCGCCGCCCCGCACCTCACCGGTGCCGTAGGCGAAGAAACTCAGCTTGCGCCGCGCGCTCACCTTCGGATCGAGCTGACGCAGCGAACCGGCTGCGGCATTGCGCGGGTTGGCCAGCACCTTGCCGTCGTGCAGACGGGCGTCGGCGTTGTAGGCCTCGAAATCGGCCCGCGCCATGTAGACCTCGCCGCGCACCTCCAGCACGTCGGGCCAGCCCTCGCCCTGCAGGCGATGCGGAATCACACGGATCTGGCGCAGATTGGCGGTGACATCCTCGCCGGTGGCACCATCCCCACGGGTAGCGCCCTGGACGAACTGGCCGTCCTCGTAGCGCAGGCTGATCGCCAGGCCGTCCAGTTTCGGTTCGGCCGAAAAGTACAGCGCGTCGCGGCGCAGCCGCTCACCGATGCGGCGCACGAAATCCTGCACTTCCTCATCGCTGAACGCATTGCCGAGCGACAGCATCGGCACCACATGCCGGACTTCGGCAAAGCGTGAAGAGGCCTTGCCGCCCACGCGCCGGGTCGGCGAATCGGCACGGGCCAGCTCGGGATGTGCCTGCTCCAGCGCCTCCAGCTCACGCACCAGCGCGTCGTAGTCCGCGTCGGGAATCAGCAGCTCGTCGCGCTCGTGGTACGCCTTGCCGGCATCCTCGATCTGGCGGCGCAGGACGTCGGCACGTTCGGCGGGGCTGGGGCTCATGCGGTCGGCAATCCTGTAGGGGCTGCCGATTTTATCGCGGATGGTGAACGCTTGCCGCCTCACGCCGGCAGCGCTAGCGTGCCGGCTTGCCCTCTGCACACGGTGCCCCGTGACACATCCCAGCGCGCCCTCCCGCCGTTCCTTCCTGCACCTGGCCGGCACCGGCCTGGCACTGTCGACGCTGGGCCTGACGCCCGCGCAGGCCGCCCTGCCCCGCTCCGGGCCGGCAGCCCCTGCCGGCGGCCCGGTCCTGCTCAACTTCAACGAGTGCCCCTATGGTCCTGCCCCGGCTGCGCTGGCCGCAGCCCGTGACGTCGCAGGCCGGAGCGGGCGGTATCTGTTCGCGATGGCCGGCGAACTGCGCGACCTGTTCGCCGCACAGGAAGGTCTGGGCAAGGAACAGGTGCGGCTGTTCCCGGGCTCCAGCGAGCCGCTGAACCGGGCGGCCGTGCTGTGGACGGGGGCCGGTGCCGGGCTGGTGGTCGCCGATCCGACCTTCGAGGCGCTCGGCGATCTGGCTGCCGCACGCGGCGCGCCGGTGGTGCGGGTGCCGCTGCGCGCGGACGGCGCGCACGACGTGCGGGCGATGGTCGCGGCCGCCGCGCGCATCGACGCCGGGTTGCTGTATCTGTGCAATCCCAACAACCCGACCGGCTCGATCACACCGGCCGCCGACATCGCCTGGTTGCTGGCGCACAAACCGGCGCGTACCCGCGTACTGGTCGATGAGGCCTATCTGCAATACAGCGAGCAGCGCTCGGTGATCAGCGAGGTGATGCAGCGCGACGACCTGATCGTGCTGCGCACGTTCTCCAAGCTGTATGGCATGGCCGGGTTGCGCCTGGGCGTGGCAGCCGCGCATCCGGACCGCCTGCGCGAGCTGGCCAGCCTCGGTGACAACCCGTTGCCGGTGACCGCGCTGGCGGCCGGCCTGGCCAGCCTGCGCGACCCGGACCTGATCGTGCGACGCCGGGCGGAGAACGCCCAGGTGCGCCAGGCCACGATCGCGTGGCTGGGCAAGCGCGGCTTTTCCTGCGTGCCGTCCGAAGCGAACTGCTTCGTGGTGGATGTGCAGCGCGAGGGTGCCGCGTTCGCCGCGGCGATGGCCGAACGCGGCGTTGTGATCGGACGCAGCTGGGCGATCTGGCCGCAGCGGGTGCGGGTCACCGTGGGCACGGCAGCGGAGATGGAGAGGTTCCAGACCGCCTTCGCCGCCGCAATCGACCCGCCCCGGTAGCGCCGGGCTCCGCCCGGCTGCTCCACCGCGCTACGCCCGCGGTTACCAGCGCGGCGGCTTGGTCAGCGGCGGGGCCTGGTGCTGGCGGTCGTAGGCGCGCAGTTCGTCACGGATGTGGGCGACGCGCTGGCGGCCGAGCGTGGCGCGGCTGTCGTCGAGCACCACGCCGTCCAGCAGCTCGCCCATGCGCTGCACCGTGGGCAGCATCTTTTCCCATGCATCCAGCGCGGTCAGCGGCGCCGGCAGGGTCAGGAAGAAGGCGATGGCAGGGGTTTCCATCTCGCGGATATTGGCCATGTCGAAGCTGCCCGGCTTCATGATGCTGGCCATCGAGAAGATCGGGCCGCGCTCGGGGTGGCCTTCGACCAGGCGGTGGAACACGTTCATGTGGCCGAAGACCAGACCGGTCTTCTCCGCTGCAACCACGATGTCCTCGCCACGCAGCTGCTCACCGGCACGCGCGGCCACGAACAGCGACACGATCTTGTCGAAGTCCTGGGTGGCACGCTTGCCCACGTCGCTGGCGGCCGGGGCATCGACCTCGGGCAGGCCCAGTTCCGGCTGGGTCACGCCGTCATCGGCGGGCACACCGGCGTCAGCGCCTGCAGGGTCACCTTCGCCCAGCACCGGCTCACGCCGCGCGCCGGCGGCCGTGTCGGTGCCTTCGATGCGGCGGCCCTGGACTTTCTTCTTCGGACGGCCAAACAGGAAGATCGCGGCGATCAACAGCAGGCCGGCGGCCAGGATGCCGATGCGGAGCATTGCCATGTCGGACATTCGAGGGGGTCTCCGGCTAAATCATTCAGGTACGCAAGGATGGCACGTCAGGCCGCGCCCGCCAATCGGGCCGCTTCCTCCAGGTCCACGCTGACCAGTCGGCTGACGCCCGGCTCGCGCATGGTGACACCGGACAACTGGTGCGCCGCCTCCATCGTGGCCTTGTTGTGGCTGACGAACAGGAACTGCACTTTTTCGCTCATCTCCTTGACCATGTTGGCCAGGCGACCGACGTTGGCTTCATCCAGCGGCGCGTCGACCTCGTCCAGCAGGCAGAACGGCGCCGGGTTGAGCTGGAAGATCGCAAATACCAGCGCCACCGCCGTCATCGCCTTCTCGCCGCCGGACAGCAGCGAGATGCTGGACACGCGCTTGCCCGGCGGGCGGGCCATGATCGTCACGCCCGTGTCGAGAAGGTCTTCACCGGTCAGTTCGAGGTAGGCATGCCCGCCACCGAACAGGCGCGGGTACAGCTGCTGCACACCGGCATTGACCCGGTCGAAGGTGTCCTTGAAGCGGCCGCGGGTTTCGCGGTCGATCTTGCGGATCGCCTCTTCCAGGGTTTCCAGTGCGGTGGTCAGATCGGTGTTCTGTGCGTCCAGGTACTCCGAGCGCTGCGATGCCTCGCCGTACTCCTGGATCGCGGCAAGATTGACCGGCTCCAAACGGCGCATGCGGCCATCGATCTGGTGCACGGCCTGCTCCCAGTCGCTGGTGCGCGCCTCCTCGGGCAGGCTGTTGATCACGTCCTGCAGCACGAAGCCGGCCTTCTCGACCGAAGCCGACAACTGCTCGGCGCTCAGCACCAGCGCCTGCTGGTCGAGCTTGCGCTGGGAGATGCGTTCGCGCTGCGCCAGCGCCTGCTCATCGCGCTGATGACGGGTCTGCTCGAAATTGCGCAGCTCCGCATCGATGCCTTCCAGCATCGTACGCGCCTCGCCCAGCACGCGATCGGCACGCACGCGCTCGCCCAGCGCATTCTGGTGCTCGGCCTCCAGCGCCTGCACCGGGGAGTCACCCTCGTCGAGCTGCGAATGCAGTTCACCCAGGCGTGTGTCCAGCTGGCCTCGCTGGCTGCTCATGCGCTCCAGCGCCTGGCTCAGCGAGGTGATCTGGGCGCGCTGGGATTCCAGCGTCAGCGCCAGCGAATGCGCGCTCTCACGGACGTTGCGCGCGGCTTCGCGGGCAAGGTCGCGGGCGTCGGTGAGCTGGCGGCGCTCGCCCTCCAGCGCCGCGCGTACCGATTCCAGATCGCCCATGCTGGTGACCGCGTCGTCGAGCCGGGCACGCGCTTCGCGCACCTGTTCGCGGCTGGCATCCAGGGTCTCAAGCAACTGCGACAGTTCGCCTTCGATGCGGTCGATACGGGTACGTGCCGCCTCCACCTTGCCCTGCTGGCTCTGCAGCTGGCCGCCCAGCTCGGACACGCTGCGATGCGCCTGATACAACTGGCGCTGCGCCTCTTCGCGGTGCTGCTCGCCGGCCAGCAGCTGGTCGCGGAACCCCGCCAGGCGCTGCTCGAGCTCGGCTTCGCGCGCCTGCAGGGTGTCGATCTGCTCGCGCAGGGTCACAATCTCGCGTTCGCGCAGCAGCGCGCCCTGCTTGGCGGCGCCGGAGCGCGAGACCCGCACCCAGCCGTCGCCGAGGCGCTCGCCACTGCGGGTGATCACCGAATCGCCCTCGCCCAGCGTGGCCTGCAGGGCACGTGCCGCCGACAGATCCTCGGCCGCGTGCAGGCGGGCGAGCAGGCGACGGATCGCGGTGGGCCCCTGGACCTTGGCAGCCAGCGAGGTCGGCGCGACCTGCAACGCCTCCTGCGAGGCCGACACCAGGGCAAGACGGCCATCGCCGAGTTCGCCCAGCGCATCGACGAGCGCTTCGGGGTTCTCGACCAGGACGCCCTCGATCAGCTGGCCAAGCGCGCTCTCCACCGCGTTTTCCCAACCGCTCTCCACGGTGAGGCGTTCGCCCACGCGGGCCGCCGAATCCAGCCGCTGCGCGGTAAGCCACGCGACGGCCGCGCCCTGCTCCTGGCCAAGCGCGGCCTGCTGCAGGGTTTCCAGCGATGACAGGCGACCGCGCGCGGCCTGAGCCTGCTTCCGGATCTCGGCCAGTTCGGTCTGCCCGCTGCGCTGGCGGTCCTGCAGACCGTCAACGACCTGCTTGCGCGCTTCAACCTGCTCAGTGAGGCCGTCGAGCGCCGCCTTCTGGGTCTCGTGCCGGAGCTGCAGGTCCTCGAAGGCCGCGGTCAGCGCGTCCAGGTCGAGGCTGCCGCGTTCGCTGGTCAGGGCTTCGCGGCGGCGGTCGGCCTCAAGGACCTGACGGTCGAGGTAGTCCACCCGCGTGCGTTCCACTTCGCCGGCGCGCGACGCTTCGGAGGTGTTGCGGGTATGCGCTTCCCAGCGCTGCTGCCAGTCGGCCAGACGGGCCTCGGCCTCGCGCAGGGCTTCCTGCTTGATCTCGTTCTCTTCGCGCAGGTGCTCCAGGCGCGGCTCGGCCTCGTCCACGGCCTCGCGCAGCACGAGCAGCTTGGCTTCGTCGCCGCTGATGTGCTGGCCCAGTTCGGCCAGCGCCTGCTGCGCTTCATCGCGCGCCTTGTTCAGCCGCTGCGACAGTTCGCGCTGGTGCTGGATCTGCTGCTCGAGGCGGGCCAGTGTGCTGCCCACCTGGTAGACCTCGGCCTGCGCGGTGCTGAGGGCATCAGCCGCCTCTTCCCGGCGCACGCGGCTGGTTTCGATGCGGGCCTCCGCATCGCGCTGCTCGGCAATGAACTGCTGCAGCCGCGTTTCTTCTTTGGACAGCGCATCGCGCAGGCTGCCGAGGCGACTCTCCAGGCCACGGTACTCCAGCGCCTTCCACTCGGCATCCTTGACCTTGCGCTCTTCCTGCAGCGCCTGGTACTGCTCGGCCTGGCGGGCCTGGCGTTTGAGGTGCTCGAGCTGCTTGCCGATTTCCTCGCGCAGATCGTTGAGGCGGTCAAGATTCTCGCGGGTGTGGCGGATGCGGGTTTCGGTTTCCTTGCGGCGCTCCTTGTACTTGGAGATGCCGGCGGCTTCTTCCAGGTACACGCGCAGATCTTCGGGCCGGGCTTCGATGATCTGGCTGATCATGCCCTGCTCGATGATCGAGTAGCTGCGCGGGCCCAGGCCGGTGCCGAGGAACAGGTCGGTGATGTCGCGACGGCGGCACTTGGTGCCGTTGAGGTAGTAGTTGCTGCTGCCATCGCGGCTGACGGTGCGCTTGACCGAGATCTCGTTGAACGACGCGTACTCACCGGAAATGGTGTGGTCGGTGTTGTCGAAGATCAGCTCGACGGTGGCCTGTGAGACCGGCTTGCGCGCCGAGGACCCGGAGAAGATCACGTCCGTCAGCGAATCGCCACGCAGGCGGCTGGCCGAGCTTTCGCCCATGACCCAGCGCACGGCGTCGATGATGTTGGATTTGCCACAGCCATTGGGGCCCACCACGCCGGTCATATTGGTCGGCAGGTGCAGCGTGGTCGGATCGACGAAGGACTTGAAGCCGGAGAGCTTGATCGTGGACAGACGCATGGCGTGGTTGGTTTCCGGGCAAGGGGCGGATGCGACCCGTGCCGTGGTGGATGTTGGAGCAGAATCCACCCTCAAGCCATTGATGTTGCAGGGATTCAATGGTCCCGAGGGCGACGCGATAGCCTGAGTATAACGGGGCGGCTGTTCCACGGGCGGGAGGGCCCCTTCTCCCCCGTGACGTGCAGACCCCAAAAACAAAAACGGGCGCCCTTGCGGGCACCCGTTTCAGCGACTCCAGCCTTGCGGCAGGGATCAGGCTTCGGCTTCCACCACCACCTTGACGGTGGTTTCGACGTCGGCGTGCAGGTGAATGGTCACCTCGTACTCGCCCACGTTGCGGAAGGCACCTTCGCCCAGGATGACTTCGCTCTTTTCCAGCGCCAGGCCGTTCTTGGTGAAGGCTTCGGCGATGTCGCGCGGGCCGACCGAGCCGTACAGCTTGCCTTCGGTCGATGCGTTGGCGGCGATGGTGACGCTTGCGCCTTCCAGCTTGGCCTTGCGGGCTTCGGCGTCGGCGTGGATCGACTGGGCCTTGGCTTCGTAATCAGCGCGCTTGGCTTCGAACTCGGCAACGTTGGCCGGGGTCGCCGGAACGGCCTTGCCGGTCGGGACGAGGAAGTTGCGGCCGTAGCCCGGCTTCACGTCGACCAGATCGCCCAGACCGCCGAGGTTGGTGACCTTCTGGAGAAGAATCAGCTTCATGGTGTAGCTCCAAATATGTATTCGTTAGCGAGGCGTGGCCCCGCAGCGATGGCTGTCCGAATATCCGAACGGTGGACCGGAAACCGCCCGCGGCCTTGCGGCGCGGGCGGAAGGTCCACGAAAGCGGCGACCCGGGGGCCGCCCGCCTTCATCAGACGTCGTGGTTGTCGGTGTACGGGATCAGGGCCAGGAAACGGGCGCGCTTGACGGCCGTTGCCAGCTGGCGCTGGTACTTCGACTTGGTACCGGTGACGCGGCTCGGCACGATCTTGCCGTTCTCGGTCAGGTACTGGCGCAGGGTGTTGAGATCCTTGTAGTCGATCTCCTTGACACCTTCGGCCGTGAACTTGCAGAACTTGCGGCGACGGAAGAACTTGGACATGTCAGTGCTCCTTAAGCGGCCGAAGCGGCGTCTTCGCCGGCTTCGTTGTCAGCGGCGGGGGTGGTTTCACCTTCTTCGTCGTCACGACGACGACGCTCGCCACGCTCGGGCTTGTCGCCCTTCTCGTCCTTGCTCTTCATGATCAGCGACTGCTCGGTGTCAGCTTCGTCACGCTTGATGACGAGGTTGCGCAGCACGGCGTCGTTGAAGCGGAAGCTTTCCACCAGCTCGCTCAGCACGGCCTGGTCGGCTTCGATGTTGAGCATGACGTAGTGGGCCTTCACCAGGTTCTGGATCGGGTAGGCCAGCTGACGACGGCCCCAGTCTTCCAGACGGTGGATGGTGCCGTTGCCGTTCTCGACCAGCGACTTGTAGCGCTCGATCATGGCCGGGACCTGTTCGCTCTGGTCCGGATGGACCAGGAACACGATTTCGTAATGACGACTCATGTTTTTCTACCTTTCGGATGTGGCCCCCGAGGGGCCGGACAGCCCCCCGCGGATGAATGCGGTGGGGCAAGGGTTCCTACGCAGATCGCAGGAAGCCGCCGATTATGCCCGGATGCCCGTTCCCGGGCAAGTTCTACCCGGTTGCCGGGCGTAGTGTCCGGTCGCCCGTTCATGCGCCTGAATGGCCAGGATCGTCTAGAGTTGGGCTTCCGCCGGCCCGACCGGCCTGATGTGTACCGTGACCGGATGCTGCTTCGGCCCCTGCTGCCCGATGGCGTTCTGCTGGCCAGTATGCCGCCCGCGTTGGCCGATCCCGGCCAACTCCTGCCGCCGGAGCGGGCCCAGGTGGCCCATGCCGTGGAGAAGCGCCAGCGCGAGTACGCGGCGGGTCGCCAGCTGTTCCGGCACCTGCTTGCCGACCGTGCCGAAGCCGCCGCACCGCTGGTCAACGACGCGGACCGGGTACCGGTCTGGCCGGACGGCATCGTGGGTGCCATCACCCATTGCGACTCCCTCTGCGCGGTCGCGCTGGCCCGCAGCGCCGATACCGTCGGGTTGGGCATCGATGTCGAACCGGCCCGCCCGCTACCTGCGGACATCCACCGTCTTGTGCTGCGTGAGGCCGAATACGCGGCACTGGGCAAGCTGCCGACCGCCTGGCACGCGCTCGGCGCCACCCTGACCTTCTGCGCCAAGGAAGCGCTGTACAAGGCGCTGTACCCGACCACCCGGGAGTTCCTGGATTTCCAGCAGGTGGAGCTGCGCTGGCAAGGGGACCGCTTCAGCGCCCGGGTCGTCCCGGCCACCCACCCTGCCTATACATCGCAGCCGCTGGAAGGCCGCGTCGCCTGCGACGGCAACCATGTCGCCGCCGCAGTGCTGCTGGCGCGGCTACCCTGAGCGGCGGCACGTCGCCCCAGCTCCGCGCCGGCCGCGTCAGCGCCTGGACACCGCCAGCGCCCGCGCCTGCTCCACCATCGCCTCCTGCCCGGCACCGGACGCCGTCAGCAGATGCTCGGGCTGCACGCCGCCCACGCGGCGGTCGCCACTGGGGCGGAACAGCAGCCGGGTCGGCGCGAAGGCCCGGATGCGGGTGTTGGGCAGATCGAAGAAGTAGATCTGGCCGGTCTGGTTGGCAAAACCGGCCGTCGGCTCACCGACCAGCGTACCGACCGCGCAGTCCTGCACTGCCGTCGCCATGACGATGCCGGCCGAGTAGGTGTACGGCCCGATCAGGAGGTAGACCTTGCCGGGGAACCGCTTCGTCTCCTTGGCCGGCGTCACCGTCGAATCGTAATCCACGTTGACCAGCTCGCCGGCCTTGCCCTTGGCGAACCAGCCACCGGCACTGGTGTCGTTGATCTTTTCGGTGATCCCGGACACCAGGCGGCACTCCTGCGCCGACAACCGCGACAGCAGCGTCTCGACGTTGTCGGTGGAGCCGCCCGGATTGTTGCGGATGTCCACCAGCAGATCTTTGACGCCGTCCTTGCGCGCGGTGGCAATGGCGTCATCGATGCTGCTGCGGAAGTCGCCCTGGTCGCCGCCGAAATAGGACACTTCGAGGTAGCCCACGTCCTGCTCCAGGGTCCGATAGGCCACGTTGCTGCCCCCGGCATCCTCCTCTTTCTCCACGCCCGCCTCGAACGCGGTGGCCGACAGTGCGGGGACCTGGGTCTCGACCTCACCGGTGGCCGACTGGTAACGCACGGTTGCCGGACCATCGACGTCGTAATAGTGCCAGAGCAGCGTCGAGAACTCGCGCGCGGCGATCTGCTCGCGCAGCAGCTGGCTTTCACCGCGCGTATAGCGCGCCATCGTCGCGAGCATCTCCTGCGCCGGAACCCCGTTGATGGCCAGCAGGCGGGTGCCCGCCGCCAGCGGCGTGGTTGGCGAGAAATCGTGTTTGACGTACAGCGCCCCATCGCGGCTGGTCACCGTCATCGGAAATACGGTGCCACCGCCCGCGCTGAAACGGTTGAATTCCGGGTAGGGATAGAACACTCCGGCGTGGCCGTCACGGAAGGCCTCTGTCGCTGTGCCGACCAGCCGCTGGAACGCGCGACGGTCCATGCCCTCGCGCACCTGGCCACGCAACGCAAGGCGCAGCGTCTCGCGCTCGGCCGATGGCAGCCGTGCGTCCAGGTCGGGATGCAGTTCGGCCACGCGCTTGAAAAGGTAATCGACATCCTGCTGCAGCTGCGGTGCGGTGAAGGTCGCATCCATCAACGCGGGGTCGTCCAGATCGGCGTACACCTTCTGATGGTCTCCATGACAGGCCGTGGCAGACAGCATCATCGCGACACTGGCGCATCTCGCAAAACGTTTCAGCATTTCAACACCCCACGTTCGTTGCCGCCCCGGCAACCCGGGCCGGTGGCGGGGCGACCCTGTCGCCCCGCCCCTCTGCATCACTCGTAGCGCAGCGAGTTGACCGGCCTTGCCTTGGCCGCCGCATACGCCTGCGTGAACACGGTCAGCCAGGCCACCGTGAAGGTCACCAGCGCCGCGATGGCGAAGAACACCACATTCATGTCGATGCGGTATTCGAAGCCGTTGAGCCAGTCCCGCATGACCATGTAGGCGATCGGCCAGCCGATCACGTTGGCCAGCAGCACCAGCCAGCTGTACTCCTTGATGAACAGCATCACGATGCTGACATTGCTGGCGCCCAGCACCTTGCGGATACCGATTTCCTTGGTCCGCCGCTCGGTGGAATAGGACACCAGCCCGTACAGACCGAACACCGCGATCACGATGGTCAGGCCCGCCAGCCAGGTGAATACCTTGGCCTGGCGCTTCTCAAGGTGGTACATGGCGTCGAAGCGCACATCGAGGAACTGCGCCTCCATCGGCTCACCGGCAGCGAAGCGGTCCCACACCGTATTGATGTGCTTGAGCGCGCCATCGATGTTGGCTGCATCCACCTTGATGGACACCTTGCGGAAGGTGTCCGGCGAGACCACGAACACCGCCGGGCGGCTCTTCTGGCGCATCGAGGTGAAGTGCATCTCGTTGGCGACGCCGATCACGGTGGTCTTGATCAACGGCCGCTGCGGGTCCTCGCTGAGCTGGATGTCCACGGTCTTGCCGATCGCATCCTCCGGTGACCAGCCCTGCGCCTTGACGAAGGACTCGTTCACCACCAGCTTGGCCTGGGTCACCGGGTTTTCCTCGGTGGGCACGATGATGCGCTCGCCGGACCGCTCGCGGGCGAACGGCCGCCCTGCCGCGAAGGCCACCTCATACGTGGAGAAGAAGTCCTCCTCGACGGACAGGTAGTAGTACATCGCGTACTCGGCCCCGTCGATCTGCAGCGCCATCATGTCGCCGAGGTGCTCGGTCGGGATGCGGCTGGAACCGGCCACCGACCGCACCGACGGGTCGGACAGCAACTGCTGCCGGAACGCGTCGTACTGGCCCGCAACCCGCGCCGGCAGGGTCAGCGTGACCACCTGCTCCTTGTTGTAGCCAAGGCGTTCGGCTTCGGCAAAGCGCATCTGCGCGAGCACCACCACGGTAGCCACCACCAGCACCGCCGACACGCAGAACTGGAAGGTCACCAGCGACTTGCGGAACAGCGCGCCGGCGCGGCCGCGGGTGACATCGCCCTTGAGCACCTTGGCCGGCTCGAAGGCGGACAGGTACAACGCGGGGTAGCTGCCCGACAACAGCGCCACGATCACGGCCACCAGCAGCAGCCCGCCCAGCAGCAGCGGATCGCTGAACAGGGTGAAGTGCAGATCGCGCCCCAGCACACCGCCAAAGGACGGAATCAACACCATCGCCAGCAGCGCCGAGATCACGAAGGCGACCAGGGTCAAGGCCATCGCCTCGATCATGAACTGCGCCACCAGCTGGCCCCGCGTGGCGCCGAGCACCTTGCGGATGCCCACTTCCTTGGCACGGCGGCTGGAACGGGCGGTGGCCAGGTTCATGAAGTTGACCGCCGCCACCAACAGCATGACCAGCGCAATGGCGACATACACGTAGACCGTGTTGATGTCCCCGTTGATCTTCATCTCGTTGTCCGACGGCGGCGCACGCAGATGGATGTCATCCACGCGGACCAGCAGCGGGGTGAGCACCTCATGCACGTCCTGGAAGCGCTTGAACAGCACCTGCAGATCGGACATCACCTGTTCACGGCTGCGTCCTTCCTCGACCCGGATGTACGTGTAGGCCCGTGCATCGGCCAGCGTGTCCAGGATCTTGGCCGTGTACAGCGTCTTCAGCGTATCGATGGAGACCAGCAGGCGATAGTTGAGGTGGGTGGTGGCCGGCAGATTCTCGACGACGGCCGACACGACCACGTCCACCTTGTTGGTGCCTTCCAGGGTCAGGCGCTTGCCCACGGCGTCGGCCGTACCGAAGTACTTCTCGGCCGCTTCACGGGTCAGTACCACCTTGCCGGGCTGATCGAGTGCCGTGGTGGCGCTCCCTTCGATGAACTCGGCCGGGAACATCGAGAACACATTGGGATCGGCGAAGTACACATCGTCCTGGTTGAAGACCGCCTCGTCGCGGATCACCCGGAACTGATTGCCCTGCAGGGAGTACATGCGGACCACCGCCTCGATACCGGCGACGTTGTCCTTCACGTAGGGCGCGGCGGCAGGGGCCAGCTTGGCGGTGGTCACATGGACCCCGTTCTCCAGCACCTGGAAGCCGACACGGTAGGTGCGCTCGTAGTGCGGAATGCTCCGGTCGTAGCTCAGCTCATGGCGGACGAACGTCGCCACCAGCATGGCGCAGGTCAGCCCCACCACCAGTCCGGCGAGGATGATGCCGGTGTACAGCTTGTTGTGCGTGATGTTGCGCCACGCGATCAGCAGATAGTTCTTGAACATCTCATGCCTCGCTCGCTTCGGTCTGGCGGACGACCGGCGCTGCCGGGGCAGCTTCGATGCGATGGTCGCTGACCATAGTGCCGTCGACCATCTCGATCATGCGGTTGGCATAGGTGGCGTGCTCGCGCGAGTGGGTCACCATCAGGATGGTGGCGCCGTCGGCGTTGAGCGAACGCAGCAGGTTCATCACCTCTTCGCCGTTCTTGGAGTCCAGGTTGCCGGTTGGTTCGTCGGCCAGCAGCAGCTTGGGGCGGGTCACCACGGCTCGGGCAATGGCCACGCGCTGCTGCTGGCCGCCGGACAGCTGCTGCGGCATGTGGTCCTTGCGCGGCAGGATCGCCATGCGCGTCAGGGCTTCCTCGACACGCTGGCGACGCTCTGCGGCGGCCACCCCCTGGTAGACCAGCGGCAGCTCGACGTTGTCCCACACCGACAGTTCATCGATCAGGTTGAAGCTCTGGAAGATGAACCCGAGATTGGTCTTGCGCAGATTCGCCAGGCGCGCTTCGGTCATCGACATGATGTCCTCGCCCATGAACTCGAACCTGCCCGATGTGGGTCGGTCGAGCATGCCAACCGCGTTGAGCAGGGTCGACTTGCCGCAACCGGACGGCCCCATGACCGCAACGAAATCGCCCGGGGCGATGTTCAGGTCGATGCTGTTCAGCGCAGTGGTTTCGACTTCGCTGGCGATGTACTTCTTGGTTACCTGGTGAAGCTGCAACATCCTGACCCCCTCAATTGTCCGTATTGAATTCGAGCTTGGTTACGTTGACCAGGTGCCCGTAGCTGGACACCACCACCGATTCCTTCTCCTTGAGCCCCTCAAGCACTTCAAAGTGATTCACATTCTTGCGGCCCAGCTTGATCTCCCGACGCTGCGCGGTCTTTCCCGACGGATCCAGCACGAATGCCCAACTGCCGCCGGTGTCCTGGAAGAACCCCCCACGCGCCAGCATCAGGCGCTGGCTCGGCTCGCTCAGCTGCAGGTTGACCTGGAACGTCTGCCCGCGGGTCACATCCGCCGGTGGCGTTGCCTTGAAGCGGAAGTCGATCTTGACCTGCCCATCGACCACCTCGGAGTACACCTTGTCGATGATCAGATCGAACGGCTTTCCACCGATCTGGCAGCTGGCCAGTTGACCGGCCTGCAGACGGCCGATATAGAACTCATCGACCAGCGCGGTGACCTTGATGGCCGTCAGCACATCGACCTGCCCCAGCCGCTGCCCCTTCGCCTTCGACTCGCCCACCTCGGCGGTCAGCATGGTCAGGTGGCCGGTGACCGGGGCGCGGACGGCAAGGTTCTCCAGGTTCTTGCGCGCCACCGCCAGATTGGCCTGGAGATGCTTGAGGTTGTCCTCAAGCTGGCTCATCTGCGCCTGGCGCATGCGCGTTTCCTGCTTCTGCGATTCCACAATGATTTCGCGCGACAGCGTCTGGTACTGGAACTCCTCCGCCATCCGGCGGTAGTCCTCTTCGGAGATCAGCTTCTGCAGCGACAGCTCGCGCCGTCGTTCCAGCATCGGCTTCATCTCCGCCAGCCGATAATCCGACTGTACGAGCTGCTGCTTGAGCAGCAGGCGATTCTGCTCGAATGCCAACTGGGTATTGCGCAGGTTGTTGAGCTGTTCGCTGATCTGCGCTTCGCGCGTGATCGCATCCAGCTGCAGCTGGTTGTTGGTCAGGGTCAGGATCAGATCCCCGGCCTTGACCGGGTTGCCCTCCTTGATGTGCACGGCATCCACCCGCCCGCCTTCCTCGGTATCGAGGTAGATGGTGTCCACCGGCATCACCTGGCCACGCAGCGGGAGGTACTCGGCGAACGCACCGGTCTTCACCTGGCTGATGGTCAGCTTGCCCCGGTCGACGTTGGCCGAACTGGTGCTGGCGGCCGACAGCACGCCATAGGCGATGGCGACAGCCGCCACGCCCGCCGCCGCGATGGCGATCCGGGTCTTCTTACGATTTGGCGCCTCGATCTTACGGTCCATGTCAACACACTTGTCCGAAGTACGACGTCAGGAAACGGCTTCCATTGCCTTGCGAAGCGAGAGCGGACGCATATCCGTCCAGACTTCCTTGATGTGCTCCAGGCACTCGGCCTTGGTGCCGTGCTTGCCGGCGTCGGTCCAGCCCAGCGGAATATCCTTGTGCTCGGGCCAGATGGAGTACTGCTCTTCGTGGTTCACGACCACGACGTAGGTCAGGCTGTCTTCATACTCTGTGTTCATTGCTTGCTCTCCTAGATCACAACGTCACTGTCACTTCCGGCCTATCCGTGCCGGGGGGGTCAACCGCCTTCGTTCGCCACCACCTGCGGCTGTGCCGGGGCGGATGGCTGGCGGATGTTCGACTTGGTCAGGTGGCTGAGCTGCTGCACGCCACGATTGCGCATGGCGACCTGGGCGACCACGACGACCACCAGGCCCATCACGATGAACAGCAACGCCATGCCACGCGACGGGCCGGCACCAAGCAGCGGGGCGAGCGTGCGCGACAGTCCGCTGTCGGTGCGCATCAACGGCTCGAACACGTACTCGGCGAGGAACGGCGACAGCACCATGCCCAACGGCATGAAGAGCGTCGAAATCACCTGGCGGAAGGCGAACACCCGCCCCTGCATGTCCTCGGGAATGCTGCGCTGCCAGATCACCTGCGAGCAGGAGGTGATGATCGGCACGCAGAAGGAGAACAGGACTGCAGCCGCGCCGATCAGCCATACCGAGCCTGTCGCGCCGCAGAGGATGATCGCGCAGCCCGCCAGGAACATGAACCGGGTGACGCCGTCGATGTGCCGCTGCGGGCCGCCCCATGTCGCCATCACGATGGCGCCGGTCAATCCACCGATCCCGCCGGCGGTCATCAATAGTCCCAGCGTGGTGGCATCGGACAGGGTCAGCACCAGAGGCCGGAACAGAACCTGGACAAAGCCGATTGAGAAGCTGCTGATCGCGAAGAAGTACAGCAGTGACAGCAGTCCGGGCTGTGCGCGCAGGTAGCCCCACGCATCGACGATCTGGTTACGGATGCCCGCCAGACCCGGCCGCGCGCCAACGCCGGTGCTGGCCGGTATCGACGGGAAGCGCACCAGCAGCAGCGTGACCAGCGCGATGCCGAACGAGGCGAAGTCGATCAGCATGATGTTCTTCAGGCCGATCCACTGCATCAGCAGCGCCGCGCCCAGCGGGACCATCACCGCCGATCCGTGAATGCTCAGCTGCACCAGGCCGTTGGCCATGCCCAGCTTCTCGCGCGGCACGAACTGGACGACACAGGCCGCATACGCAAGCTGCTGGAAGGTGGTCAGCGCGCACGACAGCAGCACCGCGATGTAGATGTGCCACACCTGCAGCTGATCGTTGAGCAGCAGGGTGAACAGCACCAGCGCAACCACCATGTCGCACAGATCGGACACCAGCATCACGGTGCGCCGGTTGAACCGGTCGACGATCACGCCTGCCAGTGGCGACAGCAGCACGCCGGGAACGATCTGCAATGCGATCGAGAGGCCGAACAGCAGCGCCGATCCAGTGCGCTGGAATATCCATACACCCAGCGCGAAACTGCTCAACTGGGTACCAACGACGGAGATGGTCTGCCCCGACCATACGACCAGAAATCTTCTCAATCCTGCCGACATTCGATAGTGCCTCCTCCTGAAGCGCTACTGCGGTCAATACGGGAACTGATCTGAAGCGCTCGACGGGCCCCCAGCGTCATGCGGTTGCAGACGCCGCATCCGCACAGGCCTCTGCAACGGCGGGATGGTCGATGACCGAGAAATGATCGGCGCGGACCTGCATGACACGCGATCCCACGGGATCGACCAAACGCCCAGCCATCGTCGTCTGGAGATCCATGTCCATGGTCTCCGCCGTTCTTTCCGCGATGATGCGTAGATGGAAATCCGGTTGGATGCTTCCGTCCGTACGCTGATCCAGGACCGCCAGCAGATTGGCTGCGGCCAGTGCCCTGAATCTCCCCTTCATGGCGTCCAGAATGCCGTCGTGACTGAAGCCGATGGCTTCATCGAGTACGTCCATTACCCCCTTGTCATCAGTGATCGACTCTAGCACCCATTTCCAGGGCTGTCCATTGATCCAGTTGCTCACAAAATCACGTGTTTTCTGCCCGGCCCAGACCGTGTCGATGGTCACCAGAAGGGACGCTCTTTCCCCTTGTTTTTCCAGCTCCCGGATCATTTCGATGGCGATGAGTCCGCCCAGCGACCAGCCCATCAGACGGTAGGGTCCGTGCGGCTGGATCATGCGCATCTGCCGCACGTATTTCTGCGCCAGTACATCGATCGGAATCAGCTCGACGGGCGCGTCGCCGATATTCTCCGGGCGCTGGATCGCGTGCACGCTCAACCTGCCGTCCAGCGCGTCGGCCAATGTGCGGTAGCGCCCGATGTCGCCGGCCGCGGCGTGGATCGCGAACACCGCCGGAAGCGCCTGGGTGCGATTGAGGGGCACCACCATCGTGGACGACGCAGGGGTCTGCATCGCGCTGGCGAAGCCGCGGATCGTGGGCGCGCGATACACCAGCGACAACGGCAGGCTCACCCCAAACGCCTCGCGCACGCGCGACATCAGCTGTACCGCCAGCAGCGAGTGGCCGCCGCTATGGAAGAAGTTGGCGGTCACCCCGATCTGCGGCTGCTCCAGCAGCTGTCCCCAGATCGCCTGCAACTGCTGCTCCAGCGGACCGTCGGCAGCGACCACTTCCTCGGCCACCGCCTCCAGCAGCGGCAGCGCCTTGCGGTCCACCTTGCCGTTGGGGGTCAGCGGCAGGGCGTCGAGCACGCACAGCCGGGCCG
>NZ_CAMPPN010000033.1:0-38699 GCF_946900935.1 Stenotrophomonas sp. Marseille-Q5258
GAGGATAGTGTTGCTTGTTATTTGTTTTGAGGCTGCCAGAACGCCCAATATGTTCCATGTGGTTTTGGTCGGCGCGGTCAGATGTGTAAAAAAGACAGCCACAGGCACTCAGCGCCACGGCCAATGCGCCCGCCAGCCCTGTCCTCACTGCCACGATCTGTTTCATCCCCGCTCCCCACGTTCGATACGCAATGACCGGCATCCTGCCATCCGGGCAGACACCGGCGGTCAATGCCGACCCTCTATACTGGGCCGACCCCCACGCAGTCTGACGGGATTCGCGCCGGCATCCAATGCCCGCCGTCCCATTCCGAATATCGCTCACGCACCAACGAGATTGCCATGTCCAACATCGTCATCGCCGCCGCCAAGCGCACTGCCATCGGTTCCTTCCTCGGCCAGTTCAACGGCGTTCCCACGCCCACCCTGGGCGCCACCGCGATCGCCGCGGCCCTGGAACAGTCCGGTGTCCCGGCGGCGGATGTCTCCGAAGTGATCATGGGCTGCGTACTGCCGGCCAACCTCGGCCAGGCGCCGGCCCGCCAGGCCGCCATCGCCGCCGGGCTGCCGCTGTCCACCGGCGCCACCACCCTGAACAAGGTATGCGGCTCGGGTATGAAGGCCATCATGCTGGGCCATGACCTGATCAAGGCCGGGTCGGCCAGCATCGTGGTCGCCGGCGGCATGGAGTCGATGTCCAACGCCCCGCACATGCTGCCCAATTCCCGTACCGGCAACCGCTTCGGCAACTTCCAGGCGGTGGACCACATGGCCCACGACGGTCTGGTCAACGCCTACGACGGCAAGGCGATGGGCGAGTTCGCCGAGTGTGCGGTGGACAAGTACCAGGTCAGCCGCGAAGCCCAGGACGCCTATGCGATCGAGTCGGTGCGCCGCGCGCAGGCCGCGCAGGCCAATGGCGCGTTCGACGATGAGATCGTCGCGGTCACTGTGACCACCCGCAAGGGCGAGGTCAGCGTGGCCCAGGACGAACAGCCCAGCCGTTCGGACATCGCCAAGATTCCCACCCTGCGCCCGGCCTTCAAGAAGGATGGCACGGTGACGGCCGCCAGTTCGTCCAGCATTTCCGACGGCGCCGCCGCCGTGGTGCTGCTGTCCGAGGACGACGCCCGCGCACGCGGCGTGCAGCCGCTGGCCCGCATCGTCGGCCACGCCACCCACTCCCAGGAACCGGAATGGTTCACCACCGCGCCGATCGGCGCGCTGCGCACACTGCTGGAGAAGACCGGCTGGACGCTGGACCAGGTCGACCTGTTCGAGATCAACGAAGCGTTTGCCGTCGTGGCAATGGCGCCCATGCTCGAACTGGGTATTCCGCACGACAAGGTCAACGTGAATGGTGGCGCGTGCGCGCTGGGCCATCCGATCGGTGCTTCGGGCGCGCGGCTGGTGGTGACCCTGGTGAACGCCTTGCGCAAGCGTGGGGCCCAGCGCGGCATTGCGACTCTCTGCATTGGCGGCGGCGAAGCAACCGCCATCGCTATCGAATTGATTTGATTTGGTTTAACGCGCATTTCTCAAAAATGAATGCGCGATCGCTTGACAGCCAATCGTGGCTTGTCATCATGTTGCCGGGCGCGCAATAGCGCGTTGCCTAATCTAACGACGAGGATTCACACTAATGAGCATCAACAAGCTGCTGATCGCGATGGCCCTGGGCCTGGCTCTGACCGCCTGCTCCAAGCAGGAACAGGCTGCTGACGCTGCTGCTTCGGCCAACGAAGCCGCCGCTGACGCCCAGGTCGCTGCCGACCAGGCCGCTGCTGCTGGCGCCCCGGCTGCCGACGCTGCCCAGGCTGCTGCCGACACCGCCACCACCGCTGCTGACGCTTCGGCCGATGCCGCTGCTGCCGCTGCTGGCGCTGCCACCGACGCTGCTGCCGCCCAGGCTGCTGACGCTGCCAAGGCTGCCGAAGGCACCGCCGAGCAGGCCAAGGACGCTGCTGAAGAAGCCAAGAAGTAATCACTTCTTTCTTCAAGCAAGTCTGAAGAAGCCGCTGGTTCGCCAGCGGCTTTTTCTTTGGCCGCCACAACCCGCCCTTCACACCGGCGTGAATAGGCTGGCCTCCCCGACGATTCCCGTCCTGGAGACCGCCATGAACATCCGTCCTATCACCACTTCCCTGCTGGCTGCCTCCCTGCTGCTGGCCCTGGCCGCCTGCAAGGGCCCGGAAGCCGAACAGGCACGCCAGGATGCGGCCCAGGCCGCCGACAGCGCCAACGCCGCCGCGCGCGAGGCCGTCGACAAGGCCGCCGCCGCCACCCGCAGCGCGGCCGATGATGCCGCGGCCGCGTCCGACCGCGCCGCCGCCGATACGCAGCAGGCACTGGATCGGGCCGCCGCTGCGACCTCCGAAGCCGCTGGCGAGGCCAAGAGCGCTGCCCGGGATGCTGCCGCGCATGCCAGCGATTCCACCGCCGATGCCGCGCAGAAGGTAGCCGACAAGGCGCGCGACGTCGCCAACGAGGCAAAGCAGAACGCCGACGAGGCCAAGCACTGAGCCACACCGCCGCATCACGGCAGGATGTCGTCATCCGCACGCCCCTCTCCGGAGGGGCGTGCTGCATTGGAACGGTGGCTCAGGGCAGCGCGCGGGCCAGGACCGCAGCGTAATCCAGATCCGACGGCAGCGTTCCGAATGCCATGCCGTGCTCGGCACCGAGCCGGGAGCGGATGAAGGCAGCCGCCAGCGGGCTGTCGGCGCGCAGCAGTACCGCCGCCTGCAGCAGCAGCGCCAGCCGCTCGGTGATGCGACGCGCCTGCGCCTCACCCGGGCCGGCCGCCAACTGCGCACGCAGCGTCTGCCATGCCGCATCGTAGATGGTGTCGCGTCCGGCCACTCTGCCCAGTTCCTGTTCCAGCACCGGCAGCACCTGCGCCTCGCGCGACAGCGCGCGCAGCACGTCCAGGCACTGGATGTTGCCACTGCCTTCCCAGATCGAATTCAACGGTGCCTGCCGGTACAGCCGCGGCAGGATCGATTCCTCGACGTACCCCGCACCGCCCAGGCATTCCTGCGCTTCGTTGACGAACACCGCCGCGCGCTTGCACACCCAGTACTTGCCCACCGCTGTGGCGATGCGGGCGAAGGCGGCCTCCTGTGCATCCTGCGGCGCCAGGTCGACCGCGCGCGCAACACGCAGGGCGAACACGGTGGCCGCCTCCGATTCGATCGCCAGGTCGGCCAGCACATTGGCCATCAGCGGGTGGTCGCACAGACGGCGGCCAAAACTGCTGCGATGACGCGTGTGGTGCAGCGCCTGCGCCAGCGCCATGCGCATTTCCGCCGCGGCGCCGAGCATGCAGTCCAGCCGCGTCATCATCACCATGCCGATGATGGTGGCCACCCCGCGCCCCTCCTCGCCCACCCGCCGCGCCCAGGCACCGCACAGCTCGATCTCGCTGGACGCGTTGGCCCAGTCTCCGAGCTTGTCCTTCAGGCGCATCAGATGGAACGCGTTGCGGTTGCCGTCGGCCAGGCGCCGCGGCATCAGGAAACAGGTCAGCCCGCCCGGCGCCTGTGCCAGCACCAGGAAGCCATCGGACATCGGCGCGGAAAAGAACCATTTATGCCCGACCAGGGCATAGCTGCCGTCGGCCTGCGGTTCGGCGCGGGTGGTATTGCCGCGCACATCCGATCCGCCCTGCTTTTCGGTCATGCCCATGCCGAGGGTGATGCCGGCCTTGTCGGCAATGGGCACGTCGCGCGGGTCGTAGTGCGGTGCCGCGGCCTTGTCGGCCCACTCGGCCAGCAGCGGGTCCTGGCGCAGCACCGCAACCGCCGCATGGGTCATGGTCAGCGGGCAACTGGTGCCGGCTTCGGCCTGATGGTGCAGATAGCTCAGCGCCGCGCGCGCGACGTGCGCACCCGGCACCGGCTCGTGCCAGGACAGGCCTGCCACGCCGTGCGATTTGGCCGCCTCCATCAGCGCGTGGTAGGCCGGATGGAACTCGACGGTGTCGATACGATGGCCCTGTGCATCGTGGGTACGCAGACGCGGACGGTCCCGATTGGCATCGAATCCCAGCCGGTACAGCGCGTCGCCAGCCAGCCCGCCGTATACCGCCAGGCGTGGCACGAACGCCGCGCCACCCTCGCGCTGCACCGCTTCGGCCAAGGCCAGATCGTCGGCCCACAGATGCCGGCCCCCGAACGGTGGCGGCTGGTTGGTCACCGCATGGGTCTCGAAGGCGGACAGCTCGGGCATCGTGGCGGGCCTCGTGGCAGGGGACCGCCCGATTCTGCCGCATCCACGCGCAGGCGTCCGTTCAGCCGGATTCTCACCTCCTGCACGAACGCGGCGGCACAGTGCAGGCATGACGTCCTCCTCTGCAAAACCGGACCTGGTGGTGCTGCGCCCGGAAGGCCTGTACTGCCCGGCCGGTGACTTCCACATCGACCCGTGGCGCCCGGTCCCGCGCGCGGTGATCACGCACGGGCACGGCGACCATGCCCGCAGCGGCATGGGCCACTACCACTGCAGCACCGACAGTGTGCCGATCCTGCGCTGGCGGCTCGGCGAAGTGCCGCTGGACGCGCATGCGTACGGCGCGCGCTTCCGCCTGGGCGATGTGGACGTGTCGCTGCATCCGGCCGGACACGTGCTGGGGTCGGCGCAGGTGCGCATCGACGACGGCACCCAGGTCTGGGTGGCCTCCGGTGACTACAAGCGGCAACCCGATCCCACCTGCGCGCCGTTCGACGTGGTGCCCTGCGATACGTTCATCACCGAGGCGACCTTTGGACTGCCGGTGTACCGCTGGCCGCCCACGCCGCAGGTGGCCGCCGACATCGTGGCCTGGCGCAGGGAATGCGAAGCGCGCGGCGAAGCCGCCGTGCTGCTCTGCTACGCGCTGGGCAAAGCGCAGCGGGTGCTGGCCGAGCTGCTGCCGCTGGACACGCAGCCGGCGCTGCTGCACGGCGCGATCGCCGCCGGCGTGGCGGTGTACCGCGAGGCCGGCATTGCCATGCTCGCCACGGAAACCGTCGGTGAGCAGGCGCGCGGCAGCGACCTTGCCGGCAAGCTGGTGCTGGCGCCGCCCTCGGCCGCCGGCAGCGCCTGGATGCGGCGTTTCAAGAGCGCGCAACTGGGCTTTGCGTCGGGCTGGATGCGCCTGCGCGGCAACCGCCGGCGCCGCAACTACGACCGCGGCTTTGTGGTGTCCGATCACGCCGACTGGCCGGACCTGCTGCGTACGATCGCGCAGACCGGGGCGCGTCGGGTGATCGCCACGCACGGCAATACCGATGCGCTGATCCGCTTCCTGCGCGAGCGGGGCGTAGCCGCCGAAGCTTTCGCCACCGGCTACGGGGACGAGGAATGAAACGCTTCGCCGCGCTGTACCGCACGCTGGACCGCAGCACCGCCACCGGCGACAAACGCGCTGCGCTGGTCGATTATTTCCGCGACGCGCCAGCGCATGACGCGGCATGGGCGCTGTTCCTGCTGTCCGGTGGCAAGGTCACCAGCGCGCGGCAGAAGATCGCCGGCAGCGCCGAACTGCGCGCGTGGATCGCCGACGTCTCCGACACCCCCGCATGGCTGGTTGACGACAGCTACGACCAGGTCGGCGACCTCGCCGAAACGCTGACCCTGCTGCTGGACGATCCGGCCGACCGCGCGTCCGACATGGCGCTCGCCGACTGGATCGAGCAGCGTCTGCTGCCGGTCGCCAACCAGGCCGAGCCGGTCCGCCGCGCCACAGTGGTGGAGGCGTGGCGGGACCTGGCGTTCGACGAGCGGCTGGTATTCAACAAGCTGCTGACCGGCGCGCTGCGCGTGGGCGTGTCGCAGCGGCTGGTGCAGCAGGCGCTGGCGGAACTATCCGGCATCGACATTGCCCGCATCGCCCAGCGCATGCTCGGCGCGTGGGTACCCTCGCCCGGCCTGCTGGCCGACCTGCTGACGCCGGAGGAACGCCCGGAGGACCGCCAGCAGCCTTACCCGTTTTTCCTCGCATCTCCGCTGGAAAGCGACGCCGACCGCCTGGGCGACATCGGCGGCTGGAACGTGGAATGGAAGTGGGATGGCATCCGCCTGCAGCTGCTGCGGCGCCAGGGCGAAGTGGCGCTGTGGTCGCGCGGCGAGGAACGTCTGGATGGCCGCTTCCCGGAGATCGAGGCGGCCGCGATGGCGTTGCCGGACGGCTGCGTGATCGATGGCGAACTGCTTGCCTGGCGCGATGACGATCCGCAGCCGTTGCCGTTCACCGCGCTGCAGACCCGCATCCAGCGCCGCGCGCCCGGCCCCAGGACCCTGCGCGATACACCTGTGCGCGTGCTCGCCTACGACCTGCTGGAGCTGCACGGGCAGGACCTGCGGCTGCAGCCGCTGACGCAGCGGCGCGCCGCGCTGGCGACCGTGCTCGACAGCCTGGGCGATCCGCGGCTGCAGCTCTCCCCGCAGCTCCATCCCGACGACTGGCACGCCGCCGCCGCCCTGCGGGCAGGTGCGCGCGAGCGCGGCGTCGAGGGACTGATGCTCAAGCGCGGCAGCTCGCCCTACCAGAGCGGACGGCGTCGCGGCGACTGGTGGAAATGGAAGGTCGACCCGCTCACCGTCGATGCGGTGATGATCTACGCGCAGTCCGGCCACGGCCGACGCAGCACGCTGTACACCGATTACACCTTCGGCGTGTGGGACGGTGACAGGCTGGTACCGGTAGCCAAGGCGTACTCGGGCCTGGACGACACGGAAATCCTGGCGCTGGACCGCTGGATCCGCGCCAACACGCTCGAACGCTTCGGGCCGGTGCGCAGTGTGCGTGGCGAACAGGTGTTCGAACTCGGCTTCGAAGGCGTCAACCGCAGCAGCCGGCACAAGTCCGGCATCGCGGTGCGTTTTCCGCGCATCCTGCGCTGGCGGCAGGACAAGCCGGCCAGCGAAGCAGACACGCTGGCCCAGCTGCAGGCGCTGGCACGGTGACGCGGCGCGAGGCGATGGCACGCCTGGTGGCGTGGTTCGCCAGCCGCGGCTGGGCACCGCTGCCGTTCCAGAAAACCATGTGGCGTCACTACCTGGCCGGCGCGTCGGGGCTGCTGCACACGCCCACCGGCAGCGGCAAAACCCTGGCAATGTTCGGCGGCCCCCTGCTGCAGGCGCTGTCCGATCCGCCGCCGCGCATTGCGGGCCGCGGCGGCAGGCGGGTGCCGGCCCTGCAGGTCCTGTGGATCACCCCGCTGCGCGCACTCGCCGCCGACACCGCGCGTGCGCTGCGCGAGCCGTTGTCCGCACTGGGCCTGGACTGGCAGGTGGGCCTGCGTACCGGCGATGCCAGCGCGCGCGACAAGCGTCTGGCGCGCGAGGGGCGCGTGGATGTACTGGTCACCACGCCCGAATCGCTGGCACTGCTGTTGAGCTATCCCGATACGATGGCGCGCCTGCAGCAGCTGCGCTGCGTGGTGGTCGACGAGTGGCACGAGCTGCTTGGCAACAAGCGGGGCGTGCTGCTGCAGTTGAACCTGCGTCGCCTGCGCGATGCGCTGCCGGCGCTGCAGGTGTGGGGGCTGTCGGCCACGCTCGGCAACCTCGACGAAGCGCGCCAGGTGCTGCTGCCCGACCAGCCCGACGCGCCACAGGTGTCAGGCGCCCGCCCCCGTCCGATGACGCTGGAAACGCTGCTGCCGGCGCACGGCGAACGCTTTCCGTGGGCGGGGCATCTGGGCCTGTCACAGCTGCAGCGCGTGCTGGAGCGGCTGCTGTCGGCACGCAGCAGCCTGCTGTTCACCAACACCCGCGCGCAGGCGGAACTGTGGCACCAGGCATTGACGGCGGTATGGCCGGAGGAGCTGGCGACCCTGGCACTGCACCACGGTTCGCTGGACCCTGCGCTGCGGCGCGATGCCGAGGAGGGACTGCGCGAAGGTCGCCTGCGCTGCGTGGTCGCCACGTCCAGCCTGGATCTCGGCGTGGACTTCCCCGCTGTGGACCAGGTGCTGCAGGTCGGCAGCCCCAAAGGCATCGCGCGCCTGCTGCAGCGTGCCGGCCGGGCGCGTCATCGTCCCGGTGAATCCGGACACATCATCTGCGTCCCCTCGCATGCGCTGGAGCTGGTGGAGTATGCGGCAGCGCGACGCGCGCTGGCCGAGGGCGTGATCGAAGCACGACGTCCGCTGCAGTTGTCGCTGGACGTGTTGGCCCAGCACTGCGTGAGCTGCGCGCTAGGCGGCGGTTTCGACGCCGATGCGCTGTTCGCGCAGGTGCGACGCACGCACGCGTTCGCCAGCCTGGAGATGACGCAGTGGGAAGACGTGCTGGCCTTCATCGTGCAGGGGGGCCGTGCGCTGGCGCAGTACCCGGACTTCCACCGCGTCGTTCGTGACGATGATGGCGTGTACCGCGTCCACGACCGCCGCGTGGCGCTGCGTCACCGCCTGTCGATCGGCACCATCACCAGCGACGGCAGCGTAACGGTCCAGTTCCTGCGCGGCGGCCGGCTGGGCGCGGTGGAAGAGCAGTTCGTGGGACGGCTGCGACCCGGGGACCGCTTCCAGTTTGCCGGGCGCCTGCTGGAACTGGTCCGGCTGGAGCAGATGACCGCGTATGTGCGGCTGGCCCGTGGCGGCGAGGGCGTAGTGCCGCGCTGGCAGGGCGGCCGGTTGCCACTGTCCGATGCATTGGGCCGCGAGATGGAAGCGGTACTGGAGACGCCCGGCGAGAGCGCCGAACTGCGCTGGCTGGCGCCGTTGCTGCAGTTGCAGGCGCGCCTGTCCGTGCTGCCCGGCTCCTCACGCCTGCTGGTGGAAACACTGCTCCGCCGCGAGGGCCAGTACCTGTTCGTGTATCCGTTCGCGGGCCGTCAGGTCAACGAAGGCATCGCCGCGTTGATTGCGATGCGCTGGACGCGCCTGCAGACCAACACCTTCGCCTATGCCGCCAACGACTACGGCTTCGTGCTGGCGCCGGCGCATGCGGTTGCGGTGGAACCGGCGCTGATACGCCGGCTGCTGCAGCCTGACAGCCTGTTCGAGGACCTGCGCGACAGCCTCAACCTTGGCGAGCTGGCACGCCGTCAGTTCCGCGATATCGCGCGCGTCTCCGGCATGTTGGTGCCTGCGTTGCCGGGCCGCACGCCGCGCAGCCTGCGTCAGTTGCAGGCGTCCAGCGGCCTGCTGTACGACGTGCTGCGCCAGCACGATCCGGATCACATCCTGCTGACGCTCGCCGAACACGAGGTGCTGCACAGTCAGCTCGACCTCGGCGCTCTGGCCGCCGCACTGCAGCGCTGTCAGGCGCGCGCGCTGCATGTGCAGGCGTTGGGCAGCCTCGGGCCATTCTCGTTCCCGCTCTGGGCCGAGCGCATGCGCGGCCAGCTCAGCAACGAAGACTGGAAAACCCGCGTGCTACGCGCGGCACAGCAACTGGAGAAACGGCATGGGCAATGACCTGTCGCTGACGCTCGCCGGCGAGACGCTGCACCTGCTGGGTGCGCGTGCGCTCTACTGGCCGACGCGCAGCGCGATGTTGATCGCCGACCTGCACTTGGGCAAGGCCGACCTGTTCCGGCGCGCCGGCATCGGCCTGCCCAGCGGCGGCACGGGCGATGATCTCGCACGCCTGACCCACCTGCTGCAGCAGCAGCGCGTGGACACGCTGTGGATTCTGGGCGATGTACTGCACGGTGTGGCGCATCGCGCCGCGTGGTACCGGCAGTGGCAGGGATGGCGTGAGCAGCACCCGTCGCTGCAGATCGGCGCACTGGCCGGCAACCACGACCGTGCGCTGCCCAAAGCGGACCTCGGCATCGAACTGCTGGGTGAGAGCGTGCAGGAAGGGCCGTTCCTGCTGCGCCACGACCCGCGCCCGCATGCGCGCCTGCACGTACTGTGCGGTCACCTGCATCCACTGGCACGGCTGCCGGGCATGCAGCGGCGCTGGCCGGCATTCTGGCTGCGCGAAGACCTCACGATACTGCCGGCCTTCTCGCGGTTCACCGCCGGCATCGCGCCGGTGCTGGCCAATGGGGAGCGGCTGGTGGCGTGCGTCGAGGACGAGGCCATCGCGCTGCCGCCGCGCTAGCCGCCGGACGGCGGCCGAACGCGGTGCGATTCACATGGCCGGGACCAGCGTATCCGGCATCAACAGGATCTCCGGCGTGCGGGACACGGCGCGGACCGGCTGCTGCTGGATCGCCACCAGCATGTCGCGGGCCGCCTGGCGGATGTGCGGATGATGCTCCGCTGCGGTATGGGTGATGAGGCTGGTGACATGGAATTCGAACACGTCTTCCATCACATCCGGCTGATCCTCGTGCAGCATCTGCAACAGACCGCGCAGTTTGCTGAGTTCGCTTTCGAGAGTGTCGGCCGAGAACAACATGTCAATCTCCTTGGGATGGCGGTCCACACGGGACCTGGGGCGCAGGCGCACCGGCACGGAACGATCCGTGGTGCAAGGCATATCCGGGTCGGGTGGCGCCAGGCGCACACGCACGCTGCGTCTGCGCTGCCGTTGTCTCATGTCGACGGTGATTTCACCGTCAACGCAATGCAGATCCGCCTTCACGCGCGCGCATTCAGCGCCTGACGCGGGTATCACCGTGCAGCACGGTATTCGCGCATTGCCGTCACGAACCCGGGCGACAACGGCAGGCGCCCCATCCAGCCATGCTGCGTGCCACTGAGCACGCGCAGCATGTGCCCGCGCCCGCCAGGTACGCGCCCCATCGGCCCGAAGAACACGTCGCGGGCACGCGCCAGCGTGTCGCGTTCGGACTGGAACAGCGGCGTCAGCCAGTGGCTCCAGTAGTGATAGATCGCCACATGCGCGCGTCGCCGCTGCTGGTACGCCTGCAATGCGGCCGTCAGATCGGGGTGCGCCCGCAGCGCATCGCGCAGCGCCATCGCATCCAGCAGCGCCATGTTCACCCCCTGCCCCAGCTGCGGGCTCATCGCATGCGCCGCGTCGCCGGCCAGCACCAGCCGCCCGCGATGCCACTGCCGCATGCGCGTGTCGCGATAACTCGCGCGGGCCAGCGCCTCCGGCGCTACGTCCTGCAGCAACCCGTGTGCCGCCGGCCAGAGCGCAGCGACATCGTCCAGCCAGCGCGCCATGCCATCGCGTTCCCAGTGCGCGAAGCGATCACGCGGCAGACTCCAGAAGAAGCTCAGCCGTGGCGTGTCATCGCCGGGCCGCGTTCCCACGGGCAGCAGGCCGATCATCCTGCGCGCCATCAGGTAGCGCTGGCGCAGTTCGTCGACATGCGGCCAGTCACCGCGCGGCAGCAGGCACCACAGTGCCCCCCACGGGTACTCGCGATCGTGCCGCGCACCCGCCACCTGCGCGCGCAGCGTGGAGGCGGCGCCATCGGCGGCGATCACCACATCGTAGGGCCCGTGCCACTGTCCGCGTGCATCACGCACGCGCCCCTTGTCACTGTCCACCTCGACGATCGCGGTATCGGCCTGCAGGTTGCCCGCGTGCTCCCAGGCCTGCGCCAACACTGTGAACAACGCACCGCGCTGCATGCCCACGCCATGCAGATGCGCGTCCAGCGCGGCGTAGCGCATGTCCATCACCGCGCGCCCGCAGGGCGTTTCCCCGTACAGCCGCTGCACCGGCGCGCCATGTCGCAGCACCTGCGGCAACAACGCCATCTGCCACAGCACGTCCAGGCCGCTGGGTTGCAGCAGGAAGCCGGCCCCGACGGGGCCGGGCGCTTTCGCACGCTCGAACACGTGCACCACGTGATGATCGCGTGAAAGCAGAATCGACAATGCCTGACCGGCGGTGCCGTAGCCGATGATCGCCACCGTACGCGGCTGCGTCATGTCATGTTCCCTATGAGCGTGATCAAGTTCACATCGTGCGCAAAAAAAACCCCGCCGAAGCGGGGTTTTCAATGCTCAACCGAGAGAATCACTCAGCCGGCACAATGTTCGAAGCCTGGGCGCCCTTCGGGCCCTGGGTCACGTCGTACGTGACACGCTGGCCTTCCTGCAGGCTGCGGAAGCCCTTGGCGTTGATCGCGGAGAAGTGCGCGAAGACGTCGGCGCTGCCGTCCTCCGGCGAGATAAAGCCAAATCCCTTGGCGTCGTTGAACCACTTGACGGTACCGTTCGGCATGGTAATGCGAGACCTTCTTCAATGAATGGGTGGTGTACGCTCAACCAGCGCACTGCCGGAGTATGCAAAGCTTGTTCCGCAATGACAATCACCCCCGCGCCAATTCACCGATCAGTTCCGGCAAACCCGCCGACGCGGCATCGACGTTGGCCAGTACTTCGGCCATCGTGATTTCGTCGCCATCACCACACCCGGCCGCCCAGTTGGCCACGATCGCCAGGCAGGCATAGTCCAGACCGAGCTCGCGCGCCAGGCTGGCTTCGGGCATGCCGGTCATGCCGACCAGATCGCAGCCATCGCGACGCATGCGGGCGATCTCCGCATTGGTTTCCAGGCGCGGCCCCTGCGTGGCGCCGTAGCATCCGCCATCCTGCAGACGCACGCCGGTGACCTTGGCTGCGGCCAATACCTTGCTGCGCAGCATCGGCGTGTACGGATGCCCGAAGTCCACGTGCAGCACCTCGCTGCCCGGCTCTTCACACAGCGTGGAGATGCGACCCCACGTGTAGTCGATCAACTGGTCCGGACAGGCCAGCACGCGCGGTCCGAACGCATCGGTGATGCCGCCAACAGTATTGAGTGCGAGCACGCGCGTCGCGCCGATCTGCTGCAGCGCAGCGAGATTGGCGCGGTAATTGATCTTGTGCGGCGGCAGCGAGTGGCCTTCGCCGTGGCGGGCCAGGAACGCCACGCGCTGGCCGAGCAGCGTGCCGACCCGGATCGGGCCGGACGGCGTGCCGTAGCGGGTCTCGACCTGGTGGCTGCTGACATCGTCGAGCTGGGCCAGTTTGTAGACGCCGGTGCCGCCGATGACGGCCAGTGCGATGTGTTCCATCATTCCTTCATCGCGTAGATGGCCGGCACGCAGCGCAGCGTCTCATTGACGTCCATGCCGAAGCCGAACACGTAACGGTCCGGCAGGTCGATGCCGGCGTAGTCGGCCTTGATGTCCGGCAGCGCGCGGTCGTGCTGCTTGACCGTCAGCGCGGCGATGCGCACGTCGGTCGCGCCCTGTTCCAGGCACCAGGTGCGCACGCCCTGCAGCGTGTAGCCCTCATCGAGGATGTCGTCGACCAGCAGCACGCGACGGCCGAACAGCGCGGTGGCCGGCTTGTGCTTCCAGACCAGGTCGCCGCCGGTGGTCTCACCGCGGTAGCGGGTGGCATGCAGGTAATCGAACTGCACGTCCTGGCCGCGGGCACCCAGTTCCAGCGCAAGCTGTCCGGCGAACGGCAGGGCGCCATGCATGATCGACAGGAACAGCGGCACTTCGCCCTTGTAATCGCGCGCGATGGCGTCAGCGATGCCGGCGATGGCCTTGTCGATGGTGGGGCGGTCGACCAGCAGGTCGGCCTGGGCCAGGGCCTGGGGGATGGTGAGGTTGGGCATCAGACGGTTCTTCCAAGGGTGTCAAGCAAACGGGATTGGGTAGTGCCGTGGCGGGTGTCGGCCAACAGGCCGTCCCAGCCCAGCGCGCCGCGGCCGATCAGGCCCAGCAACGCGGCGGTATTGAGGGTGCGGCCTTCGACCGCGCGCAGCGATTCTTCCACCAGTTCGGGGTGGCAGACCAGCACCACGTCGCAGCCGGCGTCCAGATGCGCATCCACGCGCGCCTTCACGCCACCGGCGGAGAACGACGCGGCCATGCCGATGTCGTCGGAGAACACCACGCCGCGGAAGCCCATCTCGCCGCGCAGGATCTCGCCGATCCAGCGGGGCGAGTAGCCGGCCGGTTCCGGCGCCACCTGCGGGTAGACCACGTGGGCCATCATCACCGCGTCGGCACCGGCGTCGATACCGGCCACGAACGGCACCAGGTCCAGCGCACGGAGTTCATCGAGCGTGCGCGGATCGCTGGCATCGTCGACGTGGGTGTCTTCCTTGACCGTGCCGTGGCCGGGGAAGTGCTTGAGCGTGGCCGCCATGCCCACGCTGTGCATGCCGCGCACATAGGCGCGGGTGAAGGCCGCGACCACGTCCGGATCGGCGCTGAAGGCGCGGTCGCCGATGGCCAGGTTGCCCCGGCCCAAATCGACCACCGGTGCAAAGCTCAGGTCCACGCCGCTGGCGCGCACTTCGCTGGCCATCAGCCAGGCGTGCTGCTCGGCCAGGGCCAGCGCGGCCTCGGGGTCCCTGGCGTACTGCGCATCGAAGCCCTGCAGCGGCGGCAGCGCGCTGTAGCCGTCACGGAAGCGCTGCACGCGGCCGCCTTCCTGGTCCACGCAGATCAGCACCGGGCGCGGGGCGGCGGCGCGGATCGCGGCCGACAGCGCCGCAACCTGCTCGCGCGAGGCGAAATTGCGCTTGAACAGGATGACACCGGCCACGGCGTCATGCTGCAGCCAGTGCCGCTCCTGGGCGGTGAGTTCGGTCCCGGCGACGCCGATCACGAGCATGGGTCATCTCCAATACGGGGCGCCGCGATGGCGCACCGCCGCATTGTCGCAGAACCCGCGCGCCGTGGGCCACGACCGCGCGGCTGTGACCACGTCTCGGTCAGGACGCGTCCGCGGCGCCTTCCGCCGCGATCTGCCGCAGTGCCTGGGCAAACGCCTCGGGCGGCTGGGCCCCCTGCACGGCGTAGCGGCCATTGATCACAAAGGTGGGCACCGACTGAATGCCCACCGCACGGGCCTGGTCGAGCTGGGCCCGGATCTCCTCCAGCCCTTCCTCGCCGGCCAGCAGCGCCGTCACCCGGTCGGCCGCGATTCCGCCGGCGGCGGCGGCCTCGATCAGCGTCTGCGGATCGGCCAGATTCCGCCCGTGAACAAAATGCGCACGGAACAGCGCCTCGCCGACCGCCGCCTGCACGCCCTCACGACCCGCCAGCCACAGCAGGCGATGCGCCGGCAGGGTGGTGACCCGCACCTGGCCCTGGTCGAAGTCCATCGGCAGGCCTTCGGCGCGCGCCGTGGTCTGGGTCTGGGACAGGATCTGCTCGGTGCGCTCGGCACTGCCGAATTTGGCCCGATAGGCCTCGCGCAGCGGCACCGGAGTGGTGCCGGCGTCCGGATCCAGCAGGAACGGCCGCCAGCGCACCTCGATCTCGGACGCTTCGTCGCCCAGAAGGGCCAGGCCCTGCTCGAACCGGTGTTTACCGATCCAGCACCAGGGGCACACCACGTCGGACCAGATCTCAATGTTCATGCGGCCAAGATGGGGATGACGGCCTGCGGAAAAAAGGGGGCAGCGGCGCCTCAAAGCGCCGCGTTGGACGTGATCGTCGCCGACGGGCCCTTCACGCTCGCGCTGAACCCGAGCGGCGACACCGCCGCGCGCCCGCGGCTATCTGTCCCAGCGGCTGAAGGGATGGGCGGCCAGCGCCAGGTTGTAGTAGCGCACGTCGTCGGTGACTTCCTCACCCACCCATGCCGGCAGGGCGATGGACTGGTCGGCGCGCTCCAGCTCGATCTCGGCCACGACCAGCCCGGCGTTGTCGCCGAGGAATTCATCGACCTCCCAGACCCGCCCGCCGTGTTCGACCAGATGCCGGCGCTTGTCGATCAGCCCGCCGACGCACAGCGCAAGCAGCGCGCGGGCATCGTCCACCGGAATCGGGTAGTCGAACTCCTGCCGGGTGTGGCCGATCTCGCGCGACTTCAGGTTGAGGAAGGCCTGCGCGCCCTGGATGCGCACACGCACCGAGGCCTTCTGCGCGCCACTGTCGAGCGCGGCGGCGTCGTTGATGTAGCCCTGCGCCATCGGAATCACCGCGTGCGCGGCGGTGCGCCAGCCGTCGCCGGTGACGAGGAATTTGCGTTCGATTTCAATGCCCATGCGCACAGTATGGCGGCGCGGCGCCTACACTGCGCGCCCCCTGCAAGGATCCAGCCACGATGACACGCCATCGCCCCACCCTGCGCCGCATCGCCCTCGCCTCCCTGGCGCTGCTCCCGCTGGCCGCCAGCGCTGCCACGCCGGCCATCCCCACGCTCACGCAGGCCCAGTCGGCGATGGACGCGCTGTTCGATGCCGCCATCGCCGACCGCCCCGCCACCGACAGCAGCCGCATGGTCGCCGACGCGTTTCGTCCCCGCCTGCTGGGGTTGTCCAGCTGCATGCCGCTCGACGGCGCCGCCGCGGCCACGGCGGACTGCATCACGACCGCCCAGGCGGGTCCGGAGCCGGTGTATCGCCTGTTGCGCTTCGTCTACACGGAGCAGCGCTGGACGATGCCTGTCGAACAGCGCCGGATCCCGGTGCCGGTGCCGCCGCAGGAGCGTGTGCAGGTCCTGCTGCGCGAGACGTTCATCGCGCGCGCCGCGCAGGAGGCCGACCCTGCCGCGCGTGCCGAGCTGGCACAGGCGGCGCGCACGGCCGACGTGGTCGCGGTGCATGCGTGCGACATCGGCGAGGACGCGCCGGTGATCGAATGCGAGGTCGACGCCATCGTCGCCAGCGAGCGCGGCCGCCAGCCGATGGCGTTCGTGTGGGGGGACGGACAGTGGCACAACGCACCGGCCACGGCGCAGTAGCGGACGCGGCCGGCGAACGGGCGTCAGCGCTTCTCGAACACCGCGATGCTCTCCACGTGCGCGGTGTGCGGGAACATGTCCATTGCGCCGGCCGAGACCAGGGTGAAGCCCTGTTCGTTGACCAGATAGCCCGCATCGCGCGCCAGCGAGCCGGGATGGCAGCTGACGTAGACGATGCGCTTGAACTGCTTCAGCGGCAGCTGCTGCAGCACTTCGATGGCCCCCGAGCGCGGCGGGTCCAGCAGCAGCTTGTCGAAGCCCTGGCGCATCCACGGCGTCTGGCGCTGGTCCTGGGTCAGGTCCGCGGCGTGGAACTGGGCGTTGGACAGGCCATTGCGCTCGGCGTTTTCCCGTGCACGCGCGACCAGTCCCGGATCACCTTCCACGCCGACCACTTCACGCACGGTACGCGCCAGCGGCAGGGTGAAGTTGCCCAGGCCACAGAACAGATCGAGCACCCGCTCGTCCGGGCCGGCGTCGAGCAGTTCCAGCGCCAGCGCGATCATCTTCACGTTGAGCGATGCATTGACCTGGATGAAGTCCAGCGGCCGGAAGGCCAGCTCGACATCCCACGGCGCGAGCTTGAACGACAGCGGCACCTCGGCCGGCCACAGCGGCTGCACCGATTCCACGCCGCCGGGCTGCAGCGAGATCGCAAAGCCGTGTTCCTGCCCGAAGGCGGTCCACGCCGCACGATCGGCGTCGCTGAGCGGCTGCATGTGGCGGATGGTCAGCATGATCGCGTCGTCGCCGGCGATGAACTCGATCTGCGGAATATCGCGCTTGCCGTCCAGGGTCTCGATGAAGGTGGCCATCGCGCCGACCTTGCTGCCGATCTCCGGGATCACGGTCAGGCACTGCGACAGATCGGCGACGAAGCGCGGGTCCTGCTCGCGGAAGCCGACCAGGGTCTTGTCCTTCTTCTCGACCCGACGCACCGAGAACCGGCCCTTGCGGCGGTAGCCCCAACTGTCGCCGACCAGCGGCGGCAGCACGGTACCCGGGGTGACGTGGCCGATACGGGTCAAGTTGTCCATCAGCACCCGCTGCTTGGCCACGATCTGCTGCGATTCCTCCAGGTGCTGCAGCACGCAGCCGGCGCAGACGCCGAAATGCGGGCAGCGCGGCGTCACCCGCTGCGGCGAGGCGGTCACCACCTCCAGCGTGCGCGCCTCGTCAAAGTGGCGGTTGCGGGCGGTCGGTTCGGCGGTCACCACTTCGCCCGGCAGCGCGCCGGTGATGAAGGTGACCTTGCCACCCTCGCCATCACGGCGGGCCACGCCACGGCCATCGTGGCTGAGGTCGAGGATGTCGGTCTGGAAGGGCGTACGGTCGAGGCGGGAGCGGGTTCGGGCCACGTGGCAACAGGCTGCGGGCAAAAAGGGTGCGTATTGTCGCAGATGGAGGCATTGCCCTGCTCGGAAACCGTTTGCAGCGGCCCCGGACGTGTTTAATATGGGACACAGCTGACATGGAGGCAGCCCCAATGCAGATGACCCCGCGGGATCCCATGCCCCGATTCCTGCTCGTCGAGGACGACACCATCAGCCGCGGCTTCTTCAAGGCTGCGCTGGAGACCCTGCCCGCCGAGGTCGATACCGCCGATTCGCTGGCCAGCGCAATGGACCGCGCCAACGGCGGCGGCCATGACCTGTGGCTGATCGACGTCAACCTGCCCGACGGCAACGGCACCGAGCTGCTGCAGGCCCTGCGCCGTTCGCGGCCGGACACCCCGGCGCTGGCGCATACCGCCGATGGCGACAGCGGCATCCATGCCCGGCTGCGCGAGGCCGGCTTCAGCGAGACCCTGATCAAGCCCCTGACCCGCGAACAGCTGCTCAAGGCGGTGCGCCGCGCGCTGGTCAACAGCCCCGGCGGCATGGCGGCCGGTCCCGGGAGCAGCACCGAGAACGAGCGCCAGGACTGGGATGAAACCACCGCCCTGGCAGCCCTGAATGGGCAGCGCAACCATCTCATCGCCCTGCGCGAACTGTTCCTGGCCGAATTGCCCGGGGTGCGCGACGCCGTCGCGCAGGCCTTGCTGCAGCAGGATGTACGGGCCCTCCGCGGGCAGTTGCACCGGTTGCAGGCCAGTTGCGGCTTCGTCGGCGCCGCGCGCCTGGCCCGGGCGGTACGCCAGCTGCACCAGGCACCGGAATCCGGCGGCGCACAGACCCAGTTCCGCGCGGCGGTGGAAGCCCTGCTGCATTGAGTCTCAGTGCCCGGCGCTAGCGCCGGCGTGACAGGTCGTCGAGCATTTCCCAGGATTTCAGGCCGCGGCCCCCGAGGTGGTGCAGCAGCACCGTGCGCATGCTGCGGCGCAGGCTGGCCAGGTCCTCCGCGCCGGGCAGACGGTCAGCGCCCAGCGCGAGCAGCGCGCTGCCGGTGGCCGCCCCGCGTCGCTGGTCGGCGCCCCGGTCACTGAGCAGACGGCGCGGGCCATCGCCCGGGTCGAGTTCGTAGCGGGCAGCGGGATCGAGCGGCTCGCCATCGCCGTCATGGCTCAGGTCGAACCCCACCCCGAGCGCATCCAGCAGATCCCGTTCGAAGCGGCGCAGGGTCCATGCCAGGGGGTCGCCGTCGCGCAGCCGCTGGCGCACCACGGCATAGGCGTCGTACAGGTCGGGCAGCGGGTCCTGGCGGGGTGCCAGCCGCAGCAGCAGTTCATTGATGTAGAAGCCGGCGAGCATCGCAACGCCCAACAGCCGCGGTGCGGCGTCGAGTGCCTCGGCACCGCGAAGCTGCGCCAGTTCGCCGCGCTGTACCGCGGTCAGCCGGATCCATTGCAGGGGCTGCAGGGCCGCCCGCAACGGCTGGCTGCGGGCACTGGACACGCCCCGCGCGAGCAGGCCGATGCGACCATGCTGCTCGGTCAGCACTTCCACCAGCAGGCTGGTCTCCCGCCACGGGCGGGCGTGCAGAACGAAGGCGGGTTCATCCTCGATGCGCACGGCCTACCTCCCGACCGGCGCCGGCCGGTGGGGTCCCACCGCGGCGCACGCCGGGACACGACGGACGCCGCGCCGCTGCGCGCGCCCGGGGCGGTTCATTCGTAGCCGAAGGCCTTCAGCGCGGCTTCGTCGTCGGACCAGCCCTCGCGCACGCGCACCCAGGTTTCCAGGAACACCTTGGCACCGAACAGACGTTCCATCTGCATGCGGGCCTTGGCACCGATATCCTTCAGGCGGGTACCGCCCTTGCCGATCACGATCGCCTTCTGGCCTTCGCGCTCGACCCAGATCACCGCACCGATGCGCAGCAGGTTGCCGTCTTCGACAAAGCGCTCGATCTCCACCGTGGTGGCGTACGGCAGCTCTTCGCCCAGCTGGCGCATCAGCTGCTCGCGGACCAGCTCACCGGCCAGGAACCGCTGGCTGCGGTCGGTGATCTCGTCCTCGCCGAACATCGGCGGGGCTTCGGGCAGCAGCTTCAGCACGTCGCGCACCAGCGCGTCCAAGCCGTTGCGCTTCTGCGCGGAAATCGGATGCACGGCGGCAAAGCTGCGGCCGGCGGTCACTTCCTGCAGGAACGGCAGCAACGCGCCCTTGTCCTTGAGGCGGTCGATCTTGTTGACCACCAGCACCACCGGCACGCCCGCATCGCTGAGAACGTTGAAGGCCAGGGTGTCTTCCTCGTCCCAGCGGCCGGCCTCGATCACCAGCAGCCCGGCGTCGACACCTTCCAGCGAGCCGCGCGCCGCCCGGTTCATCACCCGGTTCATGGCGCGCTTCTGCACCTTGTGCAGCCCGGGCGTGTCGACCAGCACCAGCTGCCCTTCCGGATAACTGGCGATGCCGAGCAGCCGGTGGCGCGTGGTCTGCGGCCGGTTGGACACGATGCTGACCTTGGCGCCGACCAGGGCGTTGGTCAGAGTGGATTTGCCGACATTGGGGCGGCCGATGACGGCCACGCTGCCGCTACGATGGGGGGTTGCTTCGCTCACTTGGAATCCAGTTGCTCGAGGGCGGCGGCGGCCGCCTGTTGTTCGGCCAGCCGTCGCGAGGCACCTTCGCCTTCGGTGCTGACGGCAGGATCGGTTACGCCGCAGCGTACCCGGAATGTCTTGGCGTGATCGTCACCCGATTCTGACACCAGTTCGTACTGGGGGAGCGCCTTCTGTCGGGCCTGCAGCCATTCCTGCAGGCGCGTCTTGGGGTCTTTCTCCGGCTTGCCCGTGGCCGGCAGCGCCTCCATCGAGGGGCTGAACCAGGGCAGCACCACGGTCTGGCAGGCGGCAAAGCCGGCGTCCAGGTAGATCGCCGCGACCACCGCCTCCAGCGCGTCGGCCAGGATCGAGTCCCGGCGTTGGCCGCCGGACTTCATCTCGCCGGGTCCCAGCGTCAGCCGGTCGCCCAGCTGCAGGGTGCGGGCGATGACCGCCAGCGCGCCTTCGCGCACCAGCTCGGCCCGGGCACGGGTCAACGCACCCTCGTCGGCCTTGGGCCACCGCTCGTAAAGCGCCTGGGCCACCATCATGTTGACGATGCTGTCGCCAAGGAACTCCAGCCGCTCATTGTTGGGCGTACCGGCACTGCGATGCGTCAGGGCCTGCTGCAGCAGACCCGGATCGCGGAAGGGGTGACCGATCAGGTCACCGCGTTGGAAAGGTTTATTCGGCACCGCTACGGGTCAATTCCTGGTTGGTATCAAACCGGCCCACCACGTCGAGGTTGCCGATCATTGCCCGGCGCACTTCGTAGTTGACCTTCATGTTCCAGCCGCCATCGATGCGATCGAATGTGACGTTGGCCGGCTTCACGTTCTCGGAGTAGTTGATGTACAGACGCTTGAAGAACAGGTCCTGGACACGCCCGGGCTCCATGTTGCCCACCCCCGGCTCCTTGGCCAGGCTCTTCATCGCCGACCGCACCGAGTAGTACTCCTGGTACATCGGGAACAGCTTCATGCCGATGTACAGGCCGAAGGCAACCACGATCAGGACGACCAGGAACGAGGTCAGGGTCATGCCACGCTGCGTGTTCATCGTCTTCATTGCGTTCTCCCCAGATACGCCGGTGTGATGGATCAGTTGATGGTCGAGCCGATCCGCGACGGCTCGAAGCCGTCCTTGCAGAACCAGCCCGAGCAGTTCAGCCAGATCAGGAACGCCTTGCCCCGGAGATTTTCCTCCGGCAGCAGGCCCCAGAAGCGGCCATCGTCGCTGTTGTCGCGGTTGTCGCCCATGACCAGGTACTTGCCGGCCGGCACGGTCCACTGACCCTGGCCACGCGGGTAGTCGGTCTCCAGCACGGTGTGGGTACGGCCCGGCAGGTGCTCCACCAGCAGCGTGCTGCCGTCGCCCTGGCCGAGGTGGCCCGCGTAGATGCCCTTGTTGTCGTACTTGACCGGCTCGCCATTGAGGATCAGCCCATCGCCCTGGAAGGCGACCTCGTCCCCCGGCACGCCGATGACGCGCTTGATGAAGTTCTCGCCCTTGGCCGGGTCGGCGTCGGAATGGCCCGGGAAGTGGAACACCACCACGTCGCCACGCTTGGGCTCGCCCAGCGGAACGATCTTGGCGTTGTTCAGCGGCAGGCGCAGACCGTAGGAGAACTTGTTGACCAGGATGAAATCGCCGATCAGCAGGTTGGGCATCATCGAGCTGGACGGAATCTTGTACGGCTCGGCGATGAAGCTGCGCACCACCAGCACGATCGCCAGCACCGGGAAGAACGCCCGGGAGTAGTCGACCAGCACCGGTTCGGAATCCAGCAGGCCGGCACGCGCGGCACGGCGCCTGGCGAAGTACAGCTTGTCGGCCAGCAGGATCAGCCCGGAGGCCAGCGTCAGTACGACCAGGAGGATTTCAAACAATTTCATGCGGTGTCCTTGGGATCGGGTGCCTTACTTGTCCATCTGCAGCACGGCCAGGAAGGCTTCCTGCGGGATCTCCACGCGGCCCACCTGCTTCATGCGCTTCTTGCCTTCCTTCTGCTTCTCCAACAGCTTCTTCTTGCGCGAAACGTCGCCACCATAGCACTTGGCCAGAACGTTCTTGCGCATGGCTTTGACCGTGGTGCGGGAGATGATCTGCGAGCCCACGGCGGCCTGGATGGCCACGTCGAACATCTGTCGGGGGATCAGGTCCTTCATCTTCTCGCACAGCTCGCGGCCGCGGCGGTCGGCATGGCTGCGGTGCACGATCAGCGACAGCGCATCGACCTTGTCGCCATTGATCAGCACGTCCACACGGACGAACGGACCGGCGTCGAAACGCACGAAGTGGTAGTCCAGCGAGGCGTACCCGCGGCTGACCGACTTGAGCTTGTCGAAGAAGTCGAGCACCACTTCGGCCATCGGCAGCTCGTAGCTGATCTGCACCTGGCTGCCGAGGTAGTTGATGCCGATCTGGCTGCCACGCTTTTCTTCGCACAGCTTGATGATGTTGCCGATGTACTCCTCGGGCGTGAGCACGTTGGCACGGATGATCGGCTCGCGGATTTCCTCGACCTGGTTCACCGGCGGCAGCTTGGCCGGGTTGTCCATGTTGATGATCGAGCCGTCGGTCTTGAGCACTTCATAGACCACGGTCGGCGCGGTGCTGATCAGGTCCAGGTTGTACTCGCGCTCGAGGCGCTCCTGCACGATTTCCATGTGCAGCATGCCGAGGAAGCCGCAGCGGAAGCCGAAGCCCATCGCCTCGGAGCTTTCCGGCTCGAACCGCAGCGCGGCGTCGTTCAGGCGCAGCTTGTCCAGCGCTTCGCGCAGGTCCGGGTAGTCTTCGGCATCCACCGGGAACAGGCCGGCGAACACGCGCGGCTGCATTTCCTGGAAGCCCGGCAGCGGCTTGGGCGCCGGATCGGCCGCCAGGGTCAGGGTGTCGCCGACCGGCGCGCCGTGGACATCTTTGATGCTGGCGGTGACCCAGCCCACTTCACCGGCGCGCAGGGCTGGCAGCACCTTGCGCTTGGGCGTGAACACGCCGACGTTGTCGACCTGGTGGTTGCGGCCGGTGGACATCACCTGCAGCTTGTCGCCGGCCTTGATCTGGCCCTGCATCACACGCACCAGCGAGACCACGCCCAGGTAGTTGTCGAACCACGAGTCGATGATCAGCGCCTGCAGCTTGTCGGTATCGCGCGGCACCGGCGGCGGAATGCGATGCACGATCGCCTCCAGCACGTCCTGCACGTTCAGGCCGGTCTTGGCACTGACCGGCACCGCATCGGTGGCGTCGATGCCGATCACGGCCTCGATCTCGGCCTTGGCGCGCTCGATGTCGGCCGTAGGCAGGTCGATCTTGTTGATCACCGGCACCACTTCCAGCCCCTGCTCCACCGCGGTGTAGCAGTTGGCCACCGACTGCGCTTCCACGCCCTGGGCCGCATCGACCACCAGCAGCGCGCCTTCGCAGGCGGCCAGCGAGCGGCTGACTTCATAGGAGAAGTCGACATGCCCGGGGGTGTCGATGAAGTTCAGGTGGTAGGTCTGGCCGTCTTTGGCGACATACGGCAACGAGACCGACTGGGCCTTGATGGTGATGCCGCGCTCGCGCTCGATCGGATTGGAGTCGAGCACCTGCGCCTCCATCTCGCGGGCCTGGAGGCCACCGCAAAGCTGGATGATGCGATCGGCCAGCGTGGACTTGCCGTGGTCGACGTGGGCGATGATGGAGAAGTTGCGGATGTTCCGCATCGAATCAGAGGACATAGGTGGCGGCGGCGCGTCGCGTCGTCAGGATAACGACACATTATCGCATGGCCGGCCGGCTCCCGCGTGGGCCTACGTCCGATTGTCGCCAATGCCGGCCAGAAACGACCGGGCCCGCCGAAGCGGGCCCGGAAACGCAGCAGTGGCGGGGGTTACTGCCCCGTCTTGATCGCCACGAACGCGCTGTTGCCGGCGCCGGTGCGGACCAGCAGCATCACCACGTCACCCTTCTTGTAGCCCGACAGCTGGCGATCCAGTGCCGCCACGCTGCCGACCGGGGTACGCCCGACCTGCAGGATCACCATGCCCTGCGACAGCTGCGCGTCCCGCGCGGCCTGGCCGGTCACCCGGGTGATGCGCACGCCTTCACCGGACTCCAGGCCCAGCTGCTTGCGCTGGGCCGCGGTCAGGTCGATCACCTCCAGGCCCAGCAGGGCGTTGGCACCGGTCTGCGGCGTGGCCCCGTCGGCCGTCGCCGGACGGCTGCTGGCGCGCTCGGCGTCCTCGGCCAGTTCGGTCAGGGTGGCGGTGAGCTCGCGCTCCTTGCCATCGCGCACGACGCCCAGGCGCACCTTGCTGCCCGGCGGCAGCGCACCGATCGCCGGCGGCAGATCCGACCAGGCATTGACCATGCTGCCGTTGACGGAGCGGATGACGTCGCCGATTTCCACGCCGGCCTTGGCCGCCGCACTGCCGGGCACGATCTGGTTGACCAGCGCGCCACGGCTGTCGGGCAGGCCCAGGCCCTGGGCCTTCAATCCGTCGATCGGCTCGACCACGGCCCCCAGCTGGCCACGGCTCACCCGGCCGGAGGTCTTGATCTGCTCGACCGCGCCCATCGCCAGGTCGATCGGGATCGCGAAGCTGATGCCCATGTAGCCGCCCGAGGCGGAGAAGATCTGCGAGTTGATGCCGACCACTTCACCGCGGGTGTTGAGCAGCGGGCCGCCCGAATTGCCCTGGTTGATCGCCACGTCGGTCTGGATGAACGGCACGTAGCGCTGGTCCGGACCGCCGGTGCTGCGGCCGACCGCGCTGACCACGCCGGCCGTGACCGAGTGATCCAGGCCGAACGGCGAGCCGATCGCAACCACCCACTGACCCGGCTTGAGCGTATTGGAATCGCCCACCCGCACGGTCGGCAGGTTCCTCGCGTCGATCTTGAGCAGGGCCACATCGTACTGCTGGTCGCTGCCGATCACCTTGGCGGTGAACTCGCGGCGGTCGCCCAGCTTGACCTTCACTTCACTGGCATCGGCGACCACGTGGTAGTTGGTCAGCACATAGCCGTCGGCCGAGATGATGAAGCCCGAGCCCATGCCACGCCCGCGGGGGGCCTCGCCCTGCCCGCCCGGCTGGCCGGGCATCTGGAAGTCGGGACCGAAGAAGCGGCGGAAGAATTCGGGCATGTCCTCATCGCCGGGGCCCATCGCACGGGCCGCGCGGTTGTTGCGCACGATGGTGGTCTCGACGTTGACCACGCCGGGCCCGACCTGTTCGACCAGGTGGGTGAAGTCCGGCAGTCCGCTGACCAGCTGCGGGGCCGGCGCGCGCGGCGCCGCGGCCGGGGCCGCGGCGACCGGCGCGGTCGGGGACGGCGACTGGGCACATGCCCCGAGGGGAAGAGTCAGGGACAGGGCCAGCAGGGACAGAGCCTGCTTACGCATGCGAGGGGTCATCAGACGCGAGCCTCCGGGTCAGGAAGAAAGGGAGAGGGACGCTGCGGCCGTACGGCCGCAGCGCGAACATCGGGATGCCACGCGGCTCAGTCGCGATGGCTGCGGCTGGCCGGCACGGCCGGTTCGGCCTCCTGCAGGCGCGGCTCGAAGGGATAGAACGCGGCGCGTGGCTCCTGCGTGGAGAAGCTGGCATTGAGTGCACCGCCACCGGCCGGGGCCAGCGTGGAGCGTGGCCAGGGCTTGGCCTGCAGACTGCCGACGTCACCGAAGGGATAGGCGCGCGCGGCCGCAGCCGGCACTACCGGCAGGGGGCTGGCGGCGACAGCGCGCTGCGGCTCGGCACTGCGCTCAAGCGCACCGCGCGCGGCCTGCTGGGTACGGGTGGCGCTGTTGCGGCGCGCGGCCGCCACGTCCTGTCGGCGGCTGGCCGCCGCGACCGCAGCGGCGGGCGCGGCGGCCACGGCCAGGGCGGCATCGGCCGGGGCGACCGGGGCGGCGGGCGGCGCCGGCGGCAGCTCGGCCTGGCTGGCGATCATCGTGGTCGGCGCGGGCAGCGGGGTCTCGCCGGGCAGCTGCTCGCGGGTCATGAACATGGCCACCGCCGCCACCGACGCGGCCAGGGCAGCGCCGCCGCCCCACCGACGCCAGCCGCTGCGACGCACCGTGGCCGGCGCGGCAGCCGGCTGCGGCTGCGGTCGCGGCTCGGCAGCCACCGCCACGCGGATGCGCTCGGCGAACGCCTGCGGCGCCGGCGCGCAGGCCTGCCCACGCAGCACATCGCCCAGCATCTGCCAGCGTTCGTGACAGCCGGACAGCGCCTCGTCGTGTTCCAGCCGGCGCAGCATGAAGCGCGCCTCATCGGCCGACAGTTCGCCGTCGATCAGCGCCGACAGCTGCTGCCGGTTGTGGGCATCGAGTTTGTCCGGCGGGGTGCCGGCGTTTCCAGGGGTAGGCATCTTGGGGGTCATACGCGGCTCTTCTCGCGGGTGGCGCTGCCGATATCCAGCAGCGGCCGAAGTTCAGTGTCGATGGCTTCGCGGGCACGGAAAATCCGCGACCGCACGGTGCCGATCGGGCACCCCATCTTCTGCGCGATTTCCTCGTAACTCATGCCATCCACCTCGCGCAGGGTGATGGCCGAACGCAGTTCCTCCGGCAATGCCGCCACCGCCTTCATCACCGTCTGTTCCAGCTCCTGGCGCATCAGTTCGCGCTCGGGCGTGTCGGTGTCGCGCAGGCGGGTGCCGCTGTCGTACTGCTCGGCGTCCCCGATGTCGATGTCATCGGTGGGCGGGCGGCGGTTGTGGGCGGCGAGATGGTTTTTGGCAGTGTTCACGGCGATCCGGTGCAACCAGGTATAGAACTGGGCGTCGCCACGGAAACTGCCGATCGCGCGATACGCGCGGACGAAAGTGTCCTGGGCCACGTCCTGACATTCACTCCAGTCGGCGATGTAGCGCCCGATCAGGGCGACGATCCGGTGCTGGTACTTGCGCACCAGGACATCGAACGCCGCACTTTCGCCGCGCTGCACGCGCCGGACCAGTTCCAGGTCCAGCTCCTGTGGTGTTTCAACCTCGGCCATTGGGGGCCGCACTCCTGTCAGCCCAACCGACGTCGGGCAATGAGACTGCCAATCCCGGGAAAAGTTCAGCGACCGATCAACGACGCCGCACCAGCTTTTAACCACCGTTCCGTTAAGGTTTCCGATCCAGGCAGTGAACCGGCGGTCGTTCTCCCCCCAGCTATAGGGATTTGACGGGGAGGAAACAACCTCTGGATCATAGCCCCCTTCTCCATACACAACCGGATGGAACGTCCCATGCTCTCAGGCTTCGATGGGCTCCGCTTCTCACATTGGCACCCGCAGATCCGTGACGATGGTGTCGTGGTGCTCAGCCTCGACCGCCAGGACAGCAGCGTCAACGCCATGTCGCAGGACGTGCTGCTGGAACTGGGCGACCTGATCGAGCGCATCGCCATCGACCCGCCCAAGGCGGTGGTGATCCAGTCGATCAAGGCGGCCGGCTTCATCGCCGGTGCGGACCTGAAGGAGTTCCAGGAGTTCGACCGGCGCGGTACCGTCAATGACGCGATCCGCCGCGGCCAGAGCACATACCAGAAGCTGGCCGAGCTGCCCTGCCCGACCGTGGCGGCGATCCACGGCCACTGCCTGGGCGGCGGCACCGAGCTGGCGCTGGCCTGCCGCTACCGGGTGGCCTCCAACGACCCCTCCACCCGGATCGGCCTGCCGGAAACCCAGTTGGGCATCTTCCCGGGCTGGGGCGGCAGTGCACGCCTGCCGCAGCTGGTGGGCGCGCCGGCGGCGATGGACATGATGCTGACCGGCCGCAACCTGTCGGCGTCGGCTGCGCGCAACATCGGTCTGGTCGACAAGGTGGTGGCACCGGCCGTGCTGCTCGATACCGCCGTGGCGCTGGCGCTGACCGGCACGACCCGCCCGTTCAAGCAGCGCGCGACCGCCTGGGCGACCAACACCTGGCTGGCACGCAGGCTGCTGGCCCCGCAGATGGCCAAGCAGGTCGCGCGCAAGGCCCGCAAGGAGCACTACCCGGCGCCCTACGCGCTGATCAACACCTGGGCGCGCGCCGGCGGCAGCCCGATCCAGACCCGCCTGGATGCCGAGCGCCGTGCTGTGGTCAAACTGGCCAGCACCCCGACCGCGCGCAACCTGATCCGCATCTACTTCCTGACCGAGCGGCTGAAGGCGCTGGGCGGCAAGGACCACGGCATCACCCACGTACACGTGGTGGGCGCCGGCGTGATGGGCGGCGACATCGCCGCGTGGTCGGCCTACAAGGGCTTCAGCGTGACCCTGCAGGACCGCGAACAGCGTTTCATCGACCCGGCGATGGAACGCGCGCAGGCGCTGTTCGCCAGGAAGGTGAAGGACGAGAGCAAGCGCCCGGCCGTGGCCGCGCGGCTCAAGGCCGACCTGGCCGGCGACGGCGTGGCCGTGGCCGACCTGGTGATCGAAGCGATCATCGAAGATGCCGACGCCAAGCGCAGCCTGTACCAGACGCTCGAGCCGACGATGAAGGCCGACGCACTGCTGACCACCAACACATCCTCCATTCCGTTGGTGGAACTGCGCGACCACATCCAGCGCCCGGCCCAGTTCGCCGGCCTGCACTACTTCAACCCGGTGGCGCAGATGCCGCTGGTGGAGATCATCCACCACGACGGCATGGCCCCGGAAACCGAGCGCCGGCTGGCGTCGTTCTGCAAGGCGCTGGGCAAGTTCCCGGTGCCGGTGGCCGGCACGCCCGGCTTCCTGGTCAACCGCGTGCTGTTCCCGTACATGCTCGAAGCCGCCACCGCCTACGCCGAAGGCGTTCCCGGGCCGGTGCTGGACAAGGCGGCGGTGAAGTTCGGCATGCCGATGGGCCCGATCGAACTGCTCGACACCGTCGGCCTGGACGTGGCCGCCGGCGTGGGCAAGGAACTGGCACCGTTCCTGGGCCTGCAGATTCCCGCCGCCCTGCAGACCGTTGAACAGGGCAAGCGCGGCAAGAAGGATGGCCAGGGCCTGTACAAGTGGGAGAACGGCCGCGCGCAGAAGCCGGACGTGCCGGCGGGCTACGCAGTGCCTGCCGACCTTGAGGACCGCCTGATCCTGCCGCTGCTCAATGAAGCCGTGGCCTGCCTGCACGAAGGCGTGGTCGCCGACGCCGACCTGCTCGATGCGGGCGTGATCTTCGGCACCGGGTTCGCCCCGTTCCGCGGCGGCCCGATCCAGTACATCCGCGCCACCGGCGCCGATGTGCTGGTGGAACGCCTGAAGGCGCTGCAGCAGCGTTACGGCGACCGTTTCGCACCGCGCCCGGGCTGGGACGATGCGGTGCTGCGCGAGCCGGTGATCTGACGCACGCCGCACGATCAGGGGCCGCCGGATAGACCCCGGCGCTACGGATGCAGCAACGCCACCGCAAGGTGGCGTTGCTGTCTGCGCGTCAGACGGTCACGGGCCGCCGCACCACGGCCTTTGACCCGCCCAACGCAACACCCTGTTGCCCGCACGGGTCATGCGCCTGCCCCACCCGCATGCCATCCTTGCGTCTGTCCCCGCCAGCGAGATCGCCCGCATGACCACCATCATCGCCCCCCGCGTGCACGACATCGGCGGCCTGCAGGTGCGCCGCGCGGTGCCTACCCTGCAGGCACGCAGCGTCGGGCCGTTCGTATTCGTCGACCAGATGGGCCCGGCCGTGCTCGGTGCCGGTACCGGCATCGATGTGCGCCCGCATCCGCATATCGGCCTGGCCACCGTCACCTTTCTGTGGTCCGGCGCCATCGGCCACCGCGACACGCTCGGCTCGGACCAGGTGATCCGTCCCGGCGACGTCAACTGGATGACCGCCGGCCGCGGCATCGCCCACTCCGAGCGCACCCCGCCGGTGGAGCGCGAACACGACCATCCGCTGCACGGCATGCAGACCTGGATCGCGCTGCCCAGGAGCGCCGAAGAAACCGACCCGGCCTTCCATCACCATGCCGCCGCCACCCTGCCCCAGCAGCGCCGCAACGGTGCCTGGCTGCGCGTGATCGCCGGGCGTGCGTACGGCGAGGAGTCGCCGGTGAAGGTGTTCAGCGACACCCTCAACGTGGCCATCGACCTGGACCCGGACGGCGAGATCGATCTGGATACCGGCCACGTGGAGCGCTCGCTGTACATCCTCGAAGGCGAGGCGCAGCTGGACGGCGTGGACGTGCCGGCCCAGCACCTGATCCTGCCCGAACCGGGCGCACGCGGCCGCCTGCGCGCCAAGGCCCCGGTCAAGGCGATGCTGATGGGCGGCGAACCGCTGGATGGCCCGCGCCACCTGTGGTGGAACTTCGTCTCCAGTTCCAAGGAGCGCCTGGAGCAGGCCAAGCACGACTGGGAAGCCGGCGCCTTCGGCACCATTCCCGGCGACGACAAAGAGTTCATTCCCCTGCCGCAGGCCTGACCCTGCCGTTCGTCGGCACGTTGACGCCACACTCACACCGATGAACATCGATTCAGCTACGGTCTGCCTGCCCATCCCGGGCAGACCGCGTGGAGACATCGATGAGCATGGGCAAGCGACTTGCGGCCGAGTTCCTCGGCACGTTCTGGCTGGTGCTGGGTGGTTGTGGAAGTGCGGTACTGGCGGCCACGTTCGGCGGTGACGGCAATCCCCTCGGCATCGGGTTTCTCGGCGTGGCGCTGGCCTTCGGCCTGACCGTGCTGACCGGGGCCTATGCGTTCGGCCATGTGTCCGGCGCGCACTTCAACCCGGCCGTCAGCATCGGCCTCTGGGCCGGCGGCCGCTTTCCGGCGCGCGACCTGGTGCCTTACATCGTCGCCCAGGTGCTCGGTGGCCTGCTGGCGGGCGTCATTCTGCTGCAGATCGCCTCTGGCGCACCCGGCTTCGCCATCGATGGCAGCCAGGCCGGTGCATTCGCCAGCAACGGGTACGGTGCACTGTCGCCTGGCGGGTACAGCGTGGCGGCCGCCTTCCTGTGCGAGGTGGTGCTGACGGCGGTGTTCCTGATCGTGATCATGGGGTCCACGCATGGCCGGGCACCGGCCGGGTTCGCCCCGATCGCGATCGGCCTGGCGTTGACGCTGATCCACCTGATCAGCATTCCGGTCACCAATACCTCGGTGAACCCCGCGCGATCCACCGCAGTGGCGTTCTTCGCCGGCAGTGGCGCGGTCGGGCAGCTGTGGCTGTTCTGGTTGGCACCGGTACTGGGCGGCCTGATCGGCGGCGTGGCCTGCAAATGGATCGGCGCCGAGCCGCGCTGAGCCGGGCGACGGGCAGGCCGCCACGGGCTGCCCGACAGCGCATGCCGCACTGCGGATTCACATTCATTTGAAACTGATATTTGTAGATCGAATCACATTCCGCTACCGTCCGAATCACCAGTCCGTCACCTGACGGCTGGCGCCTCCGGGACGCGCATGGGGATATGCGCAGCCATCGGCCTGGGTTTCCGCGGCCACCGGATCGCGCCTGCCTGACGCGGACCCGGCCATTCCGACCCTGGGGGAAAGCATGAACGTCCTGCGCGCCGCTGTATGCCTGAGCCTGTTGTCGTCCGCCGCCGTGGCATGGGCGCAATCGCCGTCCGAATGTCCTTCGCTGCCTGCCGGCAGCGGCCTGCAGTGGCAGCAGCAGGCACAGTCCGATTTCATGCTGTGCAAGGCCAGCACCGCCGATGGACGCGAGGTGCTGAGCCTGATTCTTAGCGCGCGCGATCCCGCGCTCACCCTGACCCGCACGCTGCGCCAGGAAAAAGGCGGTTTCGCCGGCGAGTCGATGTACTGGTACCAGCCGGACCTGGGCGGCCAGAAACCGCCGGGCTACGACACCCGCCGCGTGGCGGTGGTGAAGTTCGACAAGAACCGCTATGCGCAGATCGCGCTGTATGCCGACAGCAGCCAGGAACTGGGCACGCTGCAGTCCCTCACCCAGAGCATGAATCTGAATCCGACAGCGGTGGCAGCAGGGCGCTGACGGTGCAGCAGTCGCCGGGCACCGCCCGGCACTACCGCCCTCCGCCCGGCCTCAGCGCCTCAGAAGCGGCCTTCCTGGAAATCCACGAAGGCCTGCATCAGTTCCTGGCGGGTGTTCATCACGAACGGGCCGTGGCGCATCACCGGCTCGCGCAGCGGCCGGCCCGCCACCAAGATCAGCCGCGCGCCGTCGGCACCGGCCTGGAGGTCCAGGCGCTCGCCGCCGCCGAGCACCGCCAGCTCCTGGCGTGCCACCGGCCGCGCATCCTCGCTCTGCCCGACCGTCAGCCCGCCCTCGAAGACGTACGCGAAGGCGCTGTGCCCGTCCGGCAGGTCGTACGACCATCCCGCACCGGCGGCAAGGGTGATGTCCAGGTACACCGGATCGGTCGACGGCTGGACGATCGGCCCGGTCACGTCGCCGACCTGCCCCGCGATCACCTTCACTTGCACGCCGTCGGCCGGCTGCGCCACCGGAATGCGCTCGGGCGCGAACTCCTGGTACTTCGGGTCGGTCATCTTGTCGCGCGCCGGCAGGTTCACCCACAGCTGGAAGCCGCGCATCTGGCCGGATTCCTGTTCGGGCATTTCCGAATGCACCAGGCCACGCCCGGCCGTCATCCATTGCACGCTGCCCGGGGTCAGCAGGCCCTCGTTGCCGTGGTTGTCCTTGTGGCGCATGCGCCCATCGAGCATGTAGGTCACGGTCTCGAAGCCACGGTGCGGGTGACTGGGGAAGCCGGCGATGTAGTCCTCGGCGCGGTCGGTGCCGAATTCATCCAGCAGCAGGAACGGGTCCAGGTCGGGCAGCGACGGCCCGCCGATCACGCGCGTCAGGCGCACGCCGGCGCCGTCGGAGGTGGCCATGCCACGGATGGTGCGCAGCACGCGCACGGGGTTGGGGCTGCTCATGTCGACTCCGACGGGTGGGGACGGGATACAACATGGGCGCCGCGCCCGCTGCCGCCAACCGCCACGCCCGCAACCGATTGTTCCAGTGGTGGCGTGCGCCCACCGTGCAGGCCGCGCGCATGACCGCTGCCGCTGTCCGCATCCCCACGCCGCCCGCGTTGCGACCTACGACCAAAGTACTAGCGGCACGCCCCCGTCTTCGCATTGACCCTGTCGGTGCCAAGGCGGACTCTTACGATGTTCTCCAGGGAGACGCACACTCATGAAAGGTTTTTCCAAGCTGGGCTGGGCCGCGCTCGCGCTGCTCGGCGCATTCTGTCTTGGCACCGTCGCGCTGCGCCGGGGCGAACACATCAATGCCTTGTGGATCGTGGTCGCCGCGGTCTCCATCTATCTCATCGCGTACCGCTTCTACAGCCTGTTCATCGCCGACAAGGTGATGCAGCTCGACCCGACCCGGGCGACACCGGCGGTGATCAACAACGACGGGCTGGATTACGTCCCGACCAACAAACACGTGCTGTTCGGCCACCACTTCGCCGCCATCGCCGGCGCCGGCCCCCTGGTCGGCCCGGTGCTGGCCGCGCAGATGGGCTACCTGCCCGGTCTGTTGTGGCTGGTGGTCGGCGTGGTTCTGGCCGGCGCGGTGCAGGATTTCATGATCCTGTTCCTGTCCAGCCGCCGCAACGGCCGTTCGCTGGGTGACCTGGTGCGTGAGGAAATGGGCCAGGTGCCCGGCACCATCGCCCTGTTCGGCGCGTTCCTGATCATGATCATCATCCTGGCCGTGCTGGCGATGGTGGTGGTCAAGGCGCTGGCGGAAAGCCCCTGGGGCATGTTCACGGTGATCGCCACGATGCCCATCGCGATCCTGATGGGCATCTACATGCGCTACATCCGCCCGGGCAAGATCGGCGAGATTTCCATCGTCGGCCTGATCCTGCTGCTGCTGGCCATCTGGTACGGCGGCAAGATCGCGGCCGATCCGGTATGGGGCCCGGCCTTCACCTTCACCGGCATCCAGATCACCTGGATGCTGATCGGCTACGGCTTCGTCGCCTCGGTGCTGCCGGTGTGGCTGCTGCTGGCCCCGCGCGACTACCTGTCCACCTTCCTCAAGATCGGCACCATCGTGGCGCTGGCGATCGGCATCCTGATCGTCATGCCTGAACTGAAGATGCCGGCGCTGACCCAGTTCGCGGCCAGCGGCGACGGTCCGGTGTGGAAGGGCGGCATGTTCCCGTTCCTGTTCATCACCATCGCCTGCGGCGCGGTCTCCGGCTTCCATGCCCTGATCGCCTCGGGTACCACGCCCAAGCTGCTCGCCAATGAACGCCACATGCGCTACATCGGCTACGGCGGCATGCTGATGGAATCGTTCGTGGCGGTGATGGCACTGGTGGCGGCCTCGATCATCGATCCGGGCATCTACTTCGCGATGAACAGCCCGGCCGCGGTGATCGGTGCCGATGCGGTATCGGCCGCGCACTACATCACCAACACGTGGGGCTTCACGATCACGCCGGAGCAGCTGCAGGCCACTGCGGCGGCCATCGGCGAACCGACCATCCTGCACCGCGCCGGTGGCGCGCCAACGCTGGCCGTGGGCATCGCGCAGATCCTGCATGAAGCCATCCCCAGCGGCAGCAACGCGATGATGGCGTTCTGGTACCACTTCGCGATCCTGTTCGAGGCGCTGTTCATCCTCACCGCAGTGGATGCCGGTACGCGTGCGGGCCGCTTCATGCTGCAGGACCTGCTGGGCAACTTCATCCCCGCACTGAAGAAGACCGAGTCCTGGACGGCCAACATCATCGCCACGGGCGGCTGTGTGGCGTTGTGGGGCTACCTGCTCTACACCGGCGTGGTCGATCCGTTCGGCGGCATCCAGACGCTGTGGCCGCTGTTCGGCATCTCCAACCAGATGCTGGCGGGGATCGCGTTGATGCTGGGCACAGTGGTGCTGTTCAAGATGAAGCGCGACCGCTTCGCCTGGGTCACGGCCGTGCCGGCGGTATGGCTGCTGATCTGCACCACCTACGCCGGGCTGATCAAGATATTCGACAGCAACCCGGCCCAGGGCTTCCTCGCCCAGGCGCACAAGTTCCAGGATGCGATCGCCACCGGCACCATCACCGCGCCGGCCAAGACCGTCGGGCAGATGAATCAGATCGTGGTCAACGCCTACGTCAACACCGGCCTGACCGTGCTGTTCCTGTTCGTGGTGTTCTCCATCCTGGTCTACGCGGTCAAGACGATCGTGCAGGCGCGTCGTTCGCCGGTGCGTACCGACAAGGAAACCCCCTACGTGGCACTGCAGCCGCACCAGATGGCGGACCTGTGATGAGTACCGAACTGGTTCCCGTCGGGCAATACCAGGCGCACCGCCGGCTGTGGCGGCGCCTGGTGCAGACCGCACGGCTGTGCTGCGGCATTCCCGACTACGACAACTACGTGCGGCACGTGCTGGAGAATCATCCGGACCGTGAACCGATGGACTACAAGACCTTCTTCCGCGAGCGGCAGGAAGCCCGCTACGGCGGGAGGAACGGCGGTCGCTGCTGCTGAAGGCATCCGAACGGCTGACTTGTCAGCCACAGCAAGCCGCAGAACTGACAAGGCCCGCAAATGCGGGCCTTGTCATATACGTTCACCTCTCTTCACACGACGAGAGGTGACAAACTTCCTTGCTCGATCTTCGACCATCTGGCGCGCAAATCAATTCCGGCCTTGCCTCGCTCTTCATGCGTATCTTTCAGCGTTGCAAGGCTTTCTCGCTGGGTTCGCAACTCGGATTGCATGAGAGCGTGTTCAATGATCCTGCGCTCCAGGTCCGGAGCATTTGGATCAAGCTCCTCTACCTCTTGAACGAATAGATCAATCGTATCCCTGGCGTAAGTAGCCACTTCGATCAGGCTCTTTGCCGCCGCATCTACAAGTGCCTCAAGTGTCGCCGCTGTTGCTGTAGCCGCATCCAATGCAGCCGATGTGTAGATGGACGAGAACTCCGCAGTATCCGGCGCCTGTTGCTCGCAGGCGGACGCTAGCGCGGCCAAGTCCAACGGCAAATTATTTGATGCGGCCCACTCCCACACAGCATCAAGAGCCTTTCTCATCGGAGCCAGATCGCCATAGCCACTATCGACTTGGAAGCTTCGATAATTTGGCAACATGCGCTCACAGCAATACGCCATGAATGCCACTCTCTTCCAGTCCGGCATCCCTTCCGTCGCCAGCAACAGTCTTGCCTCGTCGAAACTTTCCATTGATCCCTACCTGTCCCTGATCGGTATATCAATTTTTTTTTAGCTTCCTGGCAATTTGTACACGCAGGACGGCTCGGAGAAACACTTGTAGGCGTAAGCCCTTGTGCCTATGCTCCATTCACTGCATTGACTTCGGCATGTGTGCCTCGAACACCCTTAGCCGCCACTTCGCTCTCTTGCGCCTGGTGCAGACCGCGCGGTTGTGCTGCGGCATTCCCGACTACGACAACTACGTGCGGCACGTGCTGGAGAATCACCCGGACCGCGAACCGATGGACTACAAGACCTTCTTCCGCGAGCGGCAGGAGGCCCGCTACGGCGGGAGGAACGGCGGTCGCTGCTGCTGAAGGCATCGAACGGCTGACCCGTCCGCCACAGGCTGATACCTGTGGCGGACGATACACCCGACTTCAGGCGGCCATAGACGCCCGATGCACTGCATCGGGCGTCTGCATCTTCAAGGGACAGTTGCTCTCTTACCCGCAGGGCACATTCCCGGCGCTTCACTCCACTGCACCTCAAGTTGCACTCTGTCGGACACGCAGGCGTGCGGCGCTTGCCTAACGGACTTGGCTGTCATTGACCGTTCAAAATCCTCGAGAACGGAACGGCGAAGCGTTCAAAGTAATCTCGATGATCCAGCAGGAACTCTTCAACGAACAGCCTCGCCTCTTCCTTACGGCCCATCAGATACAGGCAACATGCCACCCGTTCCGGATAAGCACCGAGCATCGGTACACGCGCTTGCAATAAGGGAAGCAGCCGCTCATAGGTGCCGATCGACAACGCATACGACAAGCCGACATCAGAATACAAACGCGCCAACCGAGTGGCTTGCGCGGCAACATCCACTTTCCGCGTAAAACGAAAGGCCTGCTCATGGGGCGCCAGCTCTCCCATGTGAACGGCATAGGTGGATATATTTCGGCTGTATTTACGCCCCTTTAGGGAGGTATAAAGCTTCATGATCGGCGCTACATGGACGCCGACGAAAGGATTGATATCAAGATACTCTCTTTCCAAGCTAGTATTGAGCCCAACCCAACAATGGAAGCCATTCTCCATCGGCCAGTCCACCTCCTGCTTCCGATAGCGCGTAAATCCTTCCACCTCAAGCGCCTCATAGCACTTGAGCAGAACAGCCTCCTTGAAGGCCGCATCGCAATGTTCAATAGCACTCATCAGCATCGCTTCACGTCATAGCACGTCATCTGCGTCGCTTCTCCTGGCTCAAGCCCCGCTTTTCCCGCGTTGGCCCCTCTAGGGGTCACTGGACGCCCTGCATCAATGTCCGCCTTGACCGCTTTTTGACCGGGGCTCAATTGAGCATTGCCGCTTTTTACCTCCACAACACGCCTATCCGTCGTCACGACGTCCGCCACGCTTCGTTGACCGGTAGATGCTTCCAGTGTAACTCGCGCGCCTGCCACCTTCTCGCCAAGTTCCTGGGCTACGGCCTTTTCAGCCCGGGCGCCTTGGGCCACGTTCTCGGCCAACCTAACGGCCTTGATCGTTGCCCCAGCGCCTCCTGGCACGAATGGGACTGCAGCCGCCAGAGAATCGACGACCACGCCAATCGAATCAACGACACCGGCACCAATTTTGCCTTCGCTAAAGTTTGAATAGGCGCTAGTTGCCCCCAAGGTGATGTTCGCAACATCCCACACGGTTTCGACGATCCGACCGTCCGGATCTCTGAATTTATACGGATTTCCGTTCGCATACCGATACCGATTGAACTGCCCGACCGGCTGCTCATACGCCGTCACCGGATCAACGCTCAGGAAGATCCCCAATTGCGGATCTGTAATGACCCACTGATTTCCTGCTCAGGTGTTACTTTCCCCGAAAGAGACACCGATGAGCGAAGTGATGGAAGAAGAGATCAAGCGTTGGACGGCCCGTCGCAAGTCGGCACTGGTCCTTGAGATCATCCAGGGCAAGACCACCGTGGCTGCGGCCAGCCGCCAGTTTGACCTGACGCCGGCCGAGATCGACAGCTGGGTCGAAGATGGCAAGCGCGGCATGGAGAACGCGCTGCGGGCCAAGCCGGAGGACGTGCGCGAGCAGTACGAGCGCCAGCTCAAAGACCTGCAGGAAGCCTACGGCGAGGCCATGCTGGAGA
>NZ_CAMPPN010000034.1:0-37270 GCF_946900935.1 Stenotrophomonas sp. Marseille-Q5258
GGGGCACAACGGGGACCGTGCAAGCGCGTCGCCTGATTGCGCTGCAGCATCAGTGCGTAGGAAAAAGCCTCATTGAAATGCAGGTGAATATAACGATAGCCGATGTGGGTTCGAGTATCAGTTTTCGATAGCCAATTGGTTATTGACGATAGGCCGCCGCTGATTCATAAAAACGGTCTTCAAAACTTTCCGCGACTATATCCAGAGCTATGGAAGCGTCTGGGCTGTCCAGAATCCCTGGGCCTGCATGGTCAGGCAACGTACTTGACGGTGGTGTTGGGGTTGGAAAAGCGGGTGCCGTTACACGCTCTGCGTCAAGTTCGCGGCGAGATGGTTGCAATACGCGTGCTGTTGGCGATTGCGGTAGTTGCTTTTACCGGCGTGGCGTTCATGACCGGGTGAGTCATTAAAATGCCGGCGCGGCATCGCAACCGGGAGGCGTCCACCACGACGCCACACCGGTAGCGTTGCGCGCCGGACCGACGAACTGACGGACTCTTGCTCAGCTCTTCGGTGAAGTGCGCCAGCAGGGCGGCCTCGCGTGTTTCCACGTGCTTCAGGCTGAGGGTCCCCAGGTAGTCCACCGCCACGCCCAGGCCGATGAAGCCGGCGATGTGGGGATGCCGGCCTCGAACATATGTGGGGCATCGTTGAACACGGTGCCCTCGACGCCGACCTCCTTGATCATCTCGCCGCCGCCCAGGAACGGCGGCATGGCATCTCCCGGCTTGTCGACTGGGGAATGTTCCTGCTGTTCATCTGGTTGGTCCCCTATCTGGGGATCACGTTCTATGTTGGAGTTGTTGCCGCGCGCTTTATGCTCAAGCCCGCCAGCCAAGGGGCGGCATCCGGCGAATAGCGTTCACCCTGGATGGTCGTTGGTAGGAGTCGTGGAAAGTCAAACCCGAATACGCTATGCAGGGTTGGTATCAAAAAGTGGATGGGTGGTTTGCGTGCCTGGGGCTAGAACGCCCGTACCGAAGGATGGGTTCACCAACGCACATTTCATGTCGGACCGAGGCGGGTCCAATGAAGGCACTTCGAAACTTGACCTGAGAGACTTCAAGGGATTCCATAGCATCGAAGGGAGGCTTGATGCCAAGCGGCTTGATCGGCAGTTCTCGGATACGTCCACGTGGCTTTTTGCCTATGGAGACCAGTGTGGACGTCAGCCTGACTCGGAGTGCGGTGCTGTTGGCGATCATCTGCGGAACGTCGGGGTGCGTAAGCAGGCCGGCGTGCGATTTTGATGTGCTGAATCATCAGCCGCATAGTGGCAGCGCACAGAAGTTTGAGGTGGAGCTTCTCCGTCGTCTGGAATCAGACGGCCGGGTGGGTGGTCCTGGAATCAAGGTGAATCTGATTGCATCTCAGATCGAGCGCTCGGCTGACGGGAAGACGGGGGATAGGTTCTACTACGTGGTGGCTGATGGCCAGAACCGGTTCGTAGCCGCTGAGACATGCTCCGATGGTGTTGGAGATTGCGTAGCCAAGGCAGCCGATCTCGCCCGTTCCGCCTGTAAGAATCCGCAGGAGTAGCTGGGTTGTGCGTACTGGAAGGGCCCTGCAGGGAACCTCGGTTCGAGGGGCGCACGGGTGGAGTCGATCGGTCACGTTCCGGAGCAGGTAGCTACGATGCGCAAGTTTCCAAGGGTTGCCAAGTTGGGTGGGTCTGGCGAATCAGCCGGTATCCTGTCCCGGGTGGGTGCGTTGACTGGGTGCGTGGGCAGCCTGGGCTTCTGCACGATCTTCGCAAGCGCCTGCACACCGGAGCGGGCCGCAGATGTCAATGTGATCAATCAACAGCCGGGTAACCCGCTGGCGATTGACTATGCGATGTCGGTGGCAGACGTGCTGCGCTCCACTGCCGCACCATTGTATTGCAGCGTGCGGATAGTAGACGTGGTCCGTGTTGCTGGCGCAGGCACCATCGAGCCCACCAGACAGCGGGTCTACTTCGCAATTGTCGGGTCCGATGACAGGTTTCTGGAGGCGGACAGCTGTGGCGTCGACATGACAACGTGCGCGCGGACGGTCGCGCACACGGCCAAGCGCCTGTGCCTGTCGGCGCGTGGAACCCAGCCCTTCTGAGCAGCCGCGTCCGCCACCCTGGTAGTAATGCGGCCAGCGCTGCAGCACTTCTTCGCGGTGGTGACGGCGACGATCAGTGTGGTGCGCAGCAGATCCGGCCGTGTGGACTGGGGAGTGTTTATGCTGTTCATCTGGCGGGTCCCCCATCTGGGGCTCATGTTCTATGGTGCCGGTAAGAATCGTGGATTTGACAGGGGGCTGGGAATGAATGGGGTTGATGGGGTGCTATCCATGATGCTCGTGATCGTGGGGCTGGCCGCGTGGGTTAACGGTATTGCCGCGCACGTTCTTCTTGTCAGGATGGATAAGTCACACCCGAATGTGCTGCGCCGGGTTGGTATTCAGAACGTGGATTGGTGGTTTGCGTGCCTGCGTGGCGTGTTCGCGCTCGCAATGACGCAGCAGGGGCTGAGCGTCCCTGCCGGAACGCGGTGGGTGCTGAGAGGCGTTGTGGCTACATACGCAGTTCTGATTGTGTACGGAATCGTCACGATGCTGCGGTTGTAGCGTGCTGGCGTCGTCACGCGCGAAGGAGGCGCGGGCGGCAGCGAGTGTCGGGATGTGTGACGTTGCGGGTTGCACCCGGGGAACTACCATGATGATCAATATCGTTTTTCTAGTGGCGTTTGTTTCTGTTTTTTTCTACCTGATCACGTTTTTCAGATTTACCCGGCGATTTCCTCAGCTGTATCCAGCGCTATGGAGGCGTCTGGGCTGTCCAGAATCCCTGGGCCTGCACGGGCAGGCAACGTACCTGACGGTGGTACTGGGGTTGGAGAAGCGGGCTCCGTTACACGCGCTGCATCAGGTTCGCGGCGAGATGGCTGCAATACGCGTACTGTTGGTGATTGCGGTAGTGGCTTTTGCCAGCGTGGCGTTGATGACCGGCTGATTCATTGAAATGCCGGCGGGCTCTGCAATCGGGAGATGTCCACTACGACCCGAGCGGCGCCGTATGATCATTCCCACGCGGATGTTTCATCCGCATGGATCAGCGGGATTGCTTCCCGCTGGCAGGTTGCCAGGATTGAGGATGCCGACCCCGTGATGACGCCCTGCCTACGCCTGTTCCTGCTCGCCGCAGGTCTCGTCGCACTTCCCGGATGCGGGTATCTACCGGCGGGCGGGGAGGGCAGTCAGGTGCCTGCGGCATGCAGGATGCAGGGGAATGGCGATGGCTCGCCGACCTGCATGACCAGCCTGACCAGCGTGCTTGCTGCACCGGATCGATTCGACGGAATGAAGATATCGGTGGGCGTATGGGTGGATGAGGTCAACGACGCCGTTCTTGTCTTTCCTACGCGTGAGGCGCTGGACATGCGGGACTCGTCCAGTTCACTGGTGATCTATCGAGGAACGAGTCCGGGCATGGGAGCGGTGTCGTTCAAGGCTGCGCCTGACAACGCGATGTATGTCCGGGCAACCGGTGTCTTTCATTGGAATCAGGCGGGTGTCCGCAACGCTCACGCAGATCCGGTTGATTCAGGCCGGATGGGTGTCCTCGAGAGCGTCACTATTGAACGGTGACATGGCGGCGCGGGCTGGCCACGGTGCAGAGGCAATGGCAAAAAAAACGCCGCGATCTCCCGCAGCGTTTTCTCTGGCGCCCAGTACTCACCGACGCATCACCCCAGCAACTTGCGCACCTTGTTCAACGCCGCAATGAAGCGCTCGATTTCATCATGCGTGTTGTAGAACGCGAGCGAAGCACGGCACGTGGCCGCCACGCCGTAGTACTGCAGCAGCGGGTGCGCGCAGTGCTGGCCGGAGCGCACAGCGACCCCTTCCAGGTCGAGCAGGGTGGCCAGATCGTGCGAATGGGCGCCGTCGATCAGGAAGGACACCACCGCTGCCTTGTCCGGCGTGGTGCCGAAAATGCGCAGGCCGTCGATCTTGTTCAGCTCTTCAGTGAAGTGCGCCAGCAGGTCGGCCTCGCGCGCTTCCACGTGCTCCAGGCCGAGCGTTTCCAGGTAGTCCACCGCCACACCTAGGCCGATGAAGCCGGCGATGTTGGGGGTGCCGGCCTCGAACTTGTGCGGGGCGTCGTTGAACACGGTGCCCTCGAAGCTGACTTCCTTGATCATCTCGCCGCCACCCAGGAACGGGGGCATGGCATCGAGGTGCTCGCGTCGGGCCCACAGGGCGCCGGTGCCGGTGGGGCCGCACATCTTGTGGCCGGTGATGGCGTAGAAGTCGCAGCCGATCGCGGCGACGTCGACCTTGCGGTGCGGCACGGCCTGCGAGCCGTCCACCACGGTGATGATGCCGCGCTTGCGCGCTTCCCGGCAGATCTCGCGGACCGGATTTACCGTGCCCAGCACGTTGGAGACGTGGGTGACAGCAAGCAGCTTGACCTCGGGGGTCATGGCCTTGCGCAGGGCGTCCAGGTCGAGCGCGCCTTCCGGGGTGATCTCGGCAACGCGGATGGTCGCGCCGGTGCGCTGGGCGACCAGCTGCCACGGCACGATGTTGGCGTGGTGCTCCATGCGCGAGACCAGGATGACGTCGCCGGCCTTCAGGCGCGGCAGCGCCCACGAGTAGGCCACCAGGTTGAGCGCGAAGGTGGTGCCGCTGCACAGCACCAGCTCGCTGGCGCGCACGTTGAGGAAGCGTGCCAGCTTCGCACGCGCGCCCTCGTAGGCGTCGGTGGCTTCGGTACCCAGCGCGTGCACGGCACGGCTGACGTTGGCGTTGTAGCGGCGGTAGAACTCGTCCACCGCGCCGATCACCTGCACCGGCTTCTGGCCGGTGTTGGCGTTGTCGAAGTACACCAGCGGCTTGCCGTGCACTTCGCGCATCAGCAGCGGGAAGTCCAGGCGCACGCGCGCCCAGTCGGGGGCGCTGCCGGTGGGCACGACCGGGCGCGGCGTGGACAGGTTCATGCCACGCCCGCCTGTGCCAGGGCGCGGTCGAGGTGGCGGGCGAGCTGCCCGGTCAGGCGCGCGTCGAGCACCTTGAGCGGTTCGTGGCAGAACGCCGCGCTGAGCAGCTGCCGCGCCTGGTCGGCGGGCAGGCCGCGCGAGCGCAGGTAGAACAGCGCATTGGCGTCGAGCTGGCCCACGGTGGCACCGTGCGCGGCCTTCACCTCGTCGGCGTCGATCACCAGCGTGGGCTGGGTATCGATCTCGGCATCGGCCGAGAGCAGCAGGTTCTTGTTGGACAGGTTGGCGTCGGTGCCATCGGCGCCTTCGCGGATGTGGATGCCGCCGTGGAAGACCACGCGGCTGCGGTTGGCGGCCACGCCGCGCCACAGCATTTCCGAGGCGGTATCACGCGCGATGTGGTCGATGCCCAGGCGGGTATCGACATGGCGGCGGCCATTGCCGAGCAGCACGCCGTTGGCGGTCAGCTGGGCGTTGTCGCCTTCCAGGCGCACGTTGAGCTCGTGGCGGCTCAGTGCCGCGCCCAGCTCCAGGTCGATGCGGCGGTATTGGGCGTTGCGGGCCAGCACGGCGTCGGTGCGCAGCAGCGCGGTGGCGCGCACGCCATCGGCCTGCACGCGGGCGTGGGCCAGCACACTGTCCTGCGCCAGGTGCACATGCACCAGCGTGTTGCCCAGGTGGGCGACATCGCCCACATGCAGGTGGTGCTCGATCACGCCGAGCGAGGCGCCGGCGCGCAGTTCGATCAGGTGGCGGTGGTGCCAGGCCAAGTCGGCGCTGCCGGCCACGCTGACGAACACCAGCTGCAGCGGCAGGTCGATCTGCGCCTTGTCGTCCACTCGCACCAGCACGCCTTCATCGGCGAGGGCGGCGTTGAGGCGGGCGAAGATCTCGTCGCTGCGCTCGAAACGGCGGCCGAGGAAGCGCAGCGCGTCTTCGCCGCCGGCCAGGGCCGCGGACAGGGTCTGCAGCTGCACGCCGGCCGGCAGGTCGCCCAGCTCGCTCAGCGCCGCGGAGGGGCGGCCATTGACGAACACCAGGCGCGGCGACGGCACGTCGGCCAGCAGCGCGGGGTCGACCTCGGCGGCGGCCAGCGGCGCCGGGCGGAAGCTGCGGCGTTCCAGCTGGCGCAGCGAGGTGTACTTCCAGGCTTCGGTGCGCGGACCCGGCAGGCCGGCCTGCAGCGCGGCATCCAGCTCGGCGCGACGGGCGTCGCTGCCGCAGAAGCCACTGGCGAGGGAATCGAGCAGTGCGCTCATCAGACCGCTGCCTCCGGCACCACGCGGTCCTTCAGGAAGTGGTAACCGTGGGCTTCCAGTTCCAGCGCCAGTTCCGGGCCGCCGCTCTGCACGATCTTCCCGTCGGCCAGCACGTGCACCACGTCCGGCTTGATGTAGTCCAGCAGGCGCTGGTAGTGGGTGATGACCAGGAACGAGCGGTCCGGCGAGCGCAGTGCGTTGACGCCGTCGGCCACGCTCTTGAGCGCGTCGATGTCCAGGCCGGAGTCGGTTTCGTCCAAGATGGCCAGCTTCGGCTCGAGCACCGCCAGCTGGAAGATCTCGTTGCGTTTCTTCTCGCCACCGGAGAAGCCTTCATTGACGCCACGGTGCAGCAGTTCGTCCTTCAGGTGCAGCACGGCCAGCTTCTGCCGCACCAGCTTGAGGAACTGCATGGAATCCAGTTCTTCCTGGCCACGTGCCTTGCGCTGCGCGTTGAGTGCGGCACGCAGGAAGTAGGTGTTGTTCACCCCGGGGATTTCCACCGGGTACTGGAAGGCCAGGAACAGGCCGGCGGCAGCCCGTTCTTCGGGGGCCAGCTCGAGCAGGTCGGCGCCCTCGAACTGGACGCTGCCTTCGCTGACCTCATAGCCGTCGCGGCCGGCCAGGACGTTGCCCAGGGTGGACTTGCCGGCGCCGTTGGGGCCCATGATGGCGTGCACCTGGCCGGGCTTCACGTCCAGCGACAGGCCCTTGAGGATTTCCTTGTCGCCGATGCGGGCGTGCAGGTTGTCGATCTTCAACATTGCGATAGTCGTCTTGTCAGATAGGGATTTGGGCGTGCAGCGCGACTCAGAGGTCGTATTCGCTGCGCTCCAGGAATTCGTTGCGCAGGTAGGTGGTGCGGGTTTCGGTCAGCGCGGCCTTGTAGCCGGCATACAGCATCGGGTACATCGAGCCGTACAGGACGCGCGGGTTCTCGTCCTTGCCTACCGGATAACGCGCCTCGAGGTCGGCGTCGCGCAGTTGGATCCACAACCGCTGGGCGGCTTTGATCTTCTCCAGCGCGACCGCTTCACCGGCGTGTTTGGCCAGCACCTGGCGATACACGGCGTTGAGCGCGGCGTCGGCCCGCTGCAGTTCCTGCGCGGCGCAGGCATTGAGTTCCATCTGGTTGCCGCCCGGGTTGCAGTCGGCGCGCTGCGCGAACGCCGGACACGTGGCACCCAGTAGCAGGACGAGAGCGAGGAGGGTCTTCATCCGACCGAGCCTTCCAGGCTGACTTCCAGCAGCTTCTTGGCTTCCACCGCGAATTCCATCGGCAGCTCGCGGAAGACCTGCTTGCAGAAGCCGTCGACGATCATCGACACCGCGTTCTCCTGGTCGATGCCGCGTGCGCGGCAATAGAACAGCTGGTCGTCGGAAATCTTGGAGGTGGTCGCCTCGTGCTCCACCGTCGCGCTCGGGTTCTTGACCTCGATGTACGGGAAGGTGTGTGCACCGCACTTCTTGCCGATCAGCAGCGAGTCGCACTGGGTGTAGTTGCGCGCGCCGTCGGCATTGCGGTCCACCTTGACCAGGCCCCGGTAGGTGTTCTGGCCGCGGCCGGCGCTGATGCCCTTGCTGACGATCTTGCTCTTGGTGCGCTTGCCGATGTGGATCATCTTGGTGCCGGTATCGGCCTGCTGGCGGTGATGGGTCAGCGCCACCGAGTGGAACTCGCCCACCGAGTCGTCGCCGAGCAGCACGCAGGACGGGTACTTCCAGGTGATCGCGGAACCGGTTTCGACCTGGGTCCAGGTGACCTTGCTGCGTGCGCCACGGCATTCGGCACGCTTGGTGACGAAGTTGTAGATGCCGCCCACGCCGTTCTCGTCGCCCGGGTACCAGTTCTGCACCGTGGAATACTTGATCTCGGCGTCTTCCAGCGCCACCAGCTCGACGACCGCGGCGTGCAGCTGGTTCTCATCGCGCATCGGCGCGGTGCAGCCTTCCAGGTAGGACACGTATGCCTTGTCCTCGCAGATGATCAGGGTGCGCTCGAACTGGCCGGTGTGGCCGGCGTTGATGCGGAAATAGGTGCTCAGCTCCATCGGGCAGCGCACGCCCTTGGGGATGAACACGAAGCTGCCGTCGGAGAACACCGCCGAGTTCAGCGCGGCGAAGTAGTTGTCGCCCACCGGCACCACGCTGCCCAGGTACTGCCTGACCAGTTCCGGGTGCTCCTTGATGGCTTCGGACATCGAGCAGAAGATCACGCCCTTCTCGGCCAGCTCCTTGCGGAAGGTGGTGCCGACCGAGACCGAGTCGAACACCGCGTCCACGGCGACGCCGGCCAGCTTGGCGCGCTCGTGCAGGGGCACGCCCAGCTTGTCGTAGGTATCCAGCAGTTCCTTGGGCACGTCATCCAGCGAGGCGTACTTGGGGCCCTTCGGCGCGGAGTAGTAGCTCAGCGCCTGCAGGTCGATCGCCGCGATCTGCAGCTTGGCCCAGTCCGGCATCGGCATGGTCAGGAAGTGGCGGTAGGCGTCCAGGCGCCACTGCGTCATCCATTCCGGCTCGTCCTTCTTGGCCGACAGGGCACGGATGGTGTCCTCGTCCAGGCCTGGCGGCAGCGAGTCCGATTCGATCTCCGTGATGAAGCCCGCCGCGTACTTGCGGCCGAGCTGCTCGTGGATCTCGCGGTTGGGGGTATCGCCGGCGGCGACGGTATCGAGGGTATCGGTGGCCATGGGGGCTGCCTGTGGATCAGGAGACGACGTCCGCCGCGATGGCGCGGCGGTGGGCGTCAACAAGGGGGAGAGGGGGCAGGATCTGCGCCAGACTGACCGCGCGCAGGGCTTCGGCCACCACGTCGTTGATCAGGCGCCAGCTGCTGCGCGCACCACACTGCAGCTCGCGGCCGCACTGGCTGTGGTCGTGGCTGCATTCGGTCAGGGCCAGCGGCCCCTCCATCGCCTCGACGATCTCGAACAGCGAGATCCGCTCGGCGGGCCGGGTGAGGCGGTAACCGCCACGCACGCCGCGCAGGCCTTCCACCAGACCGGCCTGGGCGAGCGGCTTGAGCAGCTTGCTGACGGTCGGCGGTTCGAGGCTGGCGAACTCGGCCAGTTCAGTCGCGCTGAGTACCTCGCCCGGACGGGCAGCGAGTACGGTCAGTACGACGGTGGCGTAATCGGTGAGCTTGGTGACGCGGAGCATGGGGAGGGCAGAGCCATAAAGCGGACTGAAATTGTACGCTTTTATCCCCGGGCATCCAACCCACCCCGTTCAGGACGCTGACAGCGGGGCCGCGGCGGGGCCGGGACACAGTGTAGCTTTGGCAATCACAAAGATTAAGGGAGAATCGGCCCTTCCCATCGCAACGGCCAGCCAGATGCCCAAGAAGATCCAAGCGCGCAAGTCCACCATTCATGGCAATGGCGTGTTCGCGCTGGCGCCGATCAGCAAGGGTGAGCGCGTGATCCAGTACAAGGGGCTGCTGCGCAGCCACGCCGATGTCGACGCGGACGACACCGGTGACGTCGAGAGTGGCCACACCTTCCTGTTCACTCTTAATGACGACTACGTCATCGATGCCAACTACAAAGGTAACGATGCGCGCTGGCTCAACCACAGCTGCGACCCGAACTGCGAGGCGGTGATCGAAGAGGCCGAGGGCGACAACCGTCGCGAGGACAAGGTGTTCATTGAGGCGATCAAGGACATCCAGCCGGGCGACGAGCTGACCTACAACTACGGCATTGTCCTGGCCGAGCGGCACACCGCGCGCCTGAAGAAGATCTGGGAATGCCGCTGCGGGTCGAAGAAGTGCACCGGGACCATGCTGCAGCCCAAGCGGTAAGCCTACGCTGCGTGCACATCGCGGTCACCGGGGCCCAATGGCCGTGCCGGCACACTGCAGGCTCCCTCATCCACGGAGCCCTGCATGGCACACGCACTCAACGGCAAGCACGTCGCGATCCTGGCCACCGACGGGTTCGAGCAGTCCGAACTGCTTGAACCCAAACGCCTTCTCGAATCCTGGGGCGCCACGGTGAAGGTGGTGGCGCCAGGTGACGGCGCGCGGATCCGCGGCTGGAAAGACAAGAACTGGGGCGACAGTGTGGCCGTGGACCAGCCGCTGCAGGGCGCCACGGCGGACGACTACGATGCATTGGTGCTGCCTGGCGGAGTGATCAATCCGGACAAGCTGCGCATCGATGCGCAGGCGGTGGCGTTCATCAAGGCGTTCGGCGCAGCCGGCAAGCCGGTGGCGGCGATCTGCCACGGCCCGTGGCTGCTGATCGAATCCGGCCTGGCCAGCGGCCACCGCCTGACCTCGTGGCCGTCGCTGAAAACCGATCTGGGCAATGCCGGCGCCGAATGGACCGACGCCGAGGTGGTGGTGGACGGGCATGTGATCACCAGCCGCAAGCCGGGCGACATTCCGGCGTTTGCCGACGCAGTGGCCAAGGCACTGGCGGCGTAGACGGGCAGGGCACCGACCCGCAGTCGGTGCCATCCCCGGGTCCGGCGGTGGTTGCCGGTGCCGCCGCTGCGGTCAGCGGCCCAGTACGCCGGCCGGGATCAGCTTGCCCAGGTCCTGGTTGAAGGTGACCACCAGCTTGCCGTTCTCGACCTGCGCCGACTGCACCTGCAATGCACCGAGCACCGCGGCCACGCTGGGGTCGATCCTGTAGATCGGTTCGCGGCGCGCATAGTCGGTCAGCCAGGCGTTGAGCAGGCCGCGCGTGCGCGAGTCCAGCTTGCCGCCGTTGTTGGCCGGGGTGAAGTCGTCCACGGTGGGTTGTTCAAGGTGGAAGCCCTGGGTCTGCGCGTCGTAGCGCAGACCGCTGCTGAGCTTGACCTTGCCCAGCGGTGCCGGCGCGCTGCCGGCGGTACCCAGCGCGACATCGAAACCGAGATCCAGGCGGTTGCCCTGCGGCAGCGCGAGCTGCGGATGGCTCATGGTCATCGCGATCAGGCCGCCGAGGGCGTCCTGGGTCCGCGGGAAACTGCCATCCAGATACTGCTGCACGTCGGCCGCGCCGACCGACAGCTGGCGGCCGGACACGGTGGGCGCGGCCTGCGCGCCGATGGCGGCGGCCAGAAGAACGGTGCAGGCGGCGAGGCGGGACAACATCGGGCGAACGTTCATGGCGGCGGCCGTGGGGAATGAGTGGCCAACGATAGCGCCATTGCCTGAATCCAGCTTTGACACGTGCGCGCCGGTGCCGCTCGGTCAGTCCAGGCTCGGCTGCAGTGACGCGCCGCTGAGTTCCCAGCCGCTGCCATCGGCGCGTGGCTGCAGGCGGTACCAGCCGTGGTAGTGCAGCGTGCCCTGCCGGGTCAGGATGCGGAGGCGGATCGGCACCTCGCGCAGGCGCGAGGGACGGGCGGTGTCGCGCGCGATCGGCGTGTCGGTATCCACCCGCACCGACACCACGTCGGTGAGACGGTGCAGCGGGGCGTCGTCGGGCTGCAGGCGGGTGGTGCCGCCATCCCAGTACGCCGCAGCGGCAGCGCGATCCCCGCGCAGCAGCACACCGATGTAGTTGCGCACGGTGGCCCCTTCATCGGCTGCGCCCGCTGCCACCGCACCGGGCGGCGGCGTCGCCGGCACTGTGCCGGCAGCCGCGGCAGCGGCATCGGCATCCGCAGGGACGGTGACGGCGGTGGTGCGCGGCGACGGCGTGGCCGACGCAGCGGCGGCCGCCTCGACCCCATCGCCCTGACGCTGGCACGAGCAGCCGGCGATCAGCAGCAGCGGCAGCAGGACACTGGCAGAACGCATCGGCACCCCTCCCCTGGAATGGGGCGAGTGTAGCCGGCGCGGTCGATCAGGGCGCGCCCTGGATGGCGTCCAGCGCGCCGAGCACCTCGTCCAGCTGGGGCTGCAGCACAGTCAGTGCGTGCGTCGGCTCGGCGGCGTGGCGCTGGGCCAGATCGCGCAGCAGCTGGGTGGCGACGATGGCGGCGGCGCGCTCATCGCCGCTGAGCCCCGTATGGCGCCTGGCCACTTCCAGCAGGCGCATCCAGTCGCGCTGCGCCCGGTGCTCCAGTTCGATGGTGCAGCGCCCGCTGCACTGCAACCCGTCCTTCTCGATCGGGGTGACGGTAATGCGGTAACGCTGGGAGGAGGTGGACATGGCGGCCTGCACAGTGGGGACAGGCCCACCATAGGCCGCACGCCCGGGATCGGCGACAGGGACGGTCGCACGCAGTGTTCCACCTTGTGCGTTCCAGCCGCAGGCGGTGTGCCGCACAGTGGGGCCGGCGCAGGGTTTGCGCGCATTGCAGGCATGGCCGGACGCTGCGGCAACGCTGTGTTGCGCGGGAGGCGTGGGCAAGGGCGCTGCGATCGGCAGACCAGCCAAAAAAAGACGGGACGACCGTGGCCGTCCCGTCCGGGTGCTGCAGGAAGCGCGCTGATTACAGCGCAGCGTCCTTGAGCTTCTTGAGCGGACGCACCTTCAGCTTGGTGGAGGCCGGCTTGGCGGCGAACCACTGCTCTTCCTTGGTGAACGGGTTGATGCCCTTGCGCTTCGGCTTGGCCGGCACGTTGACGGTGGTGATCTTCAGCAGGCCCGGCAGGGTGAAGCTGCCTGCGCCCTTCTTGTGGACCGAGGCGGCCACGGCACCTTCCAGCGAGGCCAGCACAGCGCGCACGTCCTTGGCGACAACGCCGGACGCTTCAACGATGTGTGCAACCAGACCAGACTTGCTCAGCACTTCCTTGATCGGCTTGGGAGCGGCCGGCTTCGCGGCTGCCTTCGTAGCGACTTTCTTCACTGCCTTCTTCGGGGCAGCCTTTTTAGCGGTCTTTGCCATGGTGTCCTGTTCTCGTGAACGGTTGGTGGTGTGGTCGCGCCGAACCCCGTCGGCAAGCGAAATGTAGGGCAACACGGGTGCGCCGCCAATAGGCAGACGCATAAAAATCGCGTTTTTCGCCGTTCCGGTTACCGCAGTGCATCAGCACATGCCCTGAAAACACGGGGCTGTGCGTACCCCCGGCTTGCCGATGCTGGCGGTTGGCGCACTGCGTGCCTGCGGAAAATGCCTTGAAAACAGCCTCCGTGTGTGGAAAACGTGGCGCGTGCGACCCGCCGCGGCACGCCGGGGGCCGCGCCACCTCCGACCCGACGCCACGCTAACGCCCGCCGGTCTAGGCTGGGCCTGCCATTCATCCCGAAGGAGACTCACGATGGGCATTTCGCGACACGCTACCGCGCACTGGGAAGGTGACCTCAAGACAGGCAAGGGACAATTGAGCACCCCGCAGAGCGGGCTCATGGACCGTACCCGCTACGCCTTCAGCAGCCGCTTCGGCGACGAGAAGGGCACCAATCCCGAAGAGCTGATCGCCGCCGCGCATGCCGGCTGCTTCACGATGGCGCTGTCGGCCAAGCTGACCGAGGCCGGCTTCGTGCCAACCTCGCTGGATACCGAGGCCAAGGTCGATCTGTCGATGGAAGGCGGCCCGCAGTTGTCGCAGATCACGTTGAAGGTCAAGGCGGTGGTGCCGAAGATCGATGCGGCGCAGTTCCGCGCCATTGCCGACGATGCCAAGCAGAACTGTCCGGTGTCCAAGGCGCTCAGCGCGGTGCCGATCTCGCTGGAGGCCGAGCTCGCCGGCTGACGCATGCCGCAGCGCGGATTGAGTGATCCCGGCAGGGGCGGCATAGTCGCCCCTGTTTCGTTCTGCGGGAGCTTCGCGTGCGCCATTGCCTTCTGGCTGTCCTGCTGTCGTGTTTCTGCGCCGCCCAGGCGCAGGCCGATGTCCGTCTGGTCACGGCCGCCACCATCCATACCGGCGCCGCGGATGCGCCGGTGGCGACCGCACTGGCCTGGGACACGGCCGATGGGCGGGTGCTGGCGGTCGGCGACCGCCAGGCCCTCCTGACGCTGTACCCCTTGGCACCGCTCACCGACCTCGGCGATGTCACGGTGGTGCCGGGCCTGATCGACGCACATGCGCACCTGATGTACCTGGGGCAGACGCTGATGCAGGCCGATCTGACCGGTGCGGACAGCCGCGCGGAGGTAGTGGCACGCCTGCAGCGCTTCGCTGCCGACCACCCCGACGGGTGGCTGCTCGGCAACGGCTGGGACCAGAATCGATGGGCCGACACGCGCTTCCCCAGTGCCGCCGATCTGGACGCGGCGTTCCCGGATCGACCGGTCTGGTTGGGGCGCGTGGACGGCCACGCCGGCTGGGGCAACAGCGCAGCCCTGCGCGCGCTGGCGGCGGTGCCGGGGCAGCGCACGCTGCAGGGGCGCTGGCAGCCGGCGGGCGGACGCATCGAGCGCGATGCGGCGGGTCGGCCGACCGGCGTGTTCGTCGATGAGGCGATGGGGCTGATGCAAGCCGCGATCCCCGCGCCCACTGCAGCGGCGCGCGAACAGATGTTGACGCGCGCACTGGCCGCGGCGGCAAGCCAGGGACTGACCGGCGTGCACGACATGGGCGTGTCGCGCGAGGACCTGGCGCTGATGCGTCGCTTCGCCGATGCCGGTCGCCTGCCGTTGCGCATCGAGGCGTATGCCGACGGCAATGGCGGAGCACTGGACGATCTGTGCGCGCAGGGGCCATACCGGCATGCCGGCGGTCACCTGGCGATGCGCGGCGTGAAGCTGTTCATGGACGGCGCACTCGGCAGTCGTGGCGCCGCCCTGCTGGCCGACTACAGCGATGATCCGCACAACCGCGGCCTGCTGGTGACGTCGCCGGCCGATTTCGAAACGGCCGTGCGCAAGGCCGATGGCTGCGGACTGCAGGTGGCCACACACGCCATCGGCGACCGCGGCAACCGCATCGTGCTCGACACCTACGCACGCGTGCTGGGCGAGCGCAGCGGCGGCGATCACCGCTGGCGCGTGGAACATGCCCAGGTGGTGGCGCTGGAGGACATTCCGCGGTTCGCGCAGGGCAAGGTGATCGCCTCGATGCAGCCCACCCACGCGACCTCGGACATGGGCTGGGCGCAGGATCGCGTCGGGCCGCAGCGCATCCTGGGGGCGTACGCCTGGCGGCGCATGCTGGCGGCGGGCGTGCCGCTGGCGCTGGGCTCAGACTTCCCGGTGGAGCAGGTTGATCCGCGGCTGGGGCTGTATGCCGCCGTGACGCGACAGGACCGCACCGGCCACCCGTCGGCTGGCTGGCAGCCGGATCAGCGGTTGAGCGCCGCCGAGGCGCTGCGTGGGTTCACCGCCGATGCCGCGTTCGCCGGTCGCGACGAGGATCGCGTTGGTCGCCTGCAGCCGGGGCTGCAGGCCGACTTCGTGGTGTTCGACCGCGATCCGCTGCAGGTGCCCCCGGCGCAGCTGGCCGACCTGCAGGTGCGAGCCACCTGGGTGGGCGGCACGCCGGTATACGAGGCGGCGCGCTGACGCGCCGCCCCTGCGCTTACCAGTCCAGGGTGCCGCGGATGACGGTCTGCACCTGGCCGCCGGACCAGACATCGCCCCCGGCATCGATGTGCAGGCTCAGCCGCGCATCGTGGCCGACTTCGCGGCCCTGGCTGACCACGTAGCGCGGTTCGTCGCGGGGCAGCGCGCCCCGGCTGTCCAGCCACGCCGCGAGCACCGCATTGGCCGCGCCCGAGGCGGCATCCTCGAAGCGGCGGCCATTGCCGACGAAGGCGCGCACCGCCAGGTCGTAGGCCGGCTCCTGGCTGCGCGCATAGGCGAACACGCCCATGCTGCCGGTGGATTCAGCCAGGGCCGCAATCGCGGCCCAGTCCGGCGTGAGGCCGCGCAGGTGCGCTTCGTCGGCCAGTTCCACCACCCACCAGCTGCGCCCGCCGTCCATGCGGGCCGGCGGCAGGTCACCCAGCGCCCAGCCGGCCAGCACGGCCTGCAGGCGCGGGTCATCGGCCACGGTCACCTCGGCCACCTGGGCACGCGGGGTGCGGATGGCGATGGTGCGCTGGGCACCGCTGCCCTCCACACGCAGCGGCAGCGCGCCGGCAATACCGTCCTGGACCAGCACGCCGTCCACCGGCGCGGCCAGGCCGGCCTCGAGCACGGCGTGCGCGGTCCCCACGCTGGGGTGGCCGGCGAACGGCACTTCCTTCTGCGGGCTGAACATGCGGATGCCGTAGCTGGCGCCCGGCGCCTGCGGGGCGAACACGAAGGTGGTCTCCGGCAGCCGCGTCCAGCGGGCGATGGCCTGCATGGCCACATCGTCCAGGCCCTCGGCGTCGAGCACCACGGCCAGCGGATTGCCGGCACCGGGATAGGGGGAAAACACGTCCAACTGCAGGAAACGGCGGGTGGTCATCGAGGCGGCGGGCAGGGGCAAAGGGGTGCGCAGCTTACCAACCCGCGCCGGGCCGACGGCGGCGCGCCGGGCATGAATGCGTCAGGGCCGCCGCACGCCGGCCCTGCACGGCCCGGGCTTGGCATAGAATCGGGGGTTCGGCCCGGCGTGCCGGGCGAATCCCCTCACTACGACTTCCCCATTACCTCCATGTCAGCTTCCCCCCTTGTCGATCGTTGGATCGTACTGAAGTTCGGCGGCACCTCCGTGTCGCGTCGTCACCGCTGGGACACGATCGGGAAGCTGGCGAAAAAACGTGCGGAAGAAACCGGCTCGCGCGTGCTGGTGGTGGTCTCGGCGCTGTCCGGGGTGACCAACGAGCTGACCGCGATCGCCGATGGCGCCGCCGACAGCCGTGCCCGTGTGGACGCGCTGGTCGCCCGCCATCGCGAGTTCCTGGTCGAACTGTCGCTGGAGGCGGGCGCGCTCGACGCGCGGCTGGCTGCGCTGGCCGGGCTGCTCGACGATCCGCGCGCGGCGACGCGGCCGCTGGACTGGCAGGCCGACGTGCTGGGCCAGGGCGAACTGCTGTCCTCCACGGTGGGCGCGGCCTACCTGCGCGCCAGCGGCCTGGATTTCGGCTGGATGGATGCGCGCGAGTGGCTCGATGCCCTGCCGCCGCAGCCCAACCAGAGCGAGTGGTCGCAGCGCCTGTCGGTGAACTGCCAGTGGCGCGCCGATGCTGCCTGGGCCGCGCGCTTCCACGCACAGCCCACCCGCATGCTGATCACCCAGGGCTTCATCTCGCGGCATGCCGACGGCGGTACCGCCATTCTTGGCCGCGGCGGCTCGGATACCTCGGCGGCCTATTTCGGCGCGCTGCTCGGTGCCAGTCGCGTGGAGATCTGGACCGACGTGCCGGGCATGTTCAGTGCCAATCCGAAGGACGTGCCCGATGCGCGCCTGCTGACCCGGCTGGATTACTACGAAGCCCAGGAAATCGCCACCACCGGTGCCAAGGTGCTGCATCCGCGCTCGATCAAGCCCTGCCGCGATGCCGGCGTGCCGATGGCGATCCTGGATACCGAGCGCCCCGAACTGCCGGGCACCAGCATCGACGGCAATGCCGCACCGGTGCCGGGCGTGAAGGCGATCAGCCGCCGCAACGGCATCGTGCTGGTGTCGATGGAAGGCATCGGCATGTGGCAGCAGGTCGGCTTCCTGGCCGATGTGTTCGGGCTGTTCAAGAAGCATGGGTTGTCGGTGGACCTGATCGGTTCGGCCGAGACCAACGTCACCGTGTCGCTTGACCCGTCCGAGAACCTGGTCAACACCGACGTGCTGGCCGCGCTGTCGGCGGACCTGTCGCAGATCTGCAAGGTCAAGGTGATCGTGCCGTGCGCGGCGATCACCTTGGTAGGCCGCGGCATGCGTTCGCTGCTGCACAAGCTGTCCGACGTGTGGGCCACGTTCGGCCGCGAGCGCGTGCACATGATTTCGCAGTCGTCCAACGACCTCAACCTGACCTTCGTGATCGATGAGTCCGATGCCGATGGCCTGCTGCCGATCCTGCACGCCGAGCTGATCGACAGCGGCGCGATGCCGGTGGAGGAGGGCGAAGTGTTCGGCCCGCGCTGGCGCGAGATCGCCGGCACCGTCCGCGCGCGCGAAACCGCGTGGTGGCGTGGGCAGCGCGAGCACCTGCTGGCGCTGGCCCAGGCCGGCACGCCGCGCTACGTGTACAACCTGCCGACCGTGCGTGCGCGTGCGCGCGCGCTGACCGCGATCAAGGCCATCGACCAGCGCTACTACGCGATCAAGGCCAACTCGCACCCGGCCATCCTGGCACTGCTCGAACAGGAGGGTTTCGGTCTCGAGTGCGTGTCGCACGGCGAGCTCAAGCATGTCTTCAACACCTTGCCCACGCTGTCACCCAGGCGTGTGCTGTTCACCCCGAGCTTCGCACCGCGGACCGAGTACGAGGCCGCCTTCGCGCTCGGCGTGACCGTTACCCTGGACAATGTGGAAGCGCTGCAGCGTTGGCCGGAACTGTTCAGCAACCGCGAGCTGTGGCTGCGCGTGGACCTGGGCCGTGGCGAAGGCCACCACGCCAAGGTGCGCACCGGCGGCAAGGAGTCCAAGTTCGGTCTGCCGATCGCGCGCGTGGACGAATTCGTGCGTCTGGCCACCGCGCTGGGCACCCGCGTGGTCGGCCTGCACGCGCACCTGGGCAGCGGCGTGGAAACCGCGCAGCACTGGCGCCTGATGTGCGATGAACTGGCCGGTTTCGCGCGCCGCATCGGCAGCATCGAAACCATCGACATCGGCGGCGGGCTGCCGATTCCGTACAGCGCCGACGACGAGCCGTTCGACCTGGAGGCCTGGGCGGTTGGCCTGGCCGAGGTCAAGGCGGTGCACCCGGCGTTCCGCCTGGCGATCGAACCCGGCCGCTACCTGGTGGCCGAATCCGGCGTGCTGCTGGCCCGCGCCACCCAGGTGGTGGAGAAGGACGGCGTTCGCCGCGTGGGCCTGGATGCGGGCATGAACACGTTGATGCGCCCGGCGCTCTACGACGCCTGGCACGACATCGACAACCTCAGCCGCCTCGGTGGCTATGCGGAGGCCGCCTTCGACGTGGTCGGCCCGATCTGCGAGTCCAGCGATGTGTTCGGCAAGCGCCGCCGCCTGCCGGTGTCGACCGCCCCGGACGATGTGATGCTGATCGCCGATGCCGGCGCCTACGGTTACGTCATGGCCAACACTTACAACCAGCGCGAGCTGCCGCGCGAGGACGTCATCGATGACGTGCCTTGATTGCCGCCTGCCGCCCTCTGAACCGGATACACCATGACTGCTTTCGATAAACACCAGGTTGCCGTTTTCCGCTTCGTCCGCTGCGATTTCGCGGCGGACACGGGCGTGGCGCAACTGGTCTACGCCTTCGACGACGGCCCCGAGCTGATCGAGACGGTGACCATTCCGGGCGCCCCGTTCGTGCTCGACGGTGCCCGCGCCGAGGCCGTGCAGCAGGCGCTGCGGCTGCTGCACCTGATTGCCGGCGTCAGCTACTACAAGGCCGGCGTGCCGGACCAGGTGCGCATCGACAGCTATGCCATCGACGCGGCCACCGCCGCGCTGGTGGAAACGGTCTACCTCAACGGCCTGGGTGAGTTCGCCTACCGCAATGGCCTGAACCTGCGCGGGCGGTTCCGCCTGCCGGTCGAGGGCGCACCGGTGGCCGCGCCCGCGTTGGGCCTGCGCGAGCATGCCCTGGTCGCCATCGGTGGCGGCAAGGATTCGCTGGTCAGCATCGAGGCCCTGCGCACGCTGGGCATCGCCGAGACGGTGACCTGGATCGGCGGTTCGCAACTGATCCGCGCCTGCGCCGAACGCACTGGCCTGCCGATCCTCAACATCGGCCGCACGCTGGCCCCGGAGCTGTTCGAACTGAACCGCCAGGGCGCGTGGAACGGGCATATCCCGGTCACTGCGGTGAACTCGATGATCATGGTGCTGGCCGCGCTGCTGCAGGGCGTGGACCAGGTGGTGTTCTCCAACGAGCGCTCGGCCAGCTATGGCAGCCAGATTCCGGGCACCGGCGAGGTCAACCACCAGTGGTCCAAGGGCTGGGCGTTCGAGCAGGCGTTCGGCGAGCATGTGGAAACGCACATCGCCGCCGATCTCCACTATTACTCGCTGCTGCGGCCGCTGTCGGAGCTGGCGGTGGCACGCCAGTTCGCCAAGAGTGATTTCTACGACGCGCACTTCTCCAGCTGCAACCGCAACTTCCACATCCTCGGCGAACGCCCGGTCAACCGCTGGTGCGGGGTGTGCCCGAAGTGCCACTTCGTGTTCCTGGCGCTGGCGCCGTTCATGCCCAAGCCGCGCCTGGTGAACATCTTCGGCCGCAACCTGCTGGACGATGCCGACCAGGCCGGCGGCTTCGATGCGCTGCTGGAATTCCAGGACCACAAGCCGTTCGAATGCGTCGGCGAAGGCCGCGAATCGCGTGCGGCGATGGCGACCCTGGCCGCGCGCCCGGAATGGAGCGAAGACGCGCTGGTGAAGCGTTTCATCCAGGAGATCCAGCCGCACCTCGACGCAGGCGAACTGCAGGTCGAGCCGCTGCTGGTACTGGAAGGCGAACACCGGATTCCGGCGGCGATCTGGGAGCGCCTGCGTGCGGATTTCGCAGCTTGAGGGCAAGCGGGTCGCGCTGTGGGGCTGGGGCCGTGAAGGCCGTGCGGCCTTCCGCGTGCTGCAGCAGCGGCTGCCGTCGCTGCCGCTGACGCTGTTCTGTCCCGAGGCCGAAGCCGCCGCTGCCCGTGAGGAGACCCACGGCGCGCTGCAGGTGCGTTCGGATGTCAGCGGCGAGGCGCTGGGGGCGTTCGAGCTGGTGATCAAATCGCCGGGGATCAGCCCGTACGGGGAGGTCGCGCAGGCCGCTGCCGCACAGGGCACGCAGTTCATCGGCGGCACCGCGCTGTGGTTCGCCGAGCACGCCGATGCCGATGGCACCGTGCGCGACACGGTGTGCGTGACCGGCACCAAGGGCAAGAGCACCACGACCTCGCTGCTGGCGCATCTGCTGCGTGCCTCCGGCGCGCCGACTGCGCTGGTGGGCAACATCGGCCTGCCGCTGCTGGAAGTGCTCGATCCGGAGCCGGTGCCGCGGTACTGGGCGGTGGAGCTGTCCAGCTACCAGACCGGCGAAGTGGCGCGCAGCGGCGTGCATCCGCAGGTGGCGGTCATCCTGAACCTGTTCCCCGAGCACCTGGACTGGCACGGCAGCGAAGCCCGTTACATCCAGGACAAACTGCGGCTGGTCACCGAGGCTGCGCCGCGCATCGCGGTGCTCAATGCCGCCGATCCGCACCTGGCCGCGCTGTCGCTGCCCGACAGCGAGGTGGTGTGGTTCAACCAGCCGCAGGGCTGGCACATGCGCGGCGATGTGGTCCATCGGGGCGGGCAGGCCGTGTTCGACACCGCCAGCACGCCGTTGCCAGGGCGTCACAACCGCGGCAACCTGTGCGCGGTACTGGCCGCCGTCGAAGCGCTGGGGCTGGATGCGGTGGCGCTGGCGCCGTCGGTGCAGGCGTTCCGGCCGTTGCCCAATCGGCTGCAGACGGTGGGCAGCCGCGAGGGCGTCACGTTCGTCAACGATTCCATCAGCACCACACCGCATGCCAGTCTGGCGGCGCTGGAATGCTTCGCCGGCCGCCGCATCGCGCTGCTGGTGGGCGGGCATGATCGTGGTCTGGACTGGCACGACTTCGTGCAGCACATGGCCCATGACGTGCCGCCGGTGGAGATCGTGACGATGGGGGCCAACGGGCCGCGCATCCATGATCTGCTGCAGCCGCTGGCAGACCAGGGGCGTTTCGGCCTGCATGCGGCCACCGACCTGGCCGAGGCGATGCGCCTGGCGCGTGCTGCACTGGGCGCGCAGGGCGGGGTGGTACTGATGTCGCCCGGCGCACCGAGCTACGGGGTATACCGCGACTATGTCGCCCGCGGCCGGCATTTCGCCGAACTGGCCGGATTCGACCCCGACCAGATCACCGCGATCCCGGGCATCGGCATCGCCTGAGCGCAGCGCTCCCCCGTAGAGCCGGGCTCTGCCCGGCTGCTCTCCGGTCCGACCACGCACCCCCCCGCTGTGCGCGATAGCCGGGCAGAGCCCGGCTCTACGTGGGTCCGGCCAGGCGCCTCTCACACCGCGCGTGATCCCCGTAGCGCCGGGCTCTGCCCGGCTGCTCTCCGATCCGACCACGCCCCCCCCCGCGCTGCGCGCGACAGCCGGGCAGAGCCCGGCTCTACGTGGGTCCGGCCACGCACCCCCCGCGCTGCGCGCGACAGCCGGGCAGAGCCCGGCTCTACGTGGGTCCGACCACGCACCCCCCGCGCTGCGCGCGATAGCCGGGCAGCGCCCGGCTCTACGTGGGTCCGGCCACGCGCCCCCGCGCTGCGCCCGGCTCTACGTGACGTTGCGGCTTCGCGCCGTATAGTCGGGATTCTCTTCCGAGGAGCAGGCGAATGAACAGGCGATGGCAGTGGGGTGCGGCGATGCTGCTGGGCATGGCCGCGTTGCCGGCGATGGCGGCGATGAAGACCCAGCCGGTGGAGTGGAGCCTGGACGGCACCACCTTCAGCGGCGTGCTGGTCTACGACGACAGCGAATCCGACACGCGTCCCGGTCTGGTGATGGTGCCCAACTGGAAGGGTGTGAACGACTCGGCGATCGCCAAGGCCAAGCAGCTGGCCGGCGACGACTACGTGGTGCTGGTCGCCGATGTGTACGGCAAGGGGGTGCGCCCGAAGACCGATGCCGAGGCCGGACCGGTCGCGACGAAACTCCGCAATGACCGGCCGGTGCTGCGCGCACGCGCGCTGAAGGCGATCGAGGTGCTCAAGGCGCAGGCCGGCAAGGCGCCGGTGGACGCCGCCCGGATCGGCGCGGTCGGCTTCTGTTTCGGCGGCACCACGGTGCTGGAGATGGCGCGCGCCGGTGCGCCGTTGGCCGGCGTGGTCAGCCTGCACGGCGGGCTGGGTTCGCCGTTGCCTGCGAAGGCCGGTGGCACGCATCCCTCGGTGCTGGTGCTCAACGGTGCCGACGACAAGGGCGTCAGCAAGGACGACATCGCCAGCTTCGAGCAGGAAATGAACGCGGCCAAGGTCGACTGGACGTTCACCAACTACAGCGGCGCGGTGCACTGCTTTGCCGAGTCCGACGCCAACAGTCCGCCGGGCTGTCTGTACAACCCGCGCGCCGCCAGGCGTGCCTGGAAGGCACTGGACGAGTTCTTCGAGGAGCGCTTCGAGCGTCGCTGAGGGGAGCCGGCCGGCGCGATGCGCGGTGCAGCCGACCCGCGGTCGGCCCACCTTGCCTCAATGCGAGCGCTGCACCGCGTAGCGCGCCAGACCGCGCAGGGCGGCGACGGCATCGTTGTCGGCCAGGGCGTCGAGCGCGCGCTCGGCGGCGTCGGCATATTCCTCGGCCCGACGGCGGCTGTAGTCCAGCCCGCCGGTGGCGTGGATGGCGGCCAGTACCTCCGGCATCGCCTCGGCATCGCCGTTCTGCACGATCTCGCGCAGGCGCTCGCGGGTGGTCGCATCCGAATGTGCCATCGCGTGGATCAGCGGCAGGGTCGCCTTGCCCTCGGCGAGGTCGTCGCCCAGGTTCTTGCCCAGTTCGTCGGCGTTGGCCGAGTAGTCCAGCACATCGTCGGCAATCTGGAAGGCGTAGCCCAGGTGCATGCCGTAGTCGTACAGCGCCTGCTGGGTGACCTCGTCCACGCCGCTGGCCAGCGCGCCCAGACGGGTGCCGGCGGCGAACAGCACCGCGGTCTTGCGCTCGATCACGCGCAGGTAGGCCGCCTCGTCGGTGTCCGGATTGTGGACGTGCAGCAGCTGCAGCACCTCGCCCTCGGCGATGCGGTTGGTGGTGTCGGCCAGAATCCGCATGACCGGCATGCGGTCCAACTCGACCATCAGCTGGAAGCTGCGCGAGTACAGGAAATCGCCCACCAGCACGCTCGGCGCATTGCCCCACAGGGCGTTGGCGGTGCTGCGACCACGGCGCAGGCTGGACTCGTCCACCACGTCGTCGTGCAGCAGGGTCGAGGTGTGGATGAACTCGATGATCGCTGCCAGCTGGTGGTGCTCCGGCCCGGCCTGGCCGACCGCGTGGCCGGCCAGCATGACCAGCATCGGGCGCAGGCGCTTGCCGCCGGCGGAGATGATGTGGTCGGCGATCTGGTTGATCAGGACGACATCCGAAGACAGTCGGCGGCGAATCAGGGCATCGACGGCGGCCATGTCGGGCGCGGCAAGCGACTGGATCTGGGGCAGGCCCAGCGCGGGGCGGGTGTCTTCGGTGATGGTCATGCGGTCTGACTTTCAGGCGTACAGCGAATTATAGGCGTTGCGGCCGTCTTCCGCCCGCGAAGACCGCCCGGGGCGGCCGCAGGCGTGAATACGTATGCATGCAGCGCCATCCCGGCAGGGCCGCCGCTAAGCTTGGCGGGTATGTTCTGGCCCCCGGATCGGGTGCCCTGGAAGCCCGGAGGGGGCCCTCAAATGTTGCAGATTCCCTGGTGGCGCGGCGCCGTCATCTATCAGATCTACCCGCGCAGCTTCCTCGATGCCAACGGCGACGGGGTGGGCGACCTGCCCGGCATCATCGACCGGTTGGACTACGTGGCCGCGCTGGGCGTGGACGCGATCTGGATCTCCCCGTTCTTCACCTCGCCGATGGCCGACTTCGGCTACGACATCGCCGATCACCGCGATGTGGACCCGCTGTTCGGCACCCTGGCCGACTTCGACCGCCTGCTGGCCAAGGCGCATGCGCTGGGCCTGAAGGTGATGATCGACCAGGTGTTCAGCCACACCTCGATCGAGCATGCCTGGTTCCGCGAGAGCCGCCAGGACCGCACCAACCCCAAGGCGGACTGGTACGTGTGGGCCGACCCGCGCGAGGACGGCACCCCGCCCAACAACTGGATGTCGATTTTCGGCGGCGTGGCCTGGCAGTGGGAGCCGCGCCGGGAGCAGTATTTCCTGCATAACTTCCTGGCCGACCAGCCGGACCTGGATTTCCACAATCCGGCCGTGCAGCAGGCCACGCTGGACTATGTGCGGTTCTGGCTGGACCGCGGCGTGGACGGGTTCCGCCTGGACTCGATCAACTTCTGCTTCCATGACGCGCAGCTGCGCGACAACCCGGCCAAGCCGCTGGAGCAGCGGGTGGGCCGGGGCTTCAGCGCGGACAATCCGTACGCCTACCAGTACCACTACTACAACAACACGCAGCCGGAGAACCTGGGCTTCATCGAGCGCCTGCGCGGCCTGCTCGACGAGTACCCGGGGACGGTGAGTCTGGGCGAGATTTCCGCCGAGGATTCGCTGGCCACCACCGCCGAGTACACCGCGCCTGGCCGCCTGCACATGGGCTACAGCTTCGAGCTGCTGGTGAAGGATTTCAGCGCCGGTTACATCCGCGACACCGTGTCGCGGCTGGAAGCGACCATGACCGAGGGCTGGCCGTGCTGGGCGATCTCCAATCACGATGTGGAGCGTGCGGTGACCCGCTGGGGCGGGCATCCGGCGCAGCCGCGGCTGGCGCGCCTGCTGGTGGCGCTGCTGTGCTCGCTGCGTGGCTCGATCTGCCTGTACCAGGGCGAAGAGTTGGGGCTTGGCGAGGCCGACGTCCCGTTCGAGGCCCTACAGGACCCGTACGGCATCACCTTCTGGCCGAACTTCAAGGGCCGCGACGGCTGCCGCACGCCGATGCCGTGGATCGACGCGCCACTGGCCGGTTTCACCACCGGCACGCCGTGGCTGCCGATTCCGGCCGAGCATCAGGCGGCGGCGGTAGCCGTGCAGAGCCACGATCCACAGTCGGTGCTCAACGCATTCCGCCAGTTCCTGGCGTGGCGGCGGACCATGCCGACCCTGCTGGTGGGTGACATCGCGTTCCTGGAGACGGCCGAGCCGGTGCTGATGTTCGAGCGTCGCCATGCCGGCGAGACGCTGCTGCTGGCGTTCAACCTGTCGGCCGACACGGCGCGCGTGGCGCTGCCGGCGGGCCAGTGGCAGCCGCTGCACGTGCCGGGGCCGGACGTGGGAACCGCAGCGGCGGGCGAGCTGACATTGCCGGCACAGTCGATGTATTGCGCGCGCAGGGACTGACACGTTTTTCCGGTGGTATTGAGAGGGCGGGGCCACGTGCCCCGCCCTTTTTTTGGCCCGGCAGGCAGCGACAACCCCGACATCCCCGTAGCGCCGGGCTCTGCCCGGCTGCCCTTCGTGCCGGCGCCAAAAATCCCGCGCGTCGCCTGTAGAGCCGGGCTCTGCCCCGGCTGCCCTTCGCCCCGGCATCGAACATCCCGCGCGTCGCGCGGCAGCCGGGCAGAGCCCGGCTCTACGGTGCGACAGCCGAGGGCTCGGCGCTGTCTGGCGGGGTTGCGAAGATTCCGCGTTCGCCGAAAACAGAAAACCCGCTGCCAGGCAGCGGGTTCTCGTCAACGTTGCTGCGCGGGAATCAGAACCTGTAGTTCACACCCAGCATGTACGTCCGGCCCCACTCGACGTACTCCAGCGGTTTGTCCTTGGTGCCGGCATAGGTGCGGTACGGCTCGTTGGTCAGGTTGCTTCCCTGCAGGAGCAGGGTCAGCCCGTGCAGGCTGCTGCTGTCGGCGAAGGTATAGCTCACCTGCGCATCGGTCACGTTCTCGCCCACCACGTAACGCAGGGTGCGGTTGCCGTTGAAGTTGCCGATCTCGCCGATGAAGTCCGAGCGCCGCCGCTGGCTGATGCGGGCCTCGAACCCATTGCGCTCGAAGTACGCGGTGAAGTTGTACACGCGTTCGGACAGGCCCGGCAGGCTGATCGGATCGCTGCCGACGCTGGACGCGCTTTCCGGGTCGAGGATCTTGATGTCGCTGTCGTTGAAGGTGGCAGCGGCCTGGATGCCGAAGCCGCGCAGGCTGTCGGAGAGCATCTCGAGCGGGAACGAGGCGGTCAGCTCCAGGCCCTTCAGCTTGCCGCCCTGGCCGTTCTGCGGTGCGGAGAAGGTGCCGGTGGTCAGCAGCGGGGCGCTCATGCCCGGCGGAATCACGTAGCTGGCCAGCAGGTCGCTGAAGTCGTAGTCATCCACCGACTGGGTGTAGACGTAGCTCTTCAGATCCTTGAAGAAGACAGCCGCGGCCACGTAGGCCTTCTCGCCAAAGTACTTCTCGTAGGACAGGTCGATCGCGTTGGCGCGCCACGGGTCGAGCAGAGGGTTGCCGCCGCTGCCGCCGGGCTTGCCGGTGGCGGTATCCACACCGAACTCCAGGCCGGCGCGCATCTGGTCCACACGCGGGCGCGCGACCTGCTTGGCGGCGGCGAAGCGCAGCGTCTGCTGGTGCGGGAACATGAAGACCAGGTTCAAGCTCGGCAGCCAGTCGGTGTAGGTCTTGCCGGCGTCGATCGGCAGCACTTCCTGGCCGGCCGGGCGCGAGCGGTCGAAGTAGTTTGACTGCGAGCTCTGGTCGGTGCGGATCATCTGCACACCGATGTTGCCGCGCACGCCCACCTCGCCGATGTCGGTGTTGAGGTTGGCGCGCAGCCACGCCGTGGTGGTCTTCTCCTGCACCACCCACGACTTGGGAATCAGGTAGTCCAGATTGGTGACCGGATTGAACGTCATGTAGCGCGAGACGGCGCCCGGTACGTTCCAGGCCGGAATATAGCCCAGCCCGGCAAAGCCCAGGTTGACCGGCGCGTACTGCAGGTCGCGTTCGATGTTCGCATCACCCTGTGCGCCGAGCAGGATGTTGCCTTCGGCCTGGGTCTTTTCCTTGCGGCGGTCGGCGTAGTTCACGCCAACGTCCAGGTCGGAGAACCAGTCCAGCGCCTCGGGCATGGCGAAGGTGGCCTGCAGGCGCGCGCCCTTCAGCCGGTCTTCCACCTGCGGCACCTTGCCGTAGCCGGAGCCGTAGATGGTGTTGGTCAGGAACAACGCGTCGGGGTTGGAATAGTCCAGGCCCGGGCGGATCTGCGAGAAGCCGTTCGGGTTCACCACCACGCCCACCGAATCCAGCTGCGGCATCGGGGTGAGCTGCAGGTTGTTTTCCAGATTCAGCTCGTCGCGCGTGGCCTTGGAGTAGTTGACGTCGGCAACCACCTTGATGCCGTCGAAGTTCAACTCGTTGTTCCAGCCGAACGCGTCGATCTTGTCCTTGCGCTGGTTGTACATACCGCGCACCAGCGGGTACACGCCGGTGGCAGTGCCACCGGTGAAGGTGCCGTCGGCGTTCACCTGCGGGTTGGTGATCAGCAGGCCCGGGGTGTAGCCGCCGTTGTAGTTGCTGAGGTTGAGCTCGAACTGGTTGGCGGTATCGATCTGCTCGGCTTCGGTGTGGAAGGCGTCGAGCGTGCTGGTCCAGGTGTTGGACGGACGGAACTGCACGGTGGCCATGTAGCCGTCACGCTTGTTGTTGCCGGTACGGCGCAGCGCCTTGATGCCGTCGGAGAACGCGGTGCCCGGGGCCAGGCCGGGGCGGTTGCCGTTGTCGGTATGCTCGGTGGTCCACGGCTCGTACAGGCCGACCTGGTTTTCCTGGATCGGATTGTCGCTGTGCGCATAGCCGATCGACAGGCCCAGGGTGTTGTCCATGAACTGGTCGATGTAGCTGGCGCTGAAGCGGTTGCCGAACGCATCCACGTTGGCGGCCTTGCCGAGCGAGCTCTTCTGGTAGCGGCCGCTGATGGCGATCACGCGGTCGGCGAAGCTCAGCGGGCGCACGGTCTGCATATCGATGGTGCCCGACAGACCCTGGCCGACCAGTGCCGCATCGGGGGTCTTGTAGACCACCACGCCATTGACCAGTTCCGAGGGGTACTGATCGAACTCGACGCTGCGGTTGTCGCCAGTGCTGACCACCTCACGTCCGTTGAGCAGGGTGGTGGCGAAGTCCGGGGACAGGCCGCGCACGCTGATCACCTGGGCGCGACCGGCCACACGCTGGGCGGCCAGGCCGGGCAGGCGGCCAAGCGATTCGGCGATGCTCACGTCGGGCAGCTTGCCGATGTCCTCGGCCGAGATCGCTTCGACCACCGAGGTGGCGTCCTGCTTGATCGCGATCGCGTTCTCGATGCCGCGGCGGATGCCGGTGACCTGCACGGTGTCCAGGTTGGTGGCCGAGGTCGCGGTCTTCGGTGTGGTGGTGTCCGTTTCGGCGGTCTGCGCCGACGCCATCAACGGCGTCAGGGCGACGGCCAGCGCGAGACTCAGCGCGCTGCGCTTGCGGTTCAACATTTTCCCCTCCCAGGCAATGTTGCCAATCGATTTGTGTTTGCCCGGAGGACCCGGGAGCGTCGCGGCGCGGTGGCCGTTGACTGCGTGGCTATGGTAGGCAGGGCATCCGCTGCGGGAATCACCCTGCATACGTATTCAATGGAATTTCAGCGGCTGTAAGCGATTACAGATGCGTCATGAAGGGGCGTGCCGGGCAAGCGGCCGGCACGCCCGGTCAGGCGTGGTGCGCGCTGCCGCGGTTGTCGTTCACAACGGCGTGAAACGAATGGCCTGGCCACCGCCCGGCGCGAGAACGATGCTCAACGTATCGGCGCTGGTCACTTCGCGTGTTTCGCGCTCGAACGCGAACGGATTGCTGCGGTAATCGGCGCGCTCGCCATCGCGGTAGATTTCGGCGCGGTAGCGCACTCCCGGTTCCAGGAACCCCAGCGACACCGGCAGCACGCGGCCGTGCTCGTCGGTGATGCTGCCCAGGTACCAGTCGCGGCTGTGACGGTCCTTGCGCACCAGGGTGACGTAGTCCCCAACCTCGCCGTTCAGCACACGGCTGTCGTCCCAGTCCACGGCCACATCTTCGATGAAGCGGAACGCCTCGCGATGCTGTTCGTAGTGCTCGGGCAGGTCGGCCGCCATCTGGATCGGGCTGTAGATCGCCACGTACAGCGCGAGCTGCCGTGCGAGCGTGCTGGGGATGGCCTGACCGCCGCGCCCCTTCAGGCTGAGGATGCCGGGGGTGTAATCCATCGGCCCGGACAGCATCCGGGTGAACACCAGGTTGACTTCGTGTTCGGGCGGATTGGGAGGCTGGCCCCAGGCGTTGTACTCCATGCCACGCGCGCCCTCGCGGGACACCCAGTTGGGATAGGTGCGGCGCAGGCCGGTGTCCTTGATCGGCTCGTGCGGGTTCACCGCGATGTGTCGTTTTGCCGCTTCCTGCACCACCTTCAGGTGGTGGCGGGCCATGAACTGGCCGTCGTGCCACTCACGCCAGAGCGGGCCGCCGGCCGGATTGCGCCGGTCCACCTGGCCGTCATCGCAGACGTAGCCACTCTTGAACGCATCCACGCCGAGCCGCGCATACAGGTGCAGCGCGGCACCGAGCTGGTCTTCATAATGCTCGATCGCGCAGCCGGTCTCGTGGTGGCCGATCAGGTGCACGCCCTTCTTCGCGCCATAGGCGGCCAGCGCCTCGATGTCGAAATCGGCGGTGGGGCGGGTGAAGTCGAAGTCGTAGCCGTTGCCCACCCAGTTGCCGTCCCAGCCGGGATTCCAGCCCTCCACGAGCACGCCGCGGAATCCGTGTGCGGCGGCGAAGTCGATCACCTTGCGGGTCTTGGCGGTGGTGGCCGCGTGCTTCGGGCCGGTGGCCCAGCTTTCGTTGTCCAGGTGCATCGACCACCACACGCCGAGGTACTTGGACGGCTTCACCCAGCTCACATCGCCCAGCACATTGGGTTCGTTGAGGTTGAGGATCAGGTCGGACTCGACCAGCCCGCCGGCCCGGTCGCTGATCTGCAGGGTGCGCCACGGCGTATCGAAGGGCAGGGTGCGGCGCACCTTCCATCCCTCGGCCGACGGCGACAGCTGGGCACGCAGGCGTTGGCCTTCGGTACGGCGCAGCCACATGCCGGCGTAATCCACCAGCGCCGCTTCGTGGATCGCCACGTGCAGGCCGTCGCGGCTGCGCAGGGTGATCGGCGTATGCACCACCGGCACCTGCTCCAGCGGCGTGCGCTGGTACAGGTACTCGTAGTGGATCGGCTCACCGGCCGGGATCCACCACGCGGTTGATTCGGGGGCGATGACGAACTCGGTCAGTTCCTCGTCGATGATCGCCTCGCGCATGCCTGCCTGCTCCGGGAAGCGGTAGCGGAAGCCAAGACCGTCGTCGTAGACGCGGAACACCAGATCGATGCGACGCCGGGCGCCGCTGCGTTCGCCCAGCTGCACGGTCACTTCTTTGTAGTGGTCGCGCACGAAGCGACGTTCGCCCCACGGCTGTTCCCATTGCCCGTCGGCACTGCGCGTGCTCTGGCCGAGCAGGGACAGGTCGCGGTCCAGCCGTCCGTCACGCAGCTGGAAACCGAGCCGGGACTCGGCCAGCACCGTCTCGCCCAGGCGCTCCACCCGGTAGGTCGGCATGCCGCCATCGAGCTGCAGCGACACGCGCAGCACCTTCCCGGGTGATTCCACGCTGGCCACAGTGATCGGCGCAGCCCAGGCGGCCGCGGTGGCCACCAGCAGCGCCAGCAGCGCACCCAGCCGGTAGACGTGCGCGTTCATGCCGCGCGGTGAAAGCAGTTTCGTCGGCATTTCCCCTCCCAAGGTGGCCGGAACCAGGCTGGACTATAGCCACGCGATTCCCGCGTCCCGGCCGGTCGGTGCGCTGCATCGGCATGAATACGTATGCAGGCAGGCGCGCGCCGTGGCGTGCCGTCTACCATGAGGACAGGCACCCTGGGAGGGGGCCGCGACCCCCGGGCCGGGCAGCCGGTGCAGGGGAACCACAACGCGTGCAAAGAGGGAGGGAGGCCGACGGGCGCAAGCCGGTCCGCCGCTTCGATGCTGAAGATGATCTGCCTGACCGCGGCCCTTGGGGCGGCGATGATGTCGACCGCTGCGGCGGCCGACCTGACGTTTGATGGCCGCACGGCGCGCGCGGATGTGGCTGCCGACGGCGGATTCCGCCTGTCCAGCGGGCAGACCGTGGTCGCCATTGGTGCCCAGCCGATGCGCAGCCAGACCGGCAGCGTGATGTTCGATGCGCTGTTCGCGCTGGCGCAGCAGGAGCTTGCGGCCGACCGCGTCGAGGCGATCCGCGACCCCGCCTTCAACCAGGGCAACCCGGTGCCCTGCGCCTGCTTCCAGACCGGCGAGCGCTGGCCCTACGTATGGACGCGTGATGTGAGCTTCGCCGCCGACCTGGCGCTGTCGCGGCTGGATCCGGTGCGCACCCGGCAGTCCCTGCGGTTCAAACTCTCCGCCGCCCGCGACGGGCATACCCCGGGTCTGTTCGTGGCCCAGGACACCGGGTCCGGCGGCAGTTGGCCGATCAGCAGCGACCGGGTGGTCTGGTTCCTGGCCGCGCGCGGGCTGCTCGACAGTACCCCGTTCGCCAGCCAGACCTGGGAGGCACTGCAGGCCACGCTGGCGCAGGACCGCGCGATGGTGTTCGATGCGCGCGTGGGGCTGTACCGCGGTGAGACCTCATTCCTGGACTGGCGCGAACAGACCTACCCGGACTGGACCCGCGAGGACGTCCGTTTCATCGGGGATTCCTTCGCGCTGTCCACCAACGTGCTGCACTATCAGGCGTTGCGCCTGGCAGAGAAAATGGCGCGCGAGGTGGGCGACGAACGCGCCGTGACGTACGCCGCCTGGGCCGACGCGCTGGCCCGGCAGATCGACGCGCGCTTCTGGCGCGAGGACGCCGGGATGTACATGAGCTACATCGGCGAGGCCGCGCACCCGGTGCCCTACGCCAAGTACGACCTGCTGGGGATGTCGCTGGGCGTACTGGCCGATGTGTTCCCGGCCGACCGTGCACGCCGGGCGCTGGCCAACTACCCGGTGGTGGAGGGCGGCAGCCCGGTGGTCTGGCCGCAGGAAGCGCAGCAGCCGATCTATCACAACCGCGCTGTGTGGCCGTTCGTGAGCGCCTATTCGCTGCGCGCCGCACGCCGCGTCGACGATGCCGCGCGCATCCGGCTGGAGATCGAGTCGCTGATGCGTGGCAGCGCGCTGGCCGGATCGAACATGGAAAACTACGAGATGCGCCGCCTGGCCGTGCATGTGGACGAAGGCGCGCTGAGCGGCCCGGTGGTCAACTCGCCGCGCCAGCTGTGGTCGGTGGCCGGCTACCTCTCGATGGTGCTGGAAGGCGTGTTCGGCGTGGAGGCCGACGGCACGGTGGCCCCCAAGCTGCCCGTCGCCCTGGTGCCCCAACTGTTCGGCGCGCGTAGCAGCATCGAACTCGACGACGGCACCACCCGCTACGTTCTCAAGCGTCCGCGCACACTGGACGGCGCGCTGCTGGTGGCGAAGAAAATCGTGCGCAAGGGCAACACCGTGACCGTACAGCTCGAACCGCTCGCCGACCCGCCGGCGGCAGCATCGGCAGGAGACACGCCGCGCGCGTCCGCGTTCCGCCCCGACCAGGCGGACCCCAGCGCCTTCGCTCCCGCCACGCCGGCCGCCCCCCGGCCGCAGAAGCGGGGCAAGACCTGGACGGTCGTGGTTCCTGCGCATCACCAGCTATGGCAGGACGGCATGCCGGTGGGCGGCACCACGCATACCCTCACCGACAACGGCCATCAGCACTGCCTCAGCCTCACCCGGCGCGAAGGTGCCCTGGAATCGCTGCACAGCCCGACCACCTGCGTGGGTCCGCAGCAGCGTCTGGCCGGTGCGGCCGCATGGACCTGGACCGCCCCCGCGCCGACGCGCGTGCGGGTACGGCTGCGCTACGACAACCCCAACGGCCCGATCAACACCGGTGTCACCGCGGCAGTGAAGCAGCTCGAGGTGCAGTGCGCGGGCCAGCCGGCGCAGCGCGCCACGCTGGCGATGCCGCACAGCGTTGGCGCGCAGGAGTCCACCGCCGCCGAGTTCGACCTCCCCAGGGGGCGATGCCGGTTCAGCCTGGCGCAGGGCTTCAACATGAGCGCGCTGGAGCACTTCGCCCAGTACAACGGCGGCAAGGGCGGGCGCGATGGCATGCTCAACGCGGCCACCGTCAGCGCACTGCTGATCGCGCCGATTGCGGGCGACGCGGAGGTCGTGCGATGAGCCGCACCGCCAAGCCAACGCTGTCGTTCTGGCAGATCTGGAACATGTGCTTCGGCTTCCTCGGCATCCAGTTCGGTTTCGCGCTGCAGAACGCCAACGCCAGCCGCATCTTTGAAACGCTGGGCGCACCGATGGATGCCGTGCCCGGGCTGTGGATCGCCGCGCCGCTGACCGGCCTGCTGGTGCAGCCGATCATCGGCTACCTGTCCGACCGTACCTGGACGCGCTGGGGCCGCCGCCGCCCGTACTTCATGATCGGCGCGGTGTTCACCACGCTGGCGCTGCTGGTGATGCCGAACTCGCCCACTTTGTGGATCGCGGCCGGTACGCTGTGGGTGCTGGATGCCTCCATCAACATCTCGATGGAGCCGTTCCGCGCCTTCGTCGGCGACAAGCTCTCGCCGCGACAGCGCCCCACCGGCTATGCGATGCAGAGCTTCTTCATCGGCGTCGGTGCCATCATCGCCAGCTTCCTGCCGTTCATCCTGGCCCACTTCGGCGTGGCCAACACCGCCGCTGCCGGCGAGGTGCCGCCGACCGTGCGCTACGCGTTCTACTTCGGCGCCGCGGTGCTGCTGGCGTCCATCGCGTGGACGGTGTTCAGCACCCGCGAGTATTCGCCGCAGGAACTGGCCGGCTTCGACGACGCCGAACCGCCTGCCGCGCAGCAGAGCGCGCCGTTGACCGGTCCGCCGGCGTGGAGCCGGATCGGCGCGTGGATCGCACTCGGCGTCGCGCTGGCGATGGCCATCGCGTGGCGTGACGGCGACAAGATGCTCTACGTGCTGGCCGGGTTGTGCGCGGCCTACGGCCTGCTGCTGGGCGTGGCGCGGGTGGTTCCCGGACGGCACATGCTGGCTGTCATCGTCGACGACCTGCGCGCCATGCCGCGCACCATGCGGCGGCTGGCGTGGGTGCAGTTCTTCTCCTGGTTCGCGCTGTTCGCGATGTGGATCTACACCACCGCCGCCGTGGCCGGTACCCACTTCGGCTCCAGCGATCCGGCCACGGCCGCCTACAACGAGGGCGCCAACTGGGTGGGCGTGCTGTTCGGCGCCTACAACGGCTTTGCGGCACTGGCCGCCCTGTTGATTCCGGTGATGGTCCGCTGGATGGGCCTGCGCTGGAGCCACCTGGTCAACCTGTGGCTGGGCGGGCTGGGGCTCATCTCGCTGATGTTGATCGATGATCCGCGCTGGCTGCTGCTGTCGATGGTCGGCGTCGGCTTTGCCTGGGCGTCGATCCTGTCGTTGCCCTATGCATTGCTGTCCGACAGCGTACCGGCCGCCAAGATGGGCATCTACATGGGCCTGTTCAATTTCTTCATCGTCATTCCCCAGCTGGTCGCGGCTGCCGCGCTCGGCTTCACCCTGCGCGTGTGGCTCGGCGGCGAGCCGATGCACGTGCTGGTGCTGGGCGGGGTGAGTCTGTTCATTGCCGGGCTGTGCGTACTGCGGGTGCCGGCCCACCAGGAGATTGTCTGATGCGTGCGTATTCCCCCTTGTCGCTGGGCCTGACGCTGGCGCTGCTGAGCAACGCCGCGTGGGCGGGCAGCCGCCCGGAGTACGTGGGCACGCTGGAGCCCTTCGCCAGCGACGCGGTGTATTTCGTGGTCACCGACCGGTTCGTCAACGGCGACCCGTCCAATGACCACCGCGACCAGGGGGGCAAGCACCGCACCTTCGACATTCCCGTGCCGTGCGCGGACAAGGTGGACGGCAACATCGGCTACCTGGGCGGTGATTTCAAGGGCGTGCTCGACAACGCGGCGTACATCCGCAACCTCGGCTTCGGCGCGGTGTGGATCACCCCCATCGTCGACAACCCGGACGAGGCCTTCACCGGCAGCAAGCCGATCAGCTGCACCAGCACGCTCACCGACCGCGGCAAGACCGGCTACCACGGGTACTGGGGTGTCAACTTCTACAGGGTCGATGAGCACCTGCCCAGCAAGGACCTGGACTTCGCCGGGCTCACCCGCGGCCTGCACGACGCCGACCTGAAGGTGGTGCTGGACATCGTCGCCAACCACGGCTCCCCGGCCTGGACGATGCCGGTGAAGCAGCCGCAGTTCGGCCAGATCTTCGACAAGGACGGCACCCTCATCGCCGACCACCAGAACCTGCCGCCGCCGCAGCTCGATCCGGCGCACGTCCCGCTGCACAGGTTCTACAACACCGTCGGCCCCGTCGACGGCAAGGACGGCTCGATCTTCGACGGCAACCTGGCCGAGCTGGGTGACTTCAACCAGCACAATCCCGCCGTGATGGACTATCTGGTGGGTGCCTACCTGCAGTGGGCCGCGCAGGGCGTGGACGCGCTGCGCATCGACACCATCGGCTGGCTGCCGCACCCCTGGTGGCATGCGTTCGTCAACCGCATCCGCGCCGAGCACCCGGGCATGTTCATGTTCGGCGAGGCCTTCGACTACGACGCCGGCAGGATTGCCGAGCACACCTGGCCTGCCAACGCCAATGTCAGCGTGCTGGACTTCCCGCTGCGCGGGGCGATGTCGTCGGTATTCGGCAAGGAGCAGAAGGGCTTCCAGGCGCTGGCCGAACCGCTGCACCTGCTCGGCGGCCCGTACGCGAACCCGTATGCGCTGATGAGCTTCTACGACAACCACGACATGGCGCGGCTGGATGCCACCGACAACGGCTTCATCGACGCGCACAACTGGCTGTTCACCGCGCGCGGCATCCCGGTGCTGTACTACGGCTCGGAAACCGGCTTCATGCGCAGCCGCGCCGAACACGCCGGCAACCGTGCGTACTTCGGCCAGGCACGGGTGGACGCCGCGCCGCAGAGTCCGATTTTCGGGCCGCTGCAGCGTATCGCCCGCCTGCGCCAGGCAACCCCGGCGCTGCAGCGTGGCCTGCAGGTCAACGAACGTCTGCAGGGCGACGAAGCCGTGTTCTACCGTGTGCTGCAGCACGGCGATGTTGCCCAGACGGCGCTGGTACTGCTCAACAAGGGCGATGCCGCGCGCCGCATCGAGGTGCGCCGCTACCTGCAGCCCGGCACGTGGCGCGATGCGCTGGGGCAGGGCACCATCGAGGTGGGGGCGACGTTGAAGGCCGAGGTTCCCGCGCATGGTGTACGGGTGTTCGTGCTCGATGCGCCGGTTGCCCAGAAGGCGCTGGAGGTCGAGCTGCAGCGGGCGGTCGATGACCAGCAGGCCAGAACCCGCCGGCTGGCCCGTTAAGCCGCGCGGCGCCCGCAGGTACAATGGGCGCCCCCGCAC
>NZ_CAMPPN010000035.1:0-35469 GCF_946900935.1 Stenotrophomonas sp. Marseille-Q5258
TACTCATCAGCACTTCGTTAAGTTCATCTATCAGTATGTATGTGATACGTTATTCTATTGTTTGTGTTTATCTTCTATGTTGATGTTCATTTTTTTTTTTTTTTTTTCTCTAGTCGCCGCCCCCGTAAGATATACAAAGGGGTTAGGGCGGCCGGCGTAGGTTGTTTAAAAGAGACGCCCCCGCCCCGCCGATCAGCCCAGCGGGCGGAACGAGGGGTTGCCCAGCTCGCGCAGGAAGTGGTTGAAGATGCTCGGCTGCATCATCAGCATGAACAGCACGCCGAATGCGGCACCGGCCAGGTGCGCGCTGTGGTTGATGCGGTCGCCGCCGCGGCGGTCCATCCAGATGCTGTAACCCACATAGAACACGGCGTAGATGATCGCCGGCGCCGGAATGAACAGCACGAAGATCACGCTCCACGGGCTGAGCAGGATGAAGGCGAACAGCACCGCCGACACCGCGCCCGATGCGCCCAGACTGAGGTAGTTCGGGTTCTTCTGGTTCTTCAGGTAGCTGGGCAGGATCGACACCACCAGCGCGCCAAGATAGAACGCCGGGTAGGTCAGGTAGCTGCCGGTGAGCTGCACCATCACCCCTTCAATCTGCCCGCCGAAGAAGAACAGCGTGATCATGTTGAAGGCCAGGTGGCCAAGATCGGCGTGGATGAACCCGTAGGTCACCAGCCGGTCGTACTGGCGGCGGCGGTCCACCGCCGGCGGCCAGAGAATCAGGCGGTCGGCCAGGGCGCGGTTCTTGAACGCCATCCACGACACGATGACGGTGATGGCGATCAACAGCAGGTTGACGGGGGTCATGGCGGGGCTCAGGCGATCCGGTAGTTGTCGACCATACGATAGCGTCGTGCATACCAACCGAAGGCCAACGCCGCCAGGAACGCGAAGCCGGCGAAGAAGAACATCAGGAAGGCCGCCTCGCTCAGGCCGGTACTGGCGATCTGGTGGGTCACCGTATCGTTGCGCACCGCCGCGTTGGACAGCAGCACCCACAGGTTGCCGATGGTGGTGGTCAGGTTCCAGAAGCTCATCACCACGCCCTTCATCGCCTGCGGCGCCTGGCTGTAGGCAAACTCCAGACCGGTTGCCGAGACCAGCACCTCACCGAAGGTCAGCAGCGCGTACGGCAGCATCTGCCAGAAGATGGACATGACGTTGCCGCCGTCCATCATCACCTGGATGCCACCGACCACAATCCAGGCCAGGCCGCTGAAGGCGATACCGGCGGTCATGCGGCGCAGCGCGGTCGGCTCGAAGCCGAAGCGGCGCAGCATCGGGTACAGCACCAGGTTGTTGAACGGAATCAGGATCATCACCAGCAGCGGGTTCAGGGCCTGCATCTGCGAGGCGGTGAACCACGACGGCATGGCCATCTGCTGGCCCTGCAGCACCCAGGTGGACGCCTTCTGGTCGAACAGCGAGAAGAACGGCGTGGTCAGCGCGAAGATCACCAGCACGCGCAGCACCGAGCGTACGCCTTCCACGGCTTCGGCCGGATGCACCGCCCGGGCCCGGTCGAGCTGGATCCAGGTTCCGCCCCCCACGCCGGCCAGCACCAGCACCAGCGCGATGCACAGGCAGATCACGATGCCCAGGCTGCCCACCAGCCCCATCGACGCCACCGCCAGCACGGCACCCAGGATGGCCAGGGTACGGCCCGGACGGCCCTTGCCCGGCACCTGCGCCGACAGCGCGGTCCGCACCACGTTGCCGAACGAATGCGGGTCTTTCGGCGGCAGCGGCACCAGTACGTAGCGCTTGCGGCCCATCCAGAACACGAAGGTGGCCACGAACATCAGGATGCCCGGGATGCCGAACGCCCACTGCGGGCCGAGGTTCTTCAGCGCCAGCGGAATCAGCAGCGAGGCGAACAGCGAACCGAAGTTGATGATCCAGTAGAACGCGTCGAAGACCAGCTTGGCCAGGTGCTTGTTGCTCTGGTCGAACTGGTCGCCCATGAACGAGGCCACCAGCGGCTTGATGCCGCCGGCGCCCAGCGCGATCAGGCCCAGACCGACGAAGAAGCCCTCGCGGCTGTTCTCGAACACCGCCAGGCAGGCGTGGCCGGCGCAGTAGATCAGGCTGAACCACAGGATGGTGTGGTACTTGCCGAAGAATCTGTCGGCCAGCCAACCGCCCAGCAGCGGGAAGAAGTACACGCCGATCATGAAGCTGTGCATGATGTCCTTGGCCTCGCCGGCCCGGCCATCGGCCGTGATCTCCTGCAGCAGCAGCGAGGTGATCAGGAACTGCACCAGGATGTTGCGCATCCCGTAGAAGCTGAAGCGTTCGCAGGCCTCATTGCCGATGATGTAGGGAATCTGGCGCGGCATCTTTCCCTTGCCAGCGCTGGCGGCTGCGATCGTGCTCATCCTATGGGGCTGTCCTGCGAATACGAAAGGGCGCGAGCTTACCGGAAGCCCCACACCTGCGCACGCTGCGGCCCTACATGACAGCGGCCGGCGAACATGGCAGGCCAATGGCGACAGACGCTGCCGGAAGTCACGAGGCGTCGACGGACAAAGCGTAAACTTATCGTTATGCGCATGACGTCGACTGCTGTGTTGGGACGCTGGCCAGGATGGGTCCTGTTGCTGGCGCTTGTCGTGTCCGCTCCTGCGGCCAGCGCGCGCCAGGCCGAGGGCACCCGCCCGCACCTTCTCAAGATCGCCACCCTGGAACTGCCGGTCGCCGACGACGGCCAGTGGCAGCAGCGCCGCGACCAGGTGCTGCAGTTGCTGGAATCCCTGCAGCCGGATGTGATCGCGGTGCAGCGGGTGCTGCAGAGCCAGGGCCGCAACCCGGCCTGCTGGCTGGCCACGCGCCTGCGCTACAGCTGCGACTTCGTCACCGCCGACCCGCCCAGCCAGGGCCTGCGCCACGGCAGCGCCATGCTTACCCGGCTGCCGGTCACCGAAGACGGCGTTACCCTGCTGCACCCGCCCGGCCAGTTCAGTGCGGCCGGCATGATGCGGGTCAAGGTGCAGGAGGAACTGGTCAACATCTACATTGCCCGGCTGCGTCCGGACCCGGACGGGCCGGACGTGCGCCGCCATCAGACCAGCGACCTGATGACCTGGATCGGCGCCACCTCCGATGGGCTGCCCTCGCTGATTGCCGGCGATTTTTCCGCCGAGGCCGGCGAGCTGGTCCGCAGCACGCCCGGCTTCCAGCCGGCGCGGAAGAACCCGGGCGAGCGTGTCGATCCGCCATCAATGGCCGGCGCGGCACGCGGCCACGGCCTGGACGTGTTGTTCCAGGTCAAGCACTTCGATGGCCTGCGCCAGGAAAACGTCAAGCTGCCGGCTGCCGAGGGCGAGACCGGCGCGCTGCGCCTGGGCGTGATGGCCACCCTGCGCCTGCAGGGCGAAACGCTGTAGCGCCTCCCGCTGAAACGACAACGGCCAGGCATTGCTGCCTGGCCGTTGCGTCATCCAATGCCCTGTGATCAGGCGATGGCGTCCTGGTAACGACGCTCGACTTCGTTCCAGTCGACGACGTTGAAGAACGCGCCGATGTATTCCGGGCGACGGTTCTGATACTTCAGGTAGTACGCGTGCTCCCACACATCCAGCGCCAGGATCGGCGTGTTGCCGTCCATCAGCGGGCTGTCCTGGTTGGCGCTGCTTTCAACCACGACCTTCTTGTCCGGGGTCACGCTCAGCCACGCCCAGCCGCTGCCGAAACGGGTCAGCGCAGCCTTGGTGAAAGCATCCTTGAACTTGTCGAAACCGCCCAGCTGGGACTCGATCGCCTTGGCGACGTCACCGACCGGCGCACCGCCGCCGTTCGGCGACATCACGGTCCAGAACAGCGAGTGGTTGGCGTGGCCGCCGCCGTTGTTGCGCACCGGGCCCTGCAGGTTTTCCGGCAGCGACTTGGTCTTCTTCACCAGCTCTTCGACCGGCAGGTCGGCGAACTCGGTGCCTTCCAGCGCCGCATTGACGTTGTTGATATAGGTCTGGTGGTGCTTGGTGTGGTGGATCTCCATCGTGGCCGCGTCGATATGCGGCTCGAGCGCGTCGTAGGCGTAGGACAGCTTGGGCAGGGTGTAGGCCATGTGGTTCTCCTGGTAGCTCACTCACCCGGCGAAGACCGGGCGTTGCGGTGTCGATGATGGGGATGGTCTGCGAGCATACCAAGGGGCATGTAAAGGATTCTTCGTCGCGCGCGGTGTGCCGCGTGATTGTTATGCAGCGGTGACGGCGCATCCCGCAGGCAGTACGCAGCGTCATCGGAGATGCAGGCCGATGGCGGTAGAGTACGCGTCACCTTTCCTGCCTTCCGCCCCTCATGCGCAAGCCCTTGCTGCTCCTGCTCGCCATTGTGCTGCTGATCGGCGGACTGGCCGCCATCAAGCTGGCCCAGCGTCCGCCACCGCCGCAGTTCGCCCCGTCGCTGACCCAGCCGGAGGCCGCGCCGGTACCGGCCGCCGCATCGACGCGACCCCGCGATGCGTTGCCGCCGTTCCTGCCACCCGAGGCGCGACGCACGCTCGCCCTGATCCAGCAGGGTGGCCCCTACCCGCACCGCCAGGACGGCAGTGTGTTCGGCAACCGCGAACAGCGCCTGCCGCAGCGCCCGCGCGGGTATTACCGCGAATACACCGTCGACACCCCGGGTGCCGGCAACCGGGGCGCGCGCCGCATCGTTACCGGCGGCAACCCGCCGACCGCGTGGTTCTATACCGACGACCACTATGAAACCTTCCGCAGTTTCGACGTACCACCGGCCGGGAGCTGGCAATGACACATGATGGATTCGAGCTGGGCCTGCACGACATCAACAATGCCGGCGTCTACGCCATCGGCAACGAAGACGTCGCCCCCCTCTCGGCCGCGATGCGCGATGCCGGCCTGCGCATCTGCCGGATCGACCTGGCCGGCTGCAGCGACAAGCGCACGCTGCTGATGCGGCTGGCCGCGCAGCTGGACTTCCCATCCGGCTTCGGCGGCAACTGGGATGCGCTCGCCGACAGCCTGCGTGATCTGCAGTGGCTGCCGGCCAACGGGTATGCGCTGTTCTTCAACGATGCCGACGACCTGCGCGCTGGCGCGTCGGCCGACTTCGACACGCTGCTGGACATTCTGGACGAGGCAAGCGCGCACTGGAGCGGGCAGAACGTGCCGTTCTGGGCCTTCGTGGCGCTGCAGGATGCCGCGGTGGAGCCGTAAGACAACTCCGTTGGGGCCGTTGGCCTCAACGGCTGCCGTTGTCTTCCTGCAGTTCCTTCTTGAACGGGATGTCCGGCGGCGGTCGCGCCACCGCCGGCTGGTCGTTCATGTTCGGATTGGTCAGGCCACAGCCGCCACCGAACTGCAGCATCGACACCACGCAGGAGATCTTGGTGCTGGTACCGGGAATCGGAATCTCCACCGCCTTGATGCCCTTGCGAACCCACTCGGCGAGCAGTGACTCGTTGGGCGCCCAGTACTTGTCGAACGAGGTCGGGGTGTAATCGTACGGCGGACGCTTCAGCCAGGTGCCCGACTGCGCGATGCGCTCGCGGCTCCAGCCATCTTTGTCACCGCCGGGCGCCCCCCGCTCATGGTCGCCCTTGCCGTCGTCGCCGGGCACGCGCACGCTGCCATCGGCATTGAACAGGCCGGTACCGGCCTGGTTGGCCTGCTGGGCGCCACGCCGCGCGCCATCGCGCGCCTGGGCGTCTGCACCCCAGTCATCGCCCCGCTGCGGCGTGGCCCAGCTGCCGGGCTGCGGCGCCAGCTGCGTACCCGCGCGCGAACTGGCCGGGGCCGACGCGGCCGGGCCATCGCGGACCGGCGCGGACGTGGTCGACGGGGACGACGTGGTCGCGGCACTGGTGCTGGTGCCGGCGGCAGCCACGGTCGGCGCGCTTGGCGCCGGCCGGGGGGCGGCATTGGGAATGCTGCGCTCCCGCACCTCGATTTCCGCTGCAGCGCCCCGCACGTTGACCTCGCGCTGAGGCACCGGGGCCATCGCCACCGGGGCGGTGGGCGCCGGCTGCACCTCGCGCTCGCGCACCTGCAGTTCGCGTTGCGGCACCGTGGCCTCCACCCGCGACTGCGGCATCTGCATCGGCACCGGGCGCTCGCTCATCAGCGTCACCTCGCGCTCGCGCACACTGACCTCCGGAGTGCGGTCACGCGGCGGCGTGGCAAGCGCCGGCAACGGGACGGCCGAACGCGCCACCGGCGTTTCCACCACCGCCACGGTGCGTTCGCGTACGGTTACGTCCTGCGGTTCGCGCGGCACCACGCGGACTTCGGTGCGCGGCACGCTCGGCGGCGGCACCACAAAATCGGTAGTGGCCTCCTGCACGACGGTGGCCTGCAGGGGTTGTTCGTTGGCCGGCGTCGCCTCGGCCGGGGGCGCCGGCTCGGCGGCCGCCGGTGGCGGCGCGCCGGCCGATGCACTGGCGTCGGTCGGCTCGGCCGCCGGGGACGGCGACAGCGTGGCGGCCTGCGCCGACGCCCCCGCTGCGGTGGCATCGATCTGCGTGGCCGGCGCATTGGCCGCCACGGCTTCGGCACTGGACGCGCCACCGCCATCCTCGGCCGGCGTGCCCTTGCCGACGAAGGCGACCTGGATACGGTTGCCTTCGCCACCCTCCTCCGGATCGACCGGGGTGCGCACCAGTGCCACCCACAGCAGCAGTACCGCAAACAGAACGTGCAGCAGCGCACTGATCAGCGCCGAGGTCCAGCGCATCCAGCGCTGGTCGCGGGGGGCCGGCTCCCAGGTCTGCCAGAACAGGCGGCGCACCGCCTGCACAAAGCCCAGCGCGGGCAGGCGACCGGTCGGCACAGGCGCGGGCCGCTGCAGCATCTCCGTCACGACGCCCGTGGCCCGTGGCGGGCGCGGCAGCGGCGTCAGCGCACGCAGCCACAGGCCCCAGCCATACGGCAGGCCCGTGGTTTTCTCCAGGATGCGTTCATCCGGCTGGCGTGCCAGCAACCAGTCGAGAATCTCGTCGGCTCGGCGCAAGGGCACGCAGTGCGGTCAGGCGGCCGTGCCGCGTGGAATGTACGGCGCGTCGCCACTCTCGTGGTCGGTCGCGTCGCGCACCGCGGTAATGCCGGGCACACGTCCCATCAGGGTCTTCTCGATCCCCTGCTTGAGCGTGACATCGGCCATCCCGCAGCCCTGGCAGCCGCCACCGAAGCGCAGCAGCACCACGCCATCGGAGGAGACTTCCTGCACGGCCACCTTGCCGCCGTGCGAGGCCAGCTGCGGGTTGACTTCGTTCTCCACCACCCAGCGCACGCGCTCGACCAGCGAGGCGGCATCGGTGGGCGCCTCGCCCTTGATCTTGGGCGCCTTGATGGTCAGCTGCTGGCTGCCGGCGGCGTTGGCGACGATGTCGATGTCGGCGCCGTCGAGCCAGGCCACACTGGCGGCATCGACGTACAGGGTGAACCCGTCGCAGTCCACCGCCCACTCGTCACCGAGCAGTTGGGTGGGTTCGGCGAATTCCAGCCGCGCGTCGGCGCGCGGCGTGCCGGCATCGACCGCGCTCAGGCGGACGCCCATGCCGGGCACGGCCTCACGCTCGATCAGCTTGCGGAAGTAGGACTGGGCAGTGTCGGATATCTGGATCATCAGGCTATTCTAGCCAATCGCTCGTTACGCGCTCATTCGGTTTATACACTGAACGGCGCATTGTTCAGACATCTAGATGTGGAGGATTGCATGGCCGACCTGATTCCCCTGGCGCAGGCCCATTGCGTGCCGCGCAAAGGCAGCGACCACAAGCTGGGCGCAGCCCGCGTGGCCGAGCTGCTGGCCCAGGTGCCCGGCTGGGAGCTGGCCGAACAGGGCCAGGCCCTGACCCGGACCTTCCGCTTCGATAATTACCACGGCACGATGGCGTTCGTGAATGCCTTGGCGTGGGTGGCCCACCGCGAGGACCACCACCCCGACCTGGGCGTGCATTACGACCGCGCCGTGGTGCGCTTCTCCACCCATGATGTGGGCGGACTGAGCGAAAACGACTTCATCTGCGCAGCGAAGGCTTCGGCCCTCACGGAGTGACCCCATGAAACTGTCATCCATTCTGTTGTCCAGCGTCGCCGTGGCCGCCCTGGCCGGCTGCAACAAGCCCGCCGAACCGGCCGCACCGGTTGCGCCGCCCACCGAGGTCGCGGCAGTGAAGACCCCGCCGCCGGAGTACCCGATCGAACTGGCCTGCCAGGGCATCGGCGGCACCAGCACCTTCAGGGTGGTGATTGGTGCCGACGGCGCCCCCGGCGAGGTGGCGCTGGTCACCGGCAGCGGCAACACCCAGCTCGACGAGCAGGCGAAGAAGGCGGTCCAGGCCTGGCAGTTCAAGGCCGCCACCCGTGCCGGCCAGCCGGTGTCCACCACGATCCAGGTGCCGATCAGCTTCAACCCACCGCAGCCCAAACCCGACCAGTGCTTCGCGATCGAAGAGCGGCTGCGTCAGGGCGGTTGACCGCCCCGTTCCTGCCCCCGGAAGCCAGCGCACGCCAGCTCCATCCCCCTGATCACGCACCGCCTGCCCCGCACGCCCTTTCCCCGGCGTGACGACTACAGGGGCGACGGCGCGTTGTTACCCGTGTAAAGGATGCGGTAGCGCATGCTGGATATTTCGAGCGACAACGTATGGATCGCCCTGCTGGTGACCCTGGCTGCCGGCCTGGCCACCGGCCTGGGCAGCCTGATGGTGCTGTTCTCGCAACGCCCCAATCCCCGTCTGCTGGCATTCGGGCTGGCCTTCGCGGGCGGGGCGATGGTGTTCGTGTCGCTGACCGAGATCCTCAACAAGGCCATCGATTCCTTCACCCTGGCCTACGACGCGCGGACCGGCTTCGCCTACGGCACGATGGCCTTCCTGGCCGGCGTGCTGCTGATCGTGCTGATCGACCATCTGATCCCGAACCCGCACGAAAGCCTGGACAAGCAGGACCCGCTGTTCCGCGACAACAACAAGGCCTATATCAAGCGGGTCGGCCTGCTGACCGCGATCGCGATCACTGCGCACAACTTCCCTGAAGGCCTGGCCACCTTTTTTGCCACTCTGGAAAGCCCGTCGGTGGGCATGCCGCTGGCCTTCGCCATCGCCATCCACAACATCCCCGAAGGCATCGCGATCGCCGTCCCGGTGTACTTCGCCACGCAGAACAAGGTCTACGCCTTCGGTGCCAGCCTGCTGTCCGGCCTGGCCGAACCGGTGGGGGCCGCGATTGGCTATTTCGCCCTGTCCGGCGTCCTCAACCACGCCACCTTCGGCTGGGTATTCGGCCTGATCTCCGGGGTGATGGTGTTCCTGGCGCTGGACGAACTGCTGCCGGCCGCCAAGCGCTACGCGAAGGGTCACGAAACGGTCTATGGCCTGGTGGCCGGCATGGGCAGCCTGGCCATCAGCCTGGTTCTCTTCAAATGGTAATGCCGTCCCGCAGCGCGTCATGCCGGCCGCTGGCCGGCTCCACGCGCTGCCGCATTCCGCGCGCACCCGGCCGCCCCTGACCGGGACGGCAACCACGCCCCATCAACGCAACCGGTTCAGCACCTCGGTCAACTCGTCGGCCAGCGGGGCGTTGAGCAGGTACGGGGTCTTGCCGTTGTCCAGCGCAAATTCCAGCGAGGCGGCGTGCAGGAACAGGCGCTTCAGCCCGATCTGCTCACGAAGCCGCTTGTTGACGTCCGGATCGCCGTACTTGTCGTCACCGGCCACCGGGTGGCCCAGATGCTGGGCATGCACGCGGATCTGGTGGGTGCGCCCGGTTTCGATGCGCACCTCACAGTACGAATGGCCGCCCTTGCGCTCCAGCACCTTGAAGTGGCTGATCGATTCCTTGCCGATCGGATTGACCTGCACATGCCGCTCGCCGCCCTGGCGCAGCCCCACGTGCAGCGGCGCGTCCACCGTCATCGTGCCATCCGGCATGCGCCCCACCAGCAGGGTCAGGTAGCGCTTGCGGATGCCCGCACCGTGGTCCTCCCGCAGCAGCGCCTGCAGTTCGCTCAGCGCCGACCGCTTCTTGGCCACGATCAGCAGCCCCGACGTGTCCCGGTCCAGCCGGTGCACCAGCTCCAGCGTCCTGCCCGGGCGCAGGGCGCGCAGGGTCTCGATCGCGCCGAAGCTGATCCCGCTGCCGCCGTGGCTGGCCACGCCCGACGGCTTGTTCAGCGCCAGCAGCCGCTCGTCCTCATAGACGATGGCGTCTTCCAGGCGCTTCATGAAAGCAGCGGGCGGGCCCGCCTTGTCTCCTTCCTCGGTGAGACGGACGGGCGGCACCCGCACCTCGTCGCCGGCCTCGAGCTTCCGCTCGGCCTTGGCGCGGCCGCCATTGACCCGGACCTGGCCGCTGCGCACCAGCTTGTAGATCAGGCTGCGCGGTGCACCCTTGAGCTGGCCGAGCAGGAAGTTGTCCAGGCGCTGCCCGGCGCGGTCGGCCGGGACAGAGATCATACGTACGCTGGTCATGGCTTCAGCGGCTTTGGGGGTGGGCTCGGTAACGGTCATTGGCCTTTTATTCTGTTACACTCGGCGGGCGAGATAAGGGATTGATTTCGTTGGAAGTTGCTCTGGGCCAGAAGCCCGACTTCCCGCGATTCCGGCACAGTGCGCAGCCACCGCCCCCGGGGCGGCCATGTTAGCGGCTCACCGGCGGTCCCGGCCATCGCCGGATGCCTGACACGCATCTGCGCTGAACATGTCCCTGTGGCGCTCCAGCCTGGCTGAAAGCTGCCTCCGGCCCAGAAACACCCAAACCAAAACAAATGAAGCGCTCCCGCGGCCTGCCGTGGTGTCGTAGCGCTGGAAACCCAAGCCGCCCTCCCCGCGCATGCGCGATGGGCGTCGAAGCGTGACCAGAAGCGAAACCCCATGGCGTTCCGCGCGGTAGCAGCGCGCGAGGAACGCAAGTATGAAGCGAATGCTGATCAATGCCACGCAGGCCGAAGAGCTGCGGGTAGCCATCGTGGATGGCCAGACGCTGTACGACATCGACATCGAACAGCCGTCCAAGGAACAGAAGAAGTCGAACATCTACAAGGGCCGTATCACGCGCCTTGAACCGTCGCTGGAAGCGGCCTTCGTCGAGTACGGCGCGGACCGTCACGGCTTCCTGCCGCTGAAGGAAATCTCCCGCGATTACTTCCAGGCGGGCGTGGACCACAACAAGGCCGGCATCCGCGAACTGCTGCGTGAAGGCCAGGAAGTGGTTGTCCAGGTGGACAAGGAAGAGCGTGGCAACAAGGGCGCCGCCCTGACCACGTTCATCTCCCTGGCCGGCCGCTACATGGTGCTGATGCCCAACTCGCCGAGCGCCGGTGGCGTCTCGCGCCGGATCGAAGGCGAAGACCGCGCCGCCCTGAAGGACGCGCTGGACAAGCTGAACATCCCCGACGACATGGGCGTGATCATCCGCACCGCCGGCGTCGGCCGCGATGCCGAAGAACTGCAGTGGGATCTGGACTACCTGCTCCAGGTCTGGAAGGCCATCGCCGAAGCGGCGCTGACCAAGCCGGCCCCGTTCCTGATCTACCAGGAGTCGCGCCTGATCGTGCGCGCCCTGCGCGACTACCTGCGCGCCGATGTCGGCGAGATCCTGGTGGACACCGAGGAGCTCTACGAGACCGCCCGCGAGTTCATGCAGCAGGTGATGCCGCAGACCCTGCGCAAGCTCAAGCATTACAAGGACGACATCCCGCTGTTCAACCGCTTCCAGATCGAATCGCAGATCGAAGGCGCGTATGAACGCAACGTGCGTCTGCCGTCGGGTGGCTCGATCGTGGTTGACCAGACCGAGGCCCTGACCGCCATCGACGTCAACTCCTCGCGCGCCACCAAGGGTAGCGACATCGAGGACACCGCGTTCCAGACCAACCTGGAAGCCGCCGAGGAAGTGGCCCGCCAGCTGCGCCTGCGCGACCTGGGTGGCCTGGTGGTCATCGACTTCATCGACATGGCCTCCAACAAGCACCAGCGCGAAGTCGAGAACCGCCTGCAGAACGCGCTCAAGTACGACCGTGCGCGCGTGCAGCTGGGCCGCATCTCGCGCTTCGGCCTGATGGAAATGAGCCGCCAGCGCCTGCGTCCGAGCCTGGGTGAATCCAGCCAGATCGTCTGCCCGCGCTGCGACGGCCACGGCCGCATGCGCAGCGTCGAATCGCTGTCGCTGTCGATCATCCGCGTTGCCGAAGAGCATGCGATGAAGGAGAACACCGGGCAGGTGCTGGTCCAGGCCCCGGTCGAGATCGCCAACTACCTGCTCAACGAGAAGCGCAGCGCGCTGCGTGAGATCGAACAGCGCCATGACGCGCCGATCGTGATCGTCGCTGACGAGCAGCTGCACACGCCGCACTACGAAGTGACCCGACTGCGCGAGAACGAGCTGGGCGAGGAAAGCGGCAAGCCGAGCTACCAGCGCGGCACCCCGCGCAAGCTGCCGGTGCATGCCCTGACCAAGGCGCAGCTCAACATCCCGGTCGCCCCCGTGGTGACCCAGGTCAAGCACAGCCAGCCGGCCCCGGTGCGCGAAGCGCCCGAACCGGTCGTCGCGCCGGCACCGGTCGCCCCGGCACCGGTCGCCGCCCCGGCGGCCACCGGCGTGGTCGGTTGGCTCAAGCGCATCTTCGGTGGCGAACCGGCTCCGGCCGCCGCCCCGCAGCCGGGCAACCGCCCGGCCCAGGAGGGCAACCGCGCCAACCGCACCAAGGACCGCAACGGCAAGGACCGCAACGGCCGTCGCGATGAGCGTGGCGAGCGCGGCGGCACTGGCGCCGCGAACGGCCAGGCCCAGGGGCGTGGCAAGGACCGTCGCGAGGACCGCGGCGAGCGCGGTGAGCGCGGCCCGAAGAACGAGCGCCGTGACGAGCGTCGCCAGGACGTGGCCCCGGCCGCCGGTGCTGCCGCGCAGGTCCAGGCTCCGGGCCAGGGCAAGCCGCGCGGTGAGCAGCAGCCCAAGCAGCCGCGCAACGAGCAGCAGCCCAAGCTGAAGCAGCCCAAGCAGCCGCAGCAGCCCAAGCCGCAGCAGGGCGAGGAGAAGGCAGCCCGTCAGCCGCAGACCGACGCACCGAAGCCGGGCAACACCGCCGCGCCGGTCGCCGATGCCGCCGTGGTGGCCGCCGCAGCCGTGACCGTGGCCGACGCCACCGTCGTGACCTCGCCGGTGCAGGACGCTGCGGCGCTGGCCGCCGCATCGGCGGCAACCGAGCAGGCACTGACTGCCGGCGATGCCGCAGAGCAGAACGATGCCGCCGGCAATGGCGATGATGCCAATGGCGAAGGCGGCTCGCGCCGTCGTCGCGGCCGTCGCGGTGGCCGTCGCCGCCGTCGTGGCAATGGCGAGCAGGCCGCAGGCAACGATGGCCTGAACGATGACGGCGGTCTGGACGACGACGGCGACGAGCAGGACGGCGAGCAGGACGGTACCGACGCCGCCCAGGCCGAGCGTCCGGTTGCCGCCAACGGCCAGCCGCAGCCGGAGTTCGACTTCGACGATGAAGCTGGCTCGGCGCCGAACGCTGCGGCACCGGTCCAGGCCCCGCGCCCGGCACCGGCCGCCGCTGCTGCACCGGCGCCCGTGCAGGCACCGGCACCGGTCGCTGCCGTCGCCGCTGCCGCGCCGGTTGCCGCGATCAGCAGCCCGGTGGTGACCGCCGGCCACACCGAAGCCGCTCCGGCCGAGGAAGCCGCGGCACCGTCCTACACGGATCGCGTGCCGTTCGTGGAATCGCCGACGCCGGCCCCGGCCGTGGTCGCCGCCTCCGCACCGGTTGAACCGGTCCGTGCCGACGCCCCGGTGGCCGACGCACCTGTCGCGCCGACGCCGGCCGCTGCTCCGGATCCGGTGGCGAACGCGCCGGTGGTTGAAGCGCCCGTCGTGACCCCGGTGGTTGCCGAGGCACCGGCCGTTGTCGCACCGGCCGCCGCGACCGTCGTCGAGGCACCGGTGGTCGTGGACACCCCGGTCGAAGCCGCACCGGCCGCGCCGGTCGTGGCCCGCAGCGAGACCGCCGAGACCGTCCGTCCGGTGCAGACCAGCATGCTGGATGCCGTGGATCCGGTGCCGGCGGCCGTCGAGAAGGTCGACGCCGCGCCGGTAACCCGCGTTGAACCGGCGCCGGTCGCACCGGTGGTGCAGAACGGCCAGCTGTTCGGCTCCGCCACCAGCGATGTCCCGGCCAGCACCGACGCGGCCGCACAGGCAGCGCAGGCCGAGGCCCGCGGCGACATCCCCACCGATGCCGCGCAGACCGATGCCGCCCCCCAGCAGGACCCGGAAAAGACCGACAAGGCCTGATCCCGATCCAGCGGCATGTGCAACAACAGACAGCGGCCTTCGGGCCGCTGTCTGCGTTTGGGGTCACCGCCGGCTGTGGCATGCTCGGGCCCATGCGCCGATCCGTTCCCCTGCCCGTCTGCGCGCTGCTGTTGGCCTTGTCCGCCTGCCAGCCCGCACCGTCACCGCTCAGCGATGCCGCCATTGCCGTACGCGATGCGCCGCCCGAGCACCACTTCCGCGGCACGCTTGGCGGCACACCGGTGGAGCTGCTCGTCCAGGACTGCAAGGTGTTCAAGGTCGTGCGCGGCACCGGCCAGACGCTGTCGCTGGTCGAGGTGCTGGCACCGGCGCCCTACCCGTTCTTCACCGCGTGCCAGCGTCAGTCGCTGCGCCAGGAAGACGATGCGGTGGTCGCCGTGCTGGGGCGCATGGCCCTGGGCGCCGGCGGCTGCTGCGCGACCGGCGGGACCTGGCGGACCCGCAATGGCCAGGCCTGGGAAAAGACCAGCGAACAGGCCGTCCCCTGAGCGCCTGCCACGCGGCCGTCGATCAGGGAGCGGTGGCCGCCGGAGCCGCCGCGCGGGGCGCGAACTGCAGGCGCGTCCACACGCCGTAGTGGTCCGATGCCCAGCGGCCGTCCGCGTAGGGCTGATCGAACAGCAGCCGGGCTTCGCGCGCGATCAGCCGATCCTGCTGGAAGAAGATGTGGTCGATCCGCGAGGGCGCCTGGTAGTAGTGCCGGTTGAGCGTGCTGACCGCCGCGAGATCATTGACGTGCACGCTGCCGTAGCTGTCGCCGTAGTGGTTGCGCAGCGCGCTCAGATCGCCCGCATCGACCAGCGCGTTGAAATCCCCGGCGATCACCACCGGCGCGTCGTCCGACGTGGCGGCGATGAAGGCCAGCAGATCGGCCACCTGTTCGCCACGGATGCGGCTGCCGCTGTCATCGGAGCGCTCGTTGAGATGGGTGGCGTACACGTTCACCGGCTGGCCATCGACCGCGATCCGCAGGTGCGCCACCGTGCGGTAGTCGGTAAGCGGGGCGAGCAGATGGTCGTTGCGCGCCAGCACGGGGCGCGCGGTCAACAGTGCGTTGCCGTAGCGTTTGGAGGCACCTGGCGGGTCGGTGGAGACGAACTGGTAGTCGTACCCAAGTCTGCGTGCCAGCCACTGCGCCTGGTTGCGCACCTTCGGCTTCTGGATCACTTCCTGCAGCGCGATCGCATCCGGACGCAGTGCCTTGAGCTCGCGCAGGATCACCTCACGGCGCGCCGGCCAGTCCTCGCGGTCATGGTGCAGGTTGAACGTCACCATTGTCATGCCCGACGACGGCGCTTGTGCAGGCTCCGCTGCGGCGGCCGCTTCAGCCAGTGCCAGCAACGCCAGCAGACACACAGCGAGGCAACGGCTGCCGCGGCGTCCCCATCGGTTCAACAGGTGCGTCATTACGGTGCCTTGCGTTCTGCCCGGCGTACCGCCGCCGGAATGTCGATCTGGACGGTGGCCGGCAGCTGCATCACCCGCAGTTCCTTGCCTTCCCACTGGGCCGGTTCGCCGTTGATGGTGGTCCCGCCGGGTTCACCGCTGTACGGCCACGGCAGCACCACGCCACCGGGCGGGGCCACCAGGCCGGCCGACACGGTGAGGGTCAGCTGCTTCTCGCTGCGGCTCAGTGCGTAGTTCAACTGGCCGTTGGGCGTGCGCAACCCCTGTACGGCGATGCCCTTGCCTTCCAGCCAGCGCACCGGCACGCCGGCCGCCAGCACCAGGCTGTCGTCGAGATCGCGGTTGTAGGCGAACATGTCCAGCGCCGAGCGGACGAAGTCCGAGGCAACCCAGGCATGCGGCAGGTCGCCGACAAAGAACGGTTTGCGCGGGGTGTGCGACACCACTTCGGCCCACTGGTTCCAGGCCTGCGGGGCGCGATCATTGAAGAAGAACCCGGTGGCCTGCCAGGCGCGGTCGCGCCAGCCCAGGCGTACGAACGCGGCGACATTGCGCCACTCGTACGGGGTGTAGTCCTTCCATTCCCGCTTGCCGTCGCGCCGTTCCACGAACTGGGTCCAGTAGCGCTCGAACGTGTTGTCCAGGTACGGCTGCGGCAGACGCCCCTGCTCACCGCCCGGTGCCAGCGCGATGGTGGTGGAGGTGGCGTCGAAGTCACCCAGTTCGGCCGAGCCAGGCAGGTAGTCGATCTTGTGCAGCGCGACCGCGGCCTGCAGCGAGGCCTGCAGATCGTCACGGAACTGATCGCGCGATTCGCTCATCTGCAGCGCTTCGACCTTGCCCAGCGCCGTGGCGATGATCGCCGCATCCTTGTAGCCGCGCAGCGCCCAGAAGTTGTCCCAGTACGAATGCATCGGCTTGGCCGAATAGCCTTCGTGGCTGATCGAGGCCGGCATCATCCCGTAGAACGCCGGATTGCGTGCCCGGTTCTCTTCGGTGCGCTCGCTCAGGCGCAGCTGTTCCATGTAGTTGAACGCGCCCTGCACGTGCGGCCACATCTGCTCCAGGAAGGCGGTGTCGCCGGTGTAGCGCCAGTACTCGGCAATGTTGAAGATCAGCTCACCGTGGCTGTCGTTCTCCGGCACCGGGTCGCTGCCGCGCGCATCCACGCAGCACGGCACCTTGCCGTTGTCGAACTGGTACGGCGCATACCAGCTCACGTAATCGCGCACCGCGTCATTGCGGCCCATGCGCAGCAGACCCTCGGAAATCATCGCGCCGTCGCGGATCCAGCTGCGCGAGTACGAACGCGTGCCCGGCTGCAGGCTCGGGCCGATGCGCGAGATCAGCATGTGCGCCAGCGCGGTACGCAGCGTATCCACCAGCGGCTTGCCGGCGTCGGGTACCTGCAGCTTCACCTGGTCCAGCCGGGTGCGCCACATCGAGGCCACCTGCTGCTGGGCCTTGGCGGCGTCGAACCCCTTGGGCATGGCCCAGGTACCGGTCTGCGGGAGGACCAAGGCCACCTCGCGGGTTTCGCCGGGTGCCAGCTTAAAGCGGTACAGCAGCGCGCCGGAGGCCAGCCCGGTGCTGTCCTTGACCTCGCGGGTCTCCGGAAGTTTGCCGCTGGCCAGGTGCATCACCTCCAGCTTGCTGTCGAAGGCGGTGGCGAAGGCCGCATCGGCCGGCTGCACGGCATGGATGCGCGGGGTACCGTTGACGTCGACATGGGTCGGGTCCACCGCGAGTGCGTCGATCCGGCTGAAGCCGCCCACGGTGTTGAGGAACTGGGTCGGCGGATTGACCTGCCACGGCCGCACGGCCAGCGCCAACGTGTACTCGTGGGCCACCTTGTCCGGGTTGCGCAGGGTGTAGCGGCCGATCAACTGCGCGTTGTCCGGCCGCCCCTGCACGAAACCGGTCACCTGCAGCGCGGCCTTGTCGTGGGCCCAGTCCACGCTGGCGATCGGCAGATAGCCGTCCTGCAGCGATTGCCGGCTCTTCACGTCCGCCCAGGTGAGCAGCTTGTTGTCCACCAGCACGAACGGTTCAACGCTGAAGCTGGACTTCGCCACCTCCAGCGCGCCATCTTCGCCGATCAGCGCCTGCTCGCGGCCGCCGTCCAGCCCCAGCAGGGTCCAGTAGGGCTGCTCGCCGCTGAAGCCGCGCGGCACCGAGCCACGCGGCAGATCCGAACCGACCGACTGGATGAAGTCATTGGGGGTGTCGGCGAAATCCAGCGGCTTCAACCCGATGTCGCGGATGCCGTAGCGCCAGCTCGGGCCCCCCTTGAGGTCGAAGCGCAGGTAACGCGCTTCGGTTTCCGGCAGCGCCAGCCAGTCGCGGCCGCCGCCACCGGCGGTGACCTCGCGCAGCGTCTTCCAGCTGCGTCCGTCCTGCGAGGAGCGCACGGTGTAGCGCGTGGCCTCCAGCCCCGGCAACCACTGGATCACCGCGCCACCGAACTCGCGGACCTTGTGCAGGTCCAGGCTGATGGTCTGTTCGGCGACCCCGCCACTGATCCAGACCGTGTCCGGCTTGCCATCGACGATGCGGTTCTGCAGCGCGGTGGCGGTGTCGGCAATCACCGACGGCGTCAACGCACTGGTGTCTTCCGGTGGCAGGGCCTGCAGGGTGAGGCGGTCGAAGCACACCGTGCCCTTGCCGCCGACCTTGCTGTAGAGGGTGAACTCCACGGCGGCGCTGCGGGTCAGCGTCTTCTCGGTACCCGGCCCCCAGGCCTTGTCGATGTGGCGCTTGCGGTACTGCACGCCGGTCCACGCCTTGGGAAAGACAAAACCGGGGCGGTTGACCCACCACACGTTGTCCCCGCTGGCATCGATCAGCTTGAACTGCAGGTCGTTGGACGGCGAATCGCCGCGCAGCTGGAAACCGACCTGATAGTTGCCCGGCCACTCCACGGCCAGCTCGCGGCGGATGCCGACATACCCGGAGACGTCATGGAAGTCGTAGTCCAGGCACAGCGCGCGCCCGCCGCCGAGGCCGGCGACGCTGCGCAGCGAGCCGCTGACCTGGTCGGACAGCACCAGCTTCCACGGCGACATGTCGTCGAAGCCGTCCAGCACCCGGGGTGCAGCCGGCGTCGCCGGCGGTGCGGCCGCGGCCGCCAGTGACCAGACCAGACCCAGACCCACCGCGACGACGACTCGCTTCACCCTTTGACACTCCCCAGCAGCAGACCTTGGATGTAGTAGCGCTGCAGCACCAGGAACAGTGCCAGCACCGGAACCACCGTGACCACCGCACCGGCCATCATCATTTCAACGTCCATGATGTGTTCGCGCGAGAGTGTGGCCAGGGCGACCGGCAGAGTGTAATGCTCCTGGTCGGTCAGCACGATCAACGGCCACATGAAGTCGTTCCACGAGCCCATGAAGGTGAAGATCGAAAGAGTCACGAGCACCGGCTTGAGCATCGGCAGCACGATCTGGAAGAAGATCCGCAGCTCCCCTGCCCCGTCGATGCGCGCCGCTTCCAGCAGTTCGTCCGGGATCGACCGGGCGTACTGACGGACCAGGAAGATGCCGAACACGGTGGCCAGCGCCGGCACGATCACCCCGCCGAAGTTGTTGACCAGGCCCAGCTGCTTCATCAGCAGGAACAGCGGCAGCATCGCCACCTGCGCCGGGATGACCAGCGCTGCCAGCAGCAGCTGGAAGATGCGCTCGCGGCCGACGAAGCGCAGCTTGGCGAAGGCATAGCCGGCCATTGTGTTGAGCAGCAGCGAGCCCAACGTGATCGCCAGCGACACCAGCAGGCTGTTGACGAAGTTGTTGCCCATGCCGGTCCGCGCGAACAGCTCGTGGTAGTTCGCGGTGGTCACCGAGGACGGCAGCAGCGGCGGCGGGAAGTGCGCCGCCTCGCCGGTCGGCATGAACGACACCGACAGCATCCACAGCAGCGGCGCCAGGCTGACCAGCGCCAGCACGGTCAGGCCACCGTTGACCCACCATGCATGCCAGCGCGATTGACCGATTTCACGACTCATACCAACTGCCTCTTGCGGCCGAAACGCAGCATCAACGTGGTCACCGCCAGGATGATCAGGAACAGCAGGAACGCCACCGCGGAGGCGCGTCCCAGGTTCCACCATTTGAAGCCCTCTTCAAACATGAAATACAACACACTCACGGTGCTCTGCAGTGGGTCGCCGCGGGTCATGACGTACGGTTCGGCAAACAGCTGGAAATAGCCGGACACGGTGATCACCCCGACCACCAGCAGCACCGGGCCGAGCATTGGCAGGGTGATGTGCAGGAACTGCTTCCAGCGCGAGGCACCGTCGATGCGCGCGGCTTCGTACAGATCGTGCGGAATCGCCTGCAGGCCGGCCAGGAAGATCACCATGTTGTAGCCGAAGTTCTTCCATACGGCGAACAGCATGATGGTCGGCATCGCCCAGTTGGGATCGCCAAGCCAGTCGATCGGGCTGATCCCCAGGTGCCCCAGGCCATAGTTCACCAGGCCGTAGCTGGTGTGGAACAGGTAGCGCCAGATCACCGCCACCGCCACCAGGGTGGTGACCACCGGGGCAAACAGCGCCGTACGGAACAGCGCCTTGAAACGGGCCGCCGGCGCGTTGAGCAGCATGGCCGCGCCCAGCGATACGCCGATGGACAGCGGCACACCCACGATCACGAAGTAGGTGGTGTTCCACAGCGACTTCCAGAACATCGGGGTCTGCAGCAGATCGATGTAGTTGGCCAACCCGACGAACCGCAGGTTGGCGCTGTCCGACAGCGAATACAGGTCGAAGTCGGTGATGCTCAGCGCCAGCGCCGACAACACCGGCAGGCCGAAGAACACGCCGATCACCAGGATGGCCGGGCCGGCGAACATCCAGCCGGCAAGCGAACGCTGCTTCATGGGCGGGCCTCCTGCTGCTTCTGCTCTTCAATCCAGCGTCGTTTGGCGAGGATCTTGTCCACGCGGTTGTCCAGTTCGGTCACGGCCGCATCCTGATTGAGTCCACCACGCACCACCTGCTCGGTGGTGATGCGCATTTCCTGCGCGATCCGCTCCCACTCCAGCACCTTCGGGGTCGGCTTGACCCGCTCGAGCTGATCGCGGAACGGCTGTGCCAGCGGATCGTTGGCCAGCGAGGGGTATGCCCAGGCGCTGCGACGCGGCGGAAGATCGCCGATGATGGAATGGAAACGCTGCTGGATCTGCGGGCGCGACAGGAACTCGATCAGCTTCCAGGACGCCTCCTTCTGCTGCGAGGAGCGGAAAATCACCAGGCTGGTGCCGCCGGCGATGCCGGCGCCCGGACCGTCCGGGCCCGGCAGTGCGGCGGTGCCCCACTGGCCTTCCAGCGCCGCCGGCTGCAGCTTCTTGAACTCACGGATGTTCCAGGGGCCCGAGACGTAGAACACATTGAACCCGCGGAAGAACTCGTCCCAGACATTGGAGATCTGGGTTTCGGACATGCGCGGCGCCCAGCCCTGGGCGAACATGTTCTCGTAGAAGGCCAGCGTGCGGCGGAAGCCGGGGCTGCGGAAGTTGCCACGGGTATCGTTGTCGCGCAGCAGCGGGTCCGGCTGCTGCAGGGCCAGCGACAACTGCTGCTCGAATTCGTTGATCGGCATCAGCACGGCGTAGCGGTTGGCGCCCTGCATCGTCTTGATGGCCGCCATCATCGCGTTCCATTCGGCCCACGTCCGCGGCGGATGATCGAAACCGGCCTTGGCCAGCAGGTCCTTGCGGTAGTACAGCAGGCGGGTATCGACATACCACGGCACGCCCACCAGTTCGTCGTGGATGACGTTGGTATCCCAGATGCCCTGGAAATAGTCGGTCGGGTCCACCACCGTGGACTTCGCCACATACGGCTGCAGCGGGGTCAGCGTGTTGAGTTCGGCGAACTCGGGAATCCAGGTGTTGCCGAGCTGGCACACGTCCGGCAGCCCATCGGCGGCGAAGGCGGTCAGCAGCTTCTCATGCGCCGCTGTCCACGGAATATTCTGCACATCGACATGGATGCCCGGGTTCTCCGCCTCGAATTCGCGGATCAGGCCGGTCACGACCTCGGCCTCGCGGCCCATCGCCCAGAAACGCACGGTGACGCCTTCCGGCTCTTTCCGGCAGGCACTCAACAACAGGCTGCCGACCAGCAGCAGCAACAGACTCAGACCCAGCGTGGGGCGCGACGACAATGGCACTGCTTACTTCCCTTGAGGCTGGTTGCGGTTGGTGTTGTTCTTCTGTTCCTGCGCCGCGGCCGCGCGCGATTCGGCGATGCCGACCGATCGTGCCGACGCTGCTTTCTCATCCTTCTGCAGCGTCGTCGGCGCCGTCTCGCCTTCCGGGGTCAGCCAGCCGCCACTGAAACCGGCGCGCTCCAGCCCCTTGCGGATATGCGGGTTCTTCTTCATCACGTCCCAGACGAAATCGTTCCGGTAATTGGCGATCATGGTCAGGATCGGCCCCTGGTCGATGCCGATGTAGTCGCTGGCAACCCAGCCACGGTCCGGCACCAGGCGCCCGGTCTTGATCGGGATGTCGTAGTTGAAGCTGGGATTGAACGAGTCCAGGAAGCCGTAGCTGGAATAGATGTAGTCGCCGTAGCGCTTGTGCATCTCTTCGGTGGCCGGGATCACCTCTTCCGGCGCGAACACGATCGAGGCGATCGCCGCGGTCGGCGCGATGGTGCCGTCGTCGAAGTTCTCGCGCAGGCCGGCGCCGCGCGAGGAGTAGTGCCGGAACTGGCGCTGCTCGCCGCGATACTCCTGCGTGGTGTTCTGCGGGCCATCGCTGGCAGTCAGGCCCCACACGTTCTCGCCGTAGTCCTTCCAGTTCATCGGGTTGGCGATGGCGTACTCGCGCTGGGCCAGCGCGGCCGACCGGCTGTTGAGGAAGTAGGTGCTGCCCCGCTCGCGCATGTAGGCGTCCTGGATGTCGCGGAAATCCACCCATACGTGCGTGTACTGGTGACCGAACAGCGGGCCGAAGGACAGGTATTCCTGGCCCTGGTAGACGCCCCAGTCGTTGTCGTAGGTGCGCGTCCACACCGTCCATGCGTCAGGACTGACCGGATGGGTCGGCGAACCGAGCGCGAGGATGTAGACCATCATCGCCTCGTTGTAGCCCATCCAGTCGTGGTCGATGAAGCCGCTCTCCGGGAACCAGCCCATCGAGATCAGCGGCGCACGCTGCTGCAGCCAGGGCCAGTCCACGCGCTTGTACAGGGTATCGGCGATCTCGCGGATCTCTTTCTCTCGCGGGTCATCGCCACTGTAGTAGGACTGCGCGAACAGCACGCCCATCATCAGCAGCGCGGTGTCCACGCTGGACAGCTCGACCCAGCTGTCGTACCGGCGGCCCTGCTGCATGTCCAGGAAGTGGTAGTAGAAGCCCTTGTAACCGCCCTTGCCGGTGCGCTGCGGCCCCATCGGCAGGTCGCGGAAGAACTTCAGCGTCAGCAGGGTGCGGTCCACCGCCTGAGTGCGGCTGACCCAGCCATTCTCGATGCCGATCGGATAGGCGGTCAGCGCGTACCCCACCGAGGCGATGCTGGCGAATGGGCGCGACGGGAAGCGATCCGGGCTGAGTCCGTTGACTTCGTTGGTGGTGTCCCAGAAAAACTGGAAGGTGCGGCGCTCGATGTCGTCGAACAGCGGCGGCAGTTCGGGCTTCATCGGACGCGGCGGCGCATCGGCCTCCACCAGAATGACCGGAGGCTTGGGCTTGGCCGGTTGTTCCGGCGCCTTCTGGCAGCCGACGATCGCTGCGGACAGCAAAGTCAGCGTCACCACCCGACGTGCATTCATCGACCACCACCTTTTCGCATGTTCGTGCTGGAGAGCATAGCCTCAACCAGATTGAAATCGTTTACAGACCCGACGCAAAAAAAATCCGCGTGTCGAGGGCGGATCCAGTCTGTCCGGGCAACGCGGGCTACCTGCTGCACACGCGCTTGTCCATCGCCGATGGGCAAGCGCCTGTGCAGTCCGCCGGTCGGCCAGGGGCCGGCCGGCGGTGCTGCCCCGGCATCGCCTGCGAAGGCGATGCCGGGTGATGCGATCAGAAGCGGAAGCCGACTTCCGCCTTGACCTGACGCGGCGTACCAATGATTTCGCCGGTCTCGTTGTAGCTGGCCTCCAGCTTGCCGTTGGTCTTGACGTAGTTGTAGGTGGAGAAGTTGTCGAAGTTGAACACGTTGATGATGTCCAGGCGAGCGTACAGCTCGGTATCGCCCGCCATCTTGAACGTCTTCGTCGCCTGCAGATCGACCGAACGGTAGCCGAAGATCTTGCCACCCAGCAGGAACTTGCCATTGGCGTTGGGCACAGCCGCCTGCGGCGTCGGCAGGTTGTAGCCGCTGGCCTGCGGCACCGGGTACCAGTCGTTGACGGCGGTCGGGGTCGCCAGGGTGATCTTGCCACCGAAGGTGATGCCCCAGAAGCCGGCGTACGAACCGGTGACCACCAGGCGGTGGCGCGGCGCGCCGTTCGAGCGGATGGTCGGGTACTCGCTGATCAGGCCGCGGTCGAACGCGTACTTCTCATTGATGTCGCGGTTGTGGCGCGCGGTGGTCCAGGTGTAGGCGACCGAGGTGCCCCAGCCGCTTTCCTTGGTGAACGGCTTCTGCGCCGACAGCAGGACCTGGGTCGCACGGGTCTTGATGCCCTGCTGGCCGATGATCAGGCTGCCGAAGCCCGGCACGTTGCAGCTCCAGGCCTGGCTCAGGCCCGGGTCGGAACCGCCGCACAGGCGCGGGTCATCGAAGAACTGGCCGGTCGGGTAGCGGTTGCCCAGGGTGAAGGCGAAGCCGTCGTAGCTCAGCGTGCGGGCGATCGTGGCGTCGGTCAGCCACTCACCGATCTGATTGCTCATGCCCAGGCTGAACTGATCCGAGTACGGAGCCTTCAGATTGTTGTTCAGCAGATCCACTTCCAGACCGGCATTGCTGGTGGCACCCACGAGGTTCTGCAGGTTGCCGATGCCGTTGAGCAGGGCCGGGTTCCAGTCATAGCAGGCGGCCTGGCCGTTGATGCAGGTGCCGGTGGCCGGGTTGCGGAAGTAGATGGTCGGCTGCGGCAGCGCCAGCTTGGTGGTTTCCAGCTGCAGGTTGTCGAACAGGTCTCGATCGTACGAACGGCCGGCACCACCGTGGATCACGTGCTGCTCGTCGGCGTTGATGTCATACGAGAAGCCCAGGCGCGGCTGCCAGGCATCCTTGAATGCCTTGCGGTTCTTGCCGGTGCTGATGTAGTCGCTGATGTCCAGACCGCCCAGCGCCAGCGAATCGGCGTAGGTCTGGCCGGCGGGGGCGCGCGGATCCTGCGAGTAGATCGCGTCGACCACCTGCTGCGGGGTCACGAAGTCCAGGTAGGACGGGGTCTTCTCGTAGTCCCAGCGCAGGCCGAGGTTGAGCTGCAGGTGGTCATTGACCTGCCAGTCGTCCTGGATGAACAGGCCGATCTGCTTGGACTTCGAACGCACTTCGCCGGACACGCCCGACACGCCGGTTACCGGCTTGACGAACTGCGCCTTGTACGGAATGGAAGACGGGAAGTCCGGATCGCCCAGGCTGTAGGTGAAGGTCGGATTGATCTGCGCGGCATCGGATGCGTACAGGTCGATCTGCTTGTACTTCGCACCCATCTTGATGGTGTGGTCGCCCATCCACTGGATCCCGTCCAGGGTCAGGTTGTCTTCGATCGACCAGCCCTTCTGGCCCTTCACCTGAGAATCCAGCGCCGATGCGCCACCGATCTTCACCACGGTGCGGTCTTCGGTGCCGTCCGGTGCGGTGTAGGTGATGCCGTTGGCCAGGGTCAGCGGGGTCGGGTTGTTGAACGAATCTTCATGGGTGACCATCATTTCGTTGTAGTAACGCTCGCCGCTGTGATTCCAGCGCAGGGCGTAACGACGGTCGGTGTTGACCACTTCACGGCCGGCTTCCGGCGAGGTCTGGCCGCTGAACTGCGACTGGGTTTCATCGCGGTCCTGGAAGGTCAGCTCGATGCGATCGTTGTCGGTCGGCTCGAAGTCGATCTTGGCGAAGATCAGGTCCTGCTGGAACGGCTGGCTGGCCGGGCCGAGGCCGGCGGCGCCATCGGGCGGCAGCAGGCCGGCAGCACCGGTGACCGCGCCATCCGGCGCGATGGTGACCGGCAGGTCGAAGCGCTTGGCTTCATAGGTCACAAAGAAGTGGGCCTTGTCCTGGATGATCGGGCCGCCCAGGGCGAAACCGTATTCCTTCTCGGCCGACACCATCTTGTCGTTGCCGCCCTGGCGCTCGGCCGGGGTCTTGGCGCGCATGTCCTCATCGGTGTAACGGTAGAAGGTTTCACCCTTGAACTCGTTGGTACCGGACTTGGTCGCCGCGGTCACGGCCGCGCTGGAGACCTGGCCGTACTCGGCCTTGTAGTTGCCGCTGATGACCTTGTATTCACCGATCGCCAGCTGCGGGAACGGGTTGCCGGCGCTGCCGGACTGGCCGGCGACGCCGCCGCCCTTGACGTAGCTCTTCTGGCCCACGCCATCGATGTACACGTTGGTACCGTCGGAGTTGGTGGCACCGCCGCGCAGCGAGGTGTTGCCCTTGGCGTCGCGGGTGAAGATCAGGCCCGGGACCGCGTCGGCGAATTCCAGGAAGTTGCGCGACACCTGCGGGGTGGTCTGGATCTGCTGCAGGCTGACGGTCTTGCCCACTTCGGAGGTACGCACTTCCTGCAGCAGGGTCGGCGCAACCACGTTGACCGTGTCCAGGTTGGTGGCATTGGCGGTGCTGCCGTTGGCCGGCGCGCCGCTGAAGTTCAGCGTCGCGGTCGAGGCCACGGTCACGGTCACTTTCTGGGTCTGGCCGTTGGCCACAACATCATAGGTACCCGGGTCCAGGCCCATCAGCGAGTAGCTGCCATCGGCACGGATGGTGCCGCGGCGCACGGTACCGGTGGCGACGTTGGTCGCGATGACTTCGGTGCCGGCCTCGGCCTGTGCAACCTGGCCACGCAGCGAGGCGTTGGCCGACTGCGCCATCAGGTCCGGCGCAGCGCCCAGCATCAGACAGCTGACCAGTGCGGTGGTCAGCAGGCGACGGGCCGGCGCACGATTGCGGTGATTGGAATACGTCATGTAACTCTCCGGGTGGTGGTGGCCGTCATTGCGGCCCCTGTATTGTTTTTTTGAAGTGGATGTACGCCCGGCCTCGCGGCCGGATTACTGCTCGGATCTGGACCTGCTCGAATCACGCACGATCAGGGTCGGCACCAGCGTCTGCTTGTCGCCGGCCCCTTCCGTGTTGTTGCCATCCATCAACTGCAACAGGCGCGTCGCGGCTCTATCGCCGAGGTCGGCGATACTCACCTGCATCGTCGTCAACGACGGGTGAACGAAACGTGCCAGCGGAATGTCATCGAAACCCGCCAGTGCGACATCGAGCGGAACACGGATGCCCGCCTGCGCGAAGGCGTACAGACACCCCAGCGCCATCATGTCGTTGGCGGCAAACACCGCATCGGGCAGCGTGCCGGCTGCCAGCAACTCCTGTCCGGCGCGATGGCCGGAAGCTTCGTCAAAGTCACCGGGCAACTCGATCCCGTCGGCAGCATCGCCGAATGCGGCCAGCGCATCGCGGAAACCGCGCAGGCGCTCACGGGCGTCGTAGTTGAGATCCGGACCGGAAATGAATGCGATACGGCGATGGCCGACCTCCAGCAGGTGGCGGGTCATGGCCATCGCACCGGCATGGTCATCGATGCTCAGCACCGGATGATCCTGCTCGGGCAGATAGGTATTGATCAGCACCGTCGGCAGGGACTGCGGCAGGTTGTCCGTCAGGAAGCCCGGGCTTTCGGCGTACGGTGACAGCACCAGCAGGCCATCCACCCGGCCGCGCATGGCGCGCAGCGCGGCCCCCTGCTGCTCCTGGTCGCCGTGGTAGCTGGACACCAGCAGGTGCTGGCGGCGCGCACGGGCCACGTTGTCGATGCCGCGCATCAGCTCGGAGAAGAACTCGCCGTACAGGTCGGGCAGCACCACACCGATGGTGTTGGTGCGCCGGCTGCTCAGGCTGCGGGCCGCCGCGTGCGGGGTGTAGCGCAGGCGCGCAGCCACCTCCAGCACCAGCTTGCGCACGGGCTCGGCGACATTTTCATGACCGTTCAGGGCACGCGAGACCGTGGCCACGGAGACCCGGGCTTCGCGAGCGACATCTTTGATTGTGATGGCTGCCTTGTTCACCTCGCCGCCCTCCACGGCTTAGAGATCTGGGCTTGGCGCGGAATGTAAGCGTTTTCAATCCTGAATGTAAACACTACGTTAGCCTCATGTCTCACGGCGGTAACGGAACGCTGTCCACGGCGGGTCCTTCCAGGACTCGCCAGGACAAGACGGGACAAGGGTTTCAGCGGTTTTCGGTCGGACTGCGGGCGTCGATGGACAGCGCGTGGATATCGGTCTCCATCATGGTCCCGATGGCCGCATAGACGGCCCGGTGGCGCGCCAGCGGCGCCATTCCCGCAAACGCCGTGCTCACCACGTGCACCGTGAAGTGGCCACGGCCGTCGCGCGCGCCGGGGTGGCCGGCATGGCGGTGGCTGTCGTCCTCCACCACCAGCTGCTCCGGGGCGAAGGCCTGCTGCAGGGCCGCACGGATGCGCTCGACGCGCTCGGCGTTGCTCATGGCAGCACCTTGCGGAACGGGCGCACCTGGACCCGCTCGTACACCCCGGCCGCCACGTACGGGTCGGCATCGGCCCAGGCGCGGGCCTGTTCCAGCGACTCGAATGCGGCGATCACTACGCTGCCGCTGAAGCCGGCCGGGCCGGGATCTTCGCTGTCGATGGCCGGGCATGGGCCAGCCAGCAGCAGACGCCCTTCGTCCTGCAGGGCCTGCAGACGCGCCAGATGGGCCGGCCGCGCCGACTGGCGGGCAGGCAGTACGGCCGCGCCGTCATAGCCTTCAATCACATACCACACAGGAAACTCCCGAGACTCATATAAACAAACGGGACGATTCTAGCCCGGCTCGCTGGACACTGCCGGTGCAAAGCCGTACTCTTGTGTCCATTGCACGTGGCTGGATGCAGCGGCCCGTCGACCCCCGGCTCTCCCGGCCCCGTGTCGACCGACCCACTGCCCCACACCAGCGCACGTAGACGACCTCCCCGTAGTTCTGTCGCTGCCCATCGCGGCGCGCCTTGCTGTTTGAAGTGTGGAATCGCGCCGACAGCGGCGTGCCTTGGCCTGCCACCCTGCCACCTGGTTCTCCAGTGGCCGGCACGGTGCGGCGACCGGTCCGTTGCAATACTGACGTCAATTTGATGACTTCCGAACTCGCGCTCGACGCGAACCCGCAAATCCGGCCGACCGCCCCACAGCAGCAGGAAATGCCGCTGGCCGTGGTGCATGGGCAACCGGTCCTGCAGATTCCGCAGGACCTGTACATCCCGCCGGACGCGCTGGAAGTGATCCTGGACGCCTTCGAGGGTCCGCTGGACCTGCTGCTGTACCTGATCCGCCGGCAGAACCTGGACATCCTCGACATCCCGGTGGCCGAGATCACCCGCCAGTACGTCGAGTACATCAACGTCATGCAGGAGCTGCGCTTCGAACTGGCGGCCGAGTACTTGGTGATGGCGGCGATCCTGGCCGAAGTGAAGTCGCGGATGCTGCTGCCGCGGCCGCCCAGCGTGGAAGGCGACGAAGCCGACCCGCGTGCGGAACTGGTGCGCCGACTGCAGGAGTACGAACGTTTCAAGCAGGCCGCCGAGGACATCGACGCCCTGCCCCGGCAGGATCGCGACACCAGCCTGGCGCATGCCTTCGTTCCCGACCGCGCGGCCGTCAAGCTGCCGCCGCCGGTGGACCTGAAGGAAATGCTGATGGCGCTGCACGACGTGCTCAAGCGCGCCGAGCTGTTCACCGGCCATGCGATCAAGCGCGAGGCGCTGAGCGTGCGGCAACGGATGGGCGACGTGCTGGGTCGTCTTGAAGATGGCCGGTTCTACCGGTTTGAATCGCTGTTCACTGCCGAAGAAGGCAAGCTGGGGGTGCTGGTGACCTTCCTGGCCCTGCTGGAACTGGCCAAGGAGCAGCTGCTGGACATTGTCCAGGAAGCTCCGCTGGCGCCGATCTACGTCAAGTCCCTGGCCGCCGGCAATACCAACGAACCGCTGCAGTTCAACAGCGAGTTCGACGACAACGACGCCGCCAACGAATCCGACTGAGCACCCGACCCACGCATGGATCAACCGCTGATCAACCGTATTGTCGAAGGCGCGCTGCTGGCATCCAGCCAGCCGCTGACGCTGGCGCAGTTGCAGGGCCTGTTCCCCGAAGAGGAACCGGCGCCCCCGGGCAGCATCGAGCGCGCGCTGGAACTGCTGCGCGAGGGCTGCAGCGGGCGTGGCGTGGAGCTGGTCGAGGTCGCCTCGGGCTTCCGCTTCCAGATCACCAACGAGGTCCACGGCTACATCACCCGGCTGTGGACCGAACGCAAGACCCGTTACACCCGCGCCACCCTGGAAACGCTGGCGCTGATCGCCTATCGCCAGCCGATCACCCGCGGCGAGATCGAGCAGGTGCGCGGCGTGGCGGTCAGCAGCAACATCATCCAGGCACTGGAAGAACGCGAATGGATCCGCGTGATCGGACACCGCGACGTCCCCGGACGGCCGGCGCTGTTCGGCACCACCAAGGGCTTCCTGGACTACTTCGGGCTCAAGCGCCTGGATGAACTGCCGCCGCTGTCCGAACTGCGCGACCTGGGCGAGCTGGAACCGCAGCTGCCGCTGGACAGCGACGGCCAGCCGGCCGCTCGCCTGGCCGCCGGCGCCGCCAGCCCGGACCCCGACGGGGACAGCGACGCCGCCAATGACGACGGCATCCCGTCGCCGGCCACGGGTGAGGACACGGTGGAACCGGACGCCGACCAGCACGCCGACGAGGCCCCACCCCCGGCATCCGATCCGGCACAGGACCTCGACCCGGCCGCCGCCCGGGCCGCCGCGCGCGCTGCGCTGGCTGCCGCCCGACTGGCGGATCGGCCCGCAGATCAGGACAATAGCGAGGCGTCCGCCGATGCGGAAGCCGGTACCACCTCATCCCATGCGCCGTTGCCGCTCCGCGACGACGACGCTGATACGACCGCCAGCGATGGCGAACCCGTTACCGCGCCGGGAGAGCGCGCGGCGCACCAGAACGAAACCGAAGACAACGCCGTCGCGACGACGACCGTGGCTGTTGACGAAGCCGATCCCGAACCAGAGGCCGACGAAACCGTCGCCGGCCGGAGCCAAGTAAATGAGTGACACCCCCCGCAAGCTGTCGTTGAACAAGCTTTCGCTCAAGCGCGAATCCGACACCGATCAGCCCAAGCTCGAAGAGCGCCTGCACAAGGTGCTGGCGCAGGCCGGTCTCGGTTCTCGCCGCGCGCTGGAACAGCGCATTGCCGATGGCCTGGTCAAGGTCAACGGCGAAGTCGCCCAGACCGGTCAGTCGATCAAGAGCGGCGACAAGGTCGAACTGGATGGCCGTGGCTTCGTCGCCACCGCGCTGACCGAGACCTCGCGCGTGCTGGCGTACAACAAGCCGGAAGGCGAAGTGACCACCCGCGAAGACCCCGAAGGTCGTCCCACCGTGTTCGAAGCGCTGCCGGCCCTGAAGGGCGCGCGCTGGATCGCGATCGGTCGCCTGGACATCAACACCACCGGCCTGCTGCTGGCGACCACCGATGGTGAGCTCGCCAACGCGATGATGCACCCCTCCTACGAGGTGGAGCGCGAGTACGTCGTGCGCGTGCGTGCACCGGAAGGCGAGGAAAAGGTGCCTGACAGCATCGTCGACCGCCTCGCCCGCGGCGTGGCGCTGGAAGACGGCCCAGCCAAGTTCGACGAGATCGAACGCATCGGCGGCACCGACTCGCACGACTGGTTCCGCGTGGTCGTCAAGGAAGGCCGCAACCGCGAAGTGCGCCGCCTGTGGGAGTCGCAGGGCTGCCAGGTCAGCCGCCTCAAGCGCACCCGGTACGGCAAGGTCAGCCTGCCGCGCGAACTGCTGCGCGGCCAGTCGGTTGAACTGCCGGCCAAGCAGGTCGAAGCGCTGCGCGCCGAACTGAAGCTGGAAGAAGGCGCGCCGTCGGCGCTGACCCTGCAGCCGGTGATCGGCCAGCGCCGCGCCGCCAAGACCACCGTGCGCGTGTCGCGCGAAGGTGGCCGCGGCAACGCCTACGTCAACGGCCACAACCAGGCCGATGAAGGCCGCGAGCTGCGTCGTTTCGACAACGTGCGCGAAGAGCGCGGCCGGGGTCGCGGCGGCAAGGGCGGCGGCTTCAAGGGCGGCCTCACGGTCAGCGGCGAAGCGGCAGCCAAGCAGTCGCAGCGTCCGTTCAAGCAGCGTCCGGACAAGGGCAACCGCGCCCTGCCGGAAGGCAACCCGGCTGCATTCCGCAGCTGGTACGTGCCGGACGGTGTCAGCACCGGTCCGAGCAACCATCGCAATGCCGGTCCGGGCGCTGCCCGTGGTCCGGGGGCGCGCGGCCCGGGTGCCGGCGCAGGTGCCGGTGGCCAGGGGCGTCCCTACGGCAAGCCGAAGGGTCCGGGCGGCGCAGGCGGCCAAGGGCGCGGCGGCTTCGGCGGTGAAGGCCGTGGCGAAGGCCGTGGCGGATACGGCGGTGAAGGCCGTGGCGGCTTCGGCGGCCAGGGCCGTCCGGCCGGCGGCGGCAACCGCGGTGGTCAGGGCGGTCAGGGCGCGTCGCGCCACCCGTACGGCCATCCGGGCAATGCGCCCAGCTTCCCGTCCGACCACGCCAATCCGGGCGCCAGCCCGTACGGCAGCGCACGTCCGGCCGGCAATCGCGGTCCGGGTGGTCCGGGTGGCAACCGTGGTCCGGGCGGTCCCGGCGCACGTGGTCCCGGCGGTCCCGGCGGCAATCGCGGTCCGGGCGGCAACCGTGGCCCGGGTGGCCCCGGCGGTCGTGGCCCCGGCGGCCCGGGCGGTCGTCCGGGCGGCGCACGCCCCGGCGGCAGCCGCGGTCCCGGCGGCGGTGGTCACCGTGGTGGCGGCCCGCGCGGCGGCTGATCGCTGAACCGCAGAACACAAAAAACCCCGGCGTGAGCCGGGGTTTTTCGTTTGGCAGGTCGCTCCCGGGCTGCTGTCAGCGCCGCTCGATGGTGAAACGGCCCACACCCACGCCCAGATCCCAGCCCTTGCCCGTGCCGGCCAGCGCCAGCGAGACGTCGCCCTTGGTCATCACCTGCGCATTTCCGGATTTCTCCGCGCCAGCATGCGCTTCAACCGACGCGTAGGAGCCGAGCAGATCGTTGACCGCGTACGCGCCGGAGAACTTGCCCTTGCCATCCACGATCCTGGACTTGCCCACCGTCAGCCCACCGCCCTTGGCGGTGATCTTGACCGGGATGCGCGCGCCGTTGTCGCAGGTGATGGTGCCGGTGCCCGACGCGGTCTTGTACAGCACAGACCAGCCCGCCAGGTTGTAGTGCAGCTTGCAGTCGATGTTGCCGGCGGCCTGTGCGGCGGGAACCGCGCCCAGGCTTGCCAGTGCAGTCAGTGCCAGGGAAAGCGTCTTCATTGCAGTGCACTCATGCGGAAAGGAACGGCCCAGAATCTAGCAGCGCGCGCATCGCGCCGGCATGTGGCCGCCTACGCGCATGCGGCCACCGTTCAGTAGCGCCGGCCGCTGGCCGGCTGCATCGGTTCGGCATGGCGTACGCGGCGCCGGCCAGCGGCCGGCATTACGCGCGGGTGTGGAGGTCAAAGCTGTCCGCGTCCAGCATCGCCGGAAAACGCGCGCGGTGCGCGGCCAGCGCCGCCGCCGAGATGGTGGTGGTGACTACCTGCTCGCGTTCGCGGATCTCCACCTGCGGCTGGCCGAGGCAATCGATCACCGCGCTGTCGCCGGCGTAGTGCAGGTCGTTGCCGTCGATGCCGACCCGGTTGACCGCGGCCACGTAGCACAGGTTCTCGATCGCACGGGCACGCAGCAGTGTGCGCCACGGGTAGGCACGCGCGGAGGGCCAGTTGGCGACGAAGATCTGCAGGTCGAAATCCAGGTCGTTGGCACGCTCCACGTTGTAGCGGTTGCGGCAGAACACCGGGAAGCGCAGGTCGTAGCAGACCTGCGGATTGATCCGCCAGCCCTTCCAGTCCACGCTCAGACGCGCGTTGCCGGCGGCATAGCGCAGGTGCTCGCCGCCGTAACGGAACAAATGACGCTTGTCGTAGTACTGCAGGTCACCATCCGGCGTGGCCCACAGCAATCGATTGAACACGCCCTCCCCCACCCGCAGCTGCACGCTGCCGGTGACCGCCGCGCCCAGCCGCGCCGCCTGCTCGCGAAGCCAGGCCACGGTCGGGCCGTCCATGTTCTCGGCCTTGTCGATGGCGTCGTTGGAGAAACCACTGGTGAAGGTCTCCGGCAGGATCACCAGATCACTCTGCCCGGCCAGCGGTGCCAGCAGCGCACCGTAGTGCGCCCGGTTGCCGGACGGATCATGCCAGCGGGTGTCGCCCTGGACGAGGCTGATGCGCAGATCGGGGCGTTCGGCGGCGGTCATCACAGCCCCTGCAGACGTGCGATCGCCGCGTCCAGCGTGGCGTCGTTCTTGGCAAAGCACAGCCGCACCAGGCGCTGGCCTCGCGGCGCGGTCTCGTAGAACGGCGACAGCGGAATGGCGGCCACGCCCTTCTCGATGGTCAGCCACTTCACGAACTCGTGGTCAGGCAGATCGCTGATCGCCGAATAGTCGACCAGCTGGAAGTAACCGCCCGGCACCGGCAGCGGGGTCAGGCGGGTGGTCAGCAGCTGTTCGCGGAAGCGGTCGCGCTTGGCCTGGTAGAACGCGCCCAGTTCCAGGTGGTGTTCGGGCTCGTCACGGATCATCGCAGCGAAGCCGTACTGCGCCGGGCCGAAGCTGGTGAACGTGTTGTACTGGTGGACCTTGCGGAACTCGGCGCTCATCGCCGGCGGGGCGATGGCGTAGCCGATCTTCCAGCCGGTGCAGTGATAGGTCTTGCCGAAGCTGGAAATCACGAACGCGCGCTCGCGCAGCTCGGGGTAGCGCAGCGCCGATTCATGGCGGCGGCCGTCGTAGATGATGTGTTCGTACACCTCATCGGAGATCAGGTAGATGCCGGTGCCGCGCAGGACGTCGGCCAGCGCCTGCATGTCCCCGGCAGTCAGCATCGCACCGGATGGATTGTGCGGGGTATTGACCATCAGCAGGCGGGTCCGCGGGGTGATCGCCGCACGCACGCGATCCCAGTCCACCGCGAAGCTCTGCGGGTCCAGCGGCACGTGTACGGCCACCGCGCCGGCCAGCGCGATGGCCGGCTCGTAGCAGTCGTACGCCGGGTCCAGCACGATCACTTCCTCACCCGGGCGCACCACGGCGTGGATGGCGTTGAAGATCGCTTCGGTGGCGCCACTGGTCACGGTGATCTCGGTATCCGCATCGACCTGCGCGCCGTACAGCTCCAGCGACTTCTGCGCGATGGCCTGGCGCAGCGGTGCCACGCCGGTCATCGGCGGATACTGGTTCAGCCCGCCGTGCATGGCCTTGACCGTTTCATCGATCAGGCGCTGCGGCGCGGAGAAGTCCGGAAACCCCTGCCCAAGGTTCACGGCACCGTGCTCGGCGGCCAGCTGGGACATCACGGTGAAGATGGTGGTGCCCACCTTGGGCAGCTTGGTCTGGGGTTGCATCGGCAAAGAATGAAGAGGAAAGGGGGAAAGGCCAGTGTACGCAAAACGTCCGCGGCCATGATGGCCCGCCCTCCCTCCACC
>NZ_CAMPPN010000036.1:0-33485 GCF_946900935.1 Stenotrophomonas sp. Marseille-Q5258
GGGGGAATCCAAGGCCCTTCGGCCCCGTCCCCCCGAGCCCCATCGCCATGTCCGATTCCTTCCATCATCACGACGTCATCGTCATCGGCGGCGGCCATGCCGGCACTGAGGCCGCGCTGGCGGCCGCGCGCAGCGGGGCCCGCACCCTGCTGCTGACCCACAATGTGGAAACCATCGGTGCGATGAGCTGCAACCCGGCCATTGGCGGCATCGGCAAGGGTCACCTGGTCAAAGAGATCGACGCCCTCGGCGGGGCGATGGCGCATGCCGCCGACCGCGCCGGCATCCAGTGGCGCACCCTCAACGCCTCCAAAGGCCCTGCCGTGCGCGCCACGCGCTGCCAGGCCGACCGCAACCTGTACCGCATGGCGGTGCGCCGGATGGTCGAAGCGCAGCCGAACCTGACCGTGTTCCAGGCGGCCGTGGACGACCTGGTAATCGAGGGCGATGCGGTCCGCGGCGCCATCACCCAGACCGGCCTGCGCTTCCATGCCAAGGCGGTGGTGCTGACCGCCGGCACCTTCCTGGCCGGCAAGATCCACGTGGGTCAGACCCAGTACGCCGCCGGCCGCATGGGCGATCCGCCGGCCACCACCCTGGCCGCGCGCCTGCGCGAACGCCCGTTCGTGGTGGACCGGCTCAAGACCGGCACCCCGCCGCGCATCGACGGCCGTTCGCTGGACTATTCGGTGATGGCCGAACAGCCTGGCGACACCCCGCGTCCGGTGATGTCCTTCCTGGGCGATGCAGCCGATCACCCGGCCCAGGTCAGCTGCTGGATCACCCACACCAGCGAGCGCACCCACGAGATCATCCGCAGCGCACTGCACCGCTCGCCGCTGTACAGCGGTCAGATCGAGGGCATCGGCCCGCGCTACTGCCCCTCCATCGAGGACAAAGTGGTGCGCTTTGCCGAAAAGGCCAGCCACCAGATCTTCGTCGAGCCCGAAGGGCTGGATGTGGTGGAGATCTATCCCAACGGCATCTCCACCTCGCTGCCGTTCGACGTGCAGCTGGACCTGGTGCGCAGCATCGCCGGCTTCGAGAACGCGCACATCACCCGGCCCGGCTACGCGATCGAGTACGACTTCTTCGATCCGCGCGGCCTGAACAACACCCTGGAAACCAAGAGCGTGTCCGGCCTGTTCTTCGCCGGCCAGATCAACGGCACCACCGGCTACGAGGAGGCAGCCGCGCAGGGCCTGCTCGCCGGCCTCAACGCCGCGCGCGCCTGCCGCGACGAAGCGGGCTGGTGCCCGCGCCGCGACGAAGCCTACCTGGGCGTGCTGGTGGATGATCTGATCACCCACGGCACGACCGAGCCGTACCGCATGTTCACCAGCCGCGCCGAGTACCGCCTGCAGCTGCGCGAAGACAACGCCGACGTGCGCCTGACCGGCATCGGCCGCGAACTGGGCGTGGTGGACGACCGCCGCTGGGCGGCGTTCCAGGCCAAACAGGAGGCCGTGGCCCGCGAGTCGGCACGCCTGCGGGCGCTGTGGGCAACCCCGGGCAATGCGCTGGGCCGCGAGGTTGAAACCACCCTGGGCGTGGCAGTCAGCCGCGAGACCAACGTGCTCGACCTGATCAAGCGCCCCGAACTGGATTACGCCACGCTCATGCAGGTGCCCTCGCTCGGCCCGGCCGTGGACGACCCCAAAGTGGCCGAGCAGGTCGAGATCGGGGTGAAGTACGCCGGCTACCTGGACCGCCAGCGCGAGGAGATCGAGCGCCAGCAGCGCCACGAAAACACCGCGATCGCCAGCGATTTCGACTATGCCGGCGTGCGTGGGCTGTCGGCCGAGGTGCAGCAGAAGCTCGAGCGCGTGCGCCCGCAGACCATCGGCCAGGCCCAGCGCATCCCCGGCATGACCCCGGCGGCCATCTCGCTGCTGCTGGTGCACCTGGAGCGCGCACGCCGCAGCCGCGTGGCGTGATGCACCACCGGCGTGCACACGCCGGGAGCGGAAAGGCCACGCGGTATCATGCCGATGCACCCACCGTGGCGTGCGATTGCCTGGAGACCATGTGAGCCCGATTCGCCCCTTCCTCGACACACTGCCGGTGCTCGGCGAGCGCTGCTACATCGACCCGGCCTGCACCCTGATCGGCGATGTCGTGCTGGGCGATGACGTCTCGGTGTGGCCGGGCACGGTGATCCGGGGCGACGTCAATTACGTGCGCATCGGCGCGCGCAGCAACATCCAGGACGGCACGATCATCCATGTCAGCCACCACAGTCCGTTCAACATGGGGGGCTACCCGACGCTGATCGGCGAAGGTGTCACGGTCGGCCACGGCACCATCATCCATGCCTGCACCATCGGCGACTACAGCCTCATCGGCATGGGCGCGTGCATTCTCGACGGCGCCGAAGTGAAGCCCCACGGCTTCCTGGGTGCCGGTGCGGTGCTCGGGCCGGGCAAGGTGGTCGGCGAGGGCGAGCTGTGGCTCGGCAATCCGGCCCGCCTGGCACGCCCGCTGCGCGACAAAGAGATCGAGGCGCTGCACTACTCGGCCGATCACTACGTGCGGTTGAAGGACAAGTATCTGGCCTGATCGCGACGCACGCTGTCGGCTTGCGTTCGCTGTCCTGGCCATCGCTGGGCATCGGCGGTCGCGCACGGTAAAGTCCTCAGCCGACCAGGACGCAGTCGAGAACCGCATGCCCGTGCAGGCAGCCGACCGGAGAGGATTCCGGCATTCCGCCTTCCACCACTGTCGAGCCATGCCCCACCGGTGCGCGCGCCGATGAGCGTACCGATGCTGGACACCTACCGTGAAGTGATCACGCCCGAAGGCGTGCCGCTGCACCTGCCGGCCGCCGGCCCGTTGCCGCGCGCGCTGGCCTGGGCCATCGACTTCGCCATCCGCTTCGGCGCGTTGTCGGTGATGAGCGTTCCACTGGCCTTCCTTGGCGACTTCGGACAGGGCCTGTACCTCGGGCTGCTGTTTTTGATGTTCTGGGCCTACACCATCGTGCAGGAAGCGCTGTGGGGCCAGACCATCGGCAAGCGCGCGATGGGCCTGCGCGTGGTCGCGCAGGACGGCGCACCGGTGGGCTGGATGGCCGCCATCACCCGCAATCTCCTGCGCACCGTGGACATGCTGCCGTTCGGCTACGCGCTGGGCCTGCTGTCATGCCTGTTCGACGCGCATGGCCGGCGGCTGGGCGACATGGTGGCGCGCACTGTGGTGATCCACATCGGCGCGCCGGCAGATGGCGGGACCCTGGCCATCGACAGCGTGCTGCCGCCGCCGCAGCCGCTGCAGCCGGCCGAACAGGCTGCCTTGATCGCCTTCGCTGAACGCGCACCGCGCCTGCCCGGCCCGCGCCAGCAGGAACTGGCCGGGCTGCTCACGCCATTGAGCGGCGGCCACGGCCAGGTGGGCGTGCTGCGCCTGTATGCGATGGCCAACTGGCTGCTGGGCCGCCGATGAAGCAGGAACAGTTCGTCGCCCGGTATCAGCCCGAATGGCAGGCGCTGGAGCGCTGGCTGGCGATCCGCGGCCGCGATCCGCGCCGGGCGCGGCGTACCCCCGACCCTGATGGCCTGGACGATGCGGACATGCCGCAGCGCTACCGTCGCCTCTGTCAGCAGTTGGCACTGGCGCGCAGGCGCGGCTACAGCCCGCAGCTGGTGGCGCGCCTGCAGTCGCTCATGCAGCAGGGCCACGGCGTGCTCTACCGCACGCCCGCACCACGCTGGCGACGTGCGGTGGAATTCCTGTTCGCCGACTTCCCGCAGCTGGTACGCAGCCAGGCCCGTGCGATGTGGGTGGCCACCGCCGTATTCGTGATCCCACTGGTGGGCACCTTCGCGGCGCTGCAATGGCACCCCGAGCTGATCCATCTGCTGATGGGCAACGACGAGATCGCCCGCATGGAGCGCATGTACGACCCGTCATCGCCACACCTGGGGCGCGACAGCGGTACGGACTGGATGATGTTCGGCTACTACATCATGAACAACATCAGCATCGGTCTGCGCACCTTCGCCAGCGGCCTGCTGGCCGGCGTCGGCACCCTGCTGGTGCTGCTGTTCAATGGCCTGACCATCGGCGCGGTCGCCGGCCACCTGCAGCACGTCGGCCACGGTGATCCCTTCTGGCGCTTCGTGGTCGGCCACGGCGCGTTCGAACTCACCGCGATCGTCATCGCCGGTGGCGCCGGTCTGCAGCTGGGCATGAAACTGCTGGCGCCCGGCCGCCGACGGCGCATCGACGCGCTGGTCGAGGGTGGCGTGATCGGTGCCCGGCTCTGCCTGGGCGTGGCGGCGATGCTGCTCGTGGCCGCCTTCATCGAGGCGTTCTGGTCATCCATCGCCGACGTGCCGGCCTGGGGCAAGTACAGCGTGGCCGCGGTGTTGTGGACGCTGGTGCTGCTGTGGCTCTGGCGCGGCGGACGCGGAGGTGCGCGTGCGGATTGACCAGCTCAACGTGGTCCTGCGTGCGCGCTCGGGCTGGGAGGCGATGGAACTGGGCACGGCGTTGGTGCGCCGGCATGCCGTGGCGATCTGGACGCCCTGGCTGTTGCTGGCGCTGCCGGTGTTCGTGGCGCTCAACACCCTGGCCTGGTGGGCCGATGCCTTCGCGCTGGCGTGGCTGGCGATGTGGTGGCTCAAGCCCCTGTTCGAGCGCGTGGCACTGTACGTGATCTCCCGCGGCGTGTTCGGCGAAACACCCGGAACGCTCGATACGCTGCGCGCACAGCGGCACTGGGGCTGGCAGGGCTTCTGGGGTTACCTGGGCTGGCGCCGGCCGAGTCCGATGCGCACGGTGATGCTGCCGGTCAACCTGCTTGAAGGCGCCGACCCGGTGCATCGCCGCGACCGACGCCGCGCAATCCTCAATGGCACGCTCGGCCACAGCCTGATGCTGACCCTGGTGGCGATGACGTTCGAGGTGGTTCTGGTGGTCGGCGCGATCGCCGGGGTGTTCATGCTGGTGCCGTTCGAACAGCTGCCCGATTCGTGGCGTGCGGCATGGGCGATGGTGGGTGAAGACACGCCAGCCTGGGCGAAACTCTGCTTCAACCTGCTGTGCTGGGCAGCCGCCACGCTGATCGGCCCGTTCCATGTGGGCGCCGGCTTCGGGCTGTATCTCAACCGCCGCACCGAGATGGAAGCGTGGGATGTGGAGATCGCCTTCCGACGTCTGCGCGAACGCCTGCGCCAGGCCGCGCCGCTGCTGATGCTGGCGCTGGTGCTTGCCTGGCCGGCCGGCGTGCTGCATGCCCAGCAGGCACCCCCCGCCGACACGGTCGACGACACCGCGCCCGATACGGACACCACCGGCGGCGATGCCGACGTACAGGAGGCGCAGATCCGCGAGCGCATCCAGAAGCGCCGTGAGGGCGGGCAGACCCCGCCGCGCGACGCACCATCGATCTTCGGCAACGATCCGGTGGACACCGCCGGCTTCCGCCAGGCCGTGGAGCGCGCCTACGAGGATCCGCTGCAGCATCCGACCCGCACCGTCACCGAATGGCGGCGCATTCCCGAGGACGCTGCGGACAAAAAGAAGAAGAAGAAGAAGGAACTGGATGCCCGTCCGACCGAACGCAGCGCGCGCACGAAAACGGCGGCACAGTGGTCGGCGCAGATCGCCGAATGGGGTCTGTGGGCGTTCGTGGGCGTGCTGGTGGTGATTCTGCTGTTGACTACACGACGCTGGCTGCCGTGGCTGCGCGGCAGCGGCCGTCGGCGGCGCGAGAAGGAGGCAACGCCCGTGCAGGAGGACGCGATCACCCTGCCCGACGTGGTGCCGCCGGATGTGGCAACGCGCGCGCGCGCACTGTGGCAGCAGGGACGGCCGCGCCAGGCCCTGGCGCTGCTGTACCGGGCCAGCGTGGAGAGCATGAGCGAGCGTGCGCAGGTCAGCCTGCCGCCCGGCGCCACCGAAGCGCAGTGCCTGCGCGCGGCCCGACGCATGCCCGACGAAGGCGACCGCACAGCGTTCGCCCGCGTCGTGCGGGTCTGGCAGTACGCGGCGTACGCCGGCCGCCTGCCCGATGACGCCGAGTTCGATGCGCTCGCCGGCAGCCTGCGCGAGCAGTTCCGGTGGCAGGCATGAGGACGCGTCTGCGCTGGCTGCTGGCGGTGGCCCTGCTGCTGGTCGTGGCAGTGCCGCTGACCATCCTGTTCCTGCGCACGCATGAGCGCGTGACCCGCGTGGAGACGCTGCCGCCGCAGGGCGAAGCCCGCTACAACCCGCTGTACGTGCTCGGCCAGGCGCTGCGCGCCGACGGCCTGGAGGCGAATGCGCGACCGCGCCTGGACCTGACGGCGATGGCACTGCAGCCGCACGACACTGTGGTGCTGCTGCAGGACAGTGCCGCGCTGCCGCCGACCACGGCGCGCGCGCTGCTGGACTGGGTGGAGCGCGGCGGTCACCTGATCGTCCGCACGACCCCGCTCACCGCCGACGACGCGGCGGACGACACAGCGGACAATGGCCCGCTGCTGGATATGCTCGGCGTCGACGGGACGTCGCGACGCAACGCGTGCGCGCCATTCCATGTGGCCGACGATGTCAACCACGTCGAGTTCTGCGACAGCCGCCGCTTCGACGTCGATCCACCGACCGACATCCGGGTGGCACAGGCGTGGCGCGATGAGGAGCACGGCCACGTGTTCGTCCGGCTGCACCGTGCCGCCGGCACCGTGGATGTGCTCGCCGACCTGAACTTCATGAAGAACAGCGCGGCACCGGGCGTGGACGGCCTCCACGACAAGGCCCATCGCGATCTTGCCCGCTACGTGCTCGCGCCCAACTACGGCAAGGGCACGGTATGGCTGGTATATGGCACGCGCCCGCCCTCGCTGTGGCAGCGCGTGTTCCATGATGGCTGGCCGGTGTGGGTGCCGTTGCTGCTGGCGCTGCTGGGCTGGCTGTGGCTGCGCGCGCAACGCATGGGCAGCCTGCTGCCCTCGCCTGCAGTCGAACGCCGCTCGCTGCTCGAACATGTCCGCGCCAGCGGCGAGCACCTGCTCCGCTACGGCAAGGCACCGCTGCTGTACGACGCCGTGCGGCAGGCCTTCCTCAACCGCCTGCGCCGACGTGCACCGACCGCCGCGGCGCTGGGGGGCGACGCCCGGATCCACGCCATCGCCACCCTGCTGCAGTGGTCGCACGACCGCGTCCGCATTGCCCTGCAGCCGCCCGCTGCCCACGACGTCGCCGGCCTGCGCGACCGCATCCGCCTGCTGATCCAGATGAGAAACCTGCTATGACCGATCCCATCGCTTCCACGCCACCGTCTCTCGATGCCTCACCTGCCTCCGTGTCCGGCACGTCGCTGATCGACCGCGTCGACGCCGTGCGCGAGGCGGTCGGCCGCGCGTTCATCGGCCAGTCCGACGTGCTCGACCAGATCCTGATCGCGTTGCTGGCCGGCGGCCACGTGCTGATCGAAGGCGTACCGGGCCTGGGCAAGACCCTGCTGGTACGCGCGCTGGCCCAGGCACTGGAGCTGGATTACGGACGCGTGCAGTTCACCCCGGACCTGATGCCCAGCGACGTCAGCGGCCATGCGGTGTACGACCCGAAGACCGAAAGCTTCAAGATCCGCCGCGGCCCGGTGTTCACCAACCTGCTGCTGGCCGATGAAATCAACCGCGCGCCGGCAAAGACCCAGTCGGCCCTGCTGGAAGTGATGCAGGAAGGCCAGGTCACCATCGAGGGCAAGGCGTTCACGCTGTCGCCGCCGTTCCTGGCCCTGGCCACGCAGAACCCGGTGGAGCAGGAGGGCACCTATCCCCTGCCCGAGGCGCAGCTGGACCGCTTTCTGCTCAAGGTGATCATCGACTACCCGGCGCTGGAAGACGAGAAGCGCATGGTCGATGCGATCACCACCGGCCGCAGCGCTGGCGACTTCGATCTGTCGCAGGTGCCGCGCGTGCTCGGCGCGGCCGATGTGGTGGAACTGCAGCGGGCCACCGCAGCGATCACCGTGGACCCCGAAGTGATCGACTATGCGGTGCGCATCGTTGCCGCCACGCGCCAATGGCCGGGCATCGCGCTGGGTGCAGGCCCGCGCGGCAGCATCGCGCTGGTGCGTGCCGCGCGTGCACAGGCAGTGCTGTCCGGTCGCGATTTCGTCACCCCCGATGATGTCCGCGACATCACCAAGCCCGCCCTGCGCCACCGCATCGCGCTGGCCCCCGAACTGCAGATCGAAGGCCAGTCCGCCGACGACGCGCTGGGCGCGCTGCTGGCCAAGGTGGAAGCGCCGCGCAAATGAGGCCGGCCCCGCCGCTGCTGGCACTGCTGTGCGGCTGGGGCCTGTGCGGGCTGCCGGTCGCGTTCGGGCTGTGGCCCGTGCGCGTCTGGTGGATGCTCGCTGCCGGCATCGCCGGGCTCGCGCTGATCGACCTGGTGCGCCTGTGGCGGCAGCCCTCTCCGAGCGTGCAGCGCGCACTGCCCGAAGCGCTGGCGCTGAACGTGGACCGCAGCGTCACGCTGCGGCTGGAATCGAGCCTGCGCCAGCGCGTGGACGTGTTCGATCTGGTTCCTGGCGCGTGGGCCGTGAAGGGCCTGCCGCGCGCGTTGTCGCTCAAGCCGATGGTGGCCAGCAGCGTGGACTACACGCTGACCCCGACGGCGCGCGGCCGCTTCCTGTTCGACGGCGTACACCTGCGCGTGCACGCGCCGTGGCGTCTGTGGCGGCAACGGCGCACCCTGCCGTCAACGCTGGCGGTGAGGGTGTACCCCAACTTTGTGCCGTTGACCCGCTTCGCGCTGTTCAGCGCCGAACAGGCCTCGCGACTGGTCGGGGCGCACCTGAAGCGCCGCCGTGGTGAAGGCACCGATTTCCACCAGATGCGCGAGTACCGCGTCGGCGACAGCCTGCGGCAGATCGACTGGAAGGCGACTTCGCGCGCGCGCAAGCTGATCTCGCGCGAGTACCAGGACGAGAAGAACCAGCAGATGGTGCTGATGATCGATACCGGTCGTCGCATGATGGCCAGCGAGGGCGGTCTGTCGCACTTCGATCATGTCCTCAACGCGGCGCTGGTGGTGTCCTACCTGGCGCTGCGCCAGGGCGACGGCGTAGGGCTGCTCGCCAGCGGCGGCGACCAGCGCTGGGTCGCGCCGCAACGCGGCATGGGCGCGATCGATACGCTGCTGCGCGCCAGCCACGACCTGCAGGCACGCCCGGTAGCGACCGACTATCTGGCCGCGGCCACCGAGCTGAGCCTGCGCCAGCGCCGCCGCTCGCTGGTGATGCTGGTCACCAACGTGCGCGATGAAGACATCGAAGACCTGCTGGCGGCCGTGCGCCTGCTGCAGCGCCAGCACCTGGTGTGCGTGGCCAGCCTGCGCGAGCGGGAACTGGATGATGCGCTCGCCGAGCCGGTGGAGAGCATGGAGGACGCCATCCGGGCCGGCGCCATCGCGCGCTACCTGCAACAGCGCAATGAAGCGCATGAGGCGCTGCGCAGCCATCGGGTGATGGTGCTGGATGTGACTGCGGATGCGCTGCCTGGCGCACTGGTGGAGCGGTATCTGGCGGTCAAGCGCGACGGGTTGCTCTAGGGCGGTCGGTACCTAGCGGATGGCGTTGGCCTTGGCGATCAGGCGCGCGGTGGCTTTCTGCAGCAGCGCGCGGTTGCGGGCCAGCTTCATCCAGTGCGGCAGGCGCGAGAACATCGAGCCATTGGTGACACCGGCGCGCTCGCGCAGCATGGCACCGGCATAATCGTGCAACGCCTGCAGATGCGCCTGGTTGTAGGCCCAGAGCAGCCCGGCGCGGGTGCGCTCGACCAGCAGCAGCGGCATGCCGAAGTACGGGTCATTCGATTCGGCATCGCGCACCGGCTGCACGCTCACACTGACATCGCTGCTGCGCCCGCATTGGGCGCAGGCAACCGGAAGCGCCTGCAGGGGCGGGGAGGCCACCGCGCGATGCGCCTGCGCGTGCAGCCATTGGTGCCCGCAGTAGCCGCAGGGCCGCCGCCCGCTGTAGCGCACCGGCCCCACCCACGTCCCGGCGCCACAGCAGCCGCAGCCGCAGGCGTTTCCTTCTTCGAGCACCAGACTGCAGGACAGGCAGCGGAAGCCGGCCGTCCTGGATCCCCTGACCACCCAGCCGGGCGCGGCACACCGGTGGCAGCGCACGGCGATGCGGTCGGCGTAGCGCCACAAGCCATGCCCGTCGTCCAGGTGGCGCCCCGCCACTGGCCCGGGGCGCAGGCTGCGGTTGCGCGCCACCGCCATCAGACGAAGATGCGGGTTGGCGCTTCGTCGATGATCGCGTGCGGGACGAAGCGGGCGCTGTCGCGGGTGATGCGGCTGTTGTCTTCGCGGATGCCCATGCCACAGGCCTGGTCGCCCACGATCCAGCTGCCAACCAGCGGATAGCCACCCTCGAACGCAGTAAGCGGATGGGCGGCCTGGCGGATCGCCGGGCCGGTGTACGGGCCTTCGCTTTCCTGCCAGCTGCCATCGGCCAGGTGCATGGCCACGTTGGCGCCTTCGCGCGAGAACAGCGGCTTGCGCACCCAGCCGGCCGGCAGTGCGCTGCCGTCGTCGAAGTCGGCGGCCAGCAGGTTGGGGTGGCCGCGATGGCGCTCCCACAGCAACGGCAGCACGCCCTTGTTGCTGAGGATCGCCTTCCACGCCGGTTCCAGCAGCTGCACGCCCGAGCCGGGCAGCGCCTGGCCGAACGATTCGGTCATCAGGTCTTCCAGCGGGTACAGCTTGAACAGGCTGCCGATCACCGTGTCGTCCAGCGCGGTGAAGCGGCCGTCCTCGGACAGGCCGATGTCCTCGATCGCGATGGACTCGCCACGCAGCCCGGCCTGGGCCGCACAGTCGCGCAGGTAGGCCACCGTGCCCTGGTCTTCGACCGAGGCACCCACGGCACTGAAGTACAGCGGCGGCGGCAGCTGCGCCGACAGCGCGGCGAAGCGCTCGACCAGCGCCTCGTGGATGGCGTTGAACTGATCGGCGTGCGGCGGCAGACGGTTCTGGTTGCGCTGGTCTTCCAGCCATTGCCACTGGAAGAACGACGCCTCGAACAGCGAGGTCGGGGTGTCGTAATTGAGCTCGTAGAGCTTGGCCGGACCGGTGCCGTCGTACGCGAAGTCGAGCCGACCGTACAGGTGCGGCTCGCGCCGACGCCAGCTGTCGGCGATCCAGTCGCGGAACGCCGGCGGGATCGCCAGCTGTTCCATCAACTGCTGGCTGCCCACCACGTCCTCGACCAGGTCCATCGCCATCGCATGCAGCTCGGCGCTGGGGTCTTCGATGTCCTGCTCGATCTGGCGCAGGGTGAAGGCGTAGTACGCGCTCTCATCCCAGTACGGCAGGCCATCGATGGTGTGGAAGGCGAACCCCGACTCCTCGGCCCGGGCGCGCCATTGGCTGCGCTCGGCAATACGGACGCGCTGCATCGATCAGCCGCCGACGCTGCTGCGGTTGCTGCTGGTGCTGCCGAAGCCGCCACGGCTGGCGGTCACCGCGCGGTTCGGGGTGGCGCTGACCGGGGCCAGGCCCGCCTTGCCGGCACCGATGCCGCTGGCGGTATTCAGCCCGCCGCTGCCGCCCGGGGCCGGACGCGCCCAGCCCTTGGCCTTGTCCTGGTAGGCCGGGGCCGCCGAGGGCTGCTGCGCCAGACCGGCGCCGCGGTTGCTGAGCATCTGCGACATGAAGAAGCCCATCATCATCGGGCCGACGAACGAGTGGCCGGTCGAGGTCTTCTGTTCCACGCACTGCTCGGCGTTGTAGTCGGCCTCGCAGGCCTCGCGCGAGGCGTACTTCGGCGCGGCGTCGGCCGACTGCTTCTGTGCCTCGGCAAAAGCCGCGCGGCAGCTGGACGGGTCGCCGGTGGCGTCGGTGCAGGCCTGCACCGAGGTGTACAACCCTTCCTGCACCTGGACGGCCTCGTCCTTCTGGCAGGCGGTGAACAGCAGCGGCGCGGCGCTCATCAGCAGCAGCGCGGTGGTCCTGGAACGTTTCATGGCGTCATGCCCCCTCGTGCGGTTATCCGCTCCATGATGCCTCATCGCCGCGAACAACCGAAATCGGCAAAGCCGAAAAGATGAACGGCATTTCAGGATGCAGCCTATCGGAGCGGTCGCCTGCCGGGGGCAGGTGGTTGCAAACGCAACCGCAATTTTTGGGCAGAATCGAGGCGAAACGCGCCCCCACCGCCCGCCAGATACTGCCAGCCCCATGCCTGAATACCGCTCCCGCACGTCCACCGCCGGCCGCAACATGGCCGGGGCCCGCGCCCTGTGGCGCGCCACCGGCATGACCGATGGCGACTTCCACAAGCCGATCATCGCCATCGCCAACTCGTTCACCCAGTTCGTGCCCGGGCACGTCCACCTGAAGGATCTCGGCCAGCTGGTGGCGCGCGAGATCGAGCAGGTAGGCGGCGTGGCCAAGGAGTTCAATACGATCGCGGTGGACGATGGCATCGCGATGGGCCACGACGGCATGCTGTACTCGCTGCCCAGCCGCGAGATCATCGCCGACTCGGTGGAGTACATGGTCAACGCGCACTGCGCCGATGCGCTGGTGTGCATCTCCAACTGCGACAAGATCACCCCCGGCATGCTGATGGCCGCGCTGCGCCTGGACATCCCGGTGGTGTTCGTCTCCGGCGGGCCGATGGAAGCCGGCAAGACGCGGCTGTCCGAGCACAAGCTGGACCTGGTGGATGCGATGGTGATCGCAGCCGATGAAAGCGCCAGCGACGAGAAGGTGGCCGAGTACGAGCGCAGCGCCTGCCCCACCTGCGGCTCGTGCTCGGGCATGTTCACCGCCAACTCGATGAACTGCCTGACCGAAGCGCTGGGCCTGTCGCTGCCGGGCAACGGCTCGACCCTGGCCACGCATGCCGACCGCGAGCAGCTGTTCCGCCGCGCCGGGCGCCTGATCGTGGAACTGTGCCACCGCTGGTACGGCGGCGAGGATGCGCGCGCGCTGCCGCGCGGCATCGCCACGCGTGCCGCGTTCGAGAACGCGATGACGCTGGACATCGCGATGGGCGGCTCGACCAACACCATCCTGCATCTGCTGGCCGCAGCGCAGGAGGCGGAGGTGGACTTCGATCTGCATGCCATCGATGCGCTGTCGCGGCGCGTGCCGCAGCTGTGCAAGGTCGCGCCGAACACGCCGAAGTACCACATGGAAGACGTGCATCGCGCCGGCGGCGTGTACGGCATCCTCGGCGAACTCGCCCGCGGCGGACTGCTGCATACCGACGTACCCACCGTACACAGCCGCACGCTGGCCGAGGCGATCGCACGCTGGGATGTCGCCGTGAGCGACGATGCGACGGTCCACGACTTCTTCCGCGCCGGTCCCGCCGGCATCCCGACCCAGGTCGCCTTCAGCCAGGCCACGCGCTGGCCGACACTGGACGTGGACCGTGCCGAAGGCTGCATCCGCGATGTCGCCAATGCCTACTCCACCGAAGGCGGGCTGGCGGTGCTGCGCGGCAACCTGGCCGTGGATGGCTGCGTGGTGAAGACCGCCGGCGTGGATGAATCCATCCACGTGTTCGAAGGCAACGCGCGCGTGTTCGAAAGCCAGGACGACGCCGTGCGCGGCATCCTCGCCGATGAAGTGATGGCCGGCGACGTGGTGGTGATCCGCTACGAAGGCCCACGCGGTGGCCCGGGCATGCAGGAGATGCTGTACCCGACCAGCTACCTGAAATCCAAGGGGCTGGGCAAGCAGTGCGCCCTGCTCACCGACGGCCGCTTCTCCGGCGGCACCTCGGGCCTGTCCATCGGGCATGCCTCACCGGAAGCAGCCTCGGGCGGCACCATCGGCCTGGTCCGCGACGGCGACCGCATCCGCATCGACATCCCCGCACGGCGCATCGATCTGCGGGTGGATGACGCCACGCTGGCGGCACGCCGCGCCGAACAGGACGCGCTGGGCTGGAAACCGCGCGAGGCGCGCCCGCGCAAGGTCACCGGCGCGCTGAAGGCGTATGCGCTGCTGGCCACCAGTGCCGACAAGGGCGCGGTGCGGGATCTGGCGAAGCTGGAGGACTGAGCCCGGCTGCGTCGAGAAGGTCCGCCCGGCCCTGACCCCCGCCCGCGCGACGCTCGCCGCCTTGCCTGCGCCGCCGGACCGGTGCGCGCGAAGCGCCGCGTGTTACCCGATCACCCGCTTGAACGGCGGCAGCGCGTCGATGATGCGCTTGCCGTATCGACGGGTCAGCAGCCGCGAGTCGAGGATGATCACGCGGCCGGTGTCGGTCGAGGTACGGATCAGGCGGCCGGCGAACTGGGTCAACGTGCGCAGCGCGTGGGGGATGGCGATCAGGTTGAAGGCGTTCAGGCCGCGGCTTTCGAACCACTCGCCGAGCGTGGAGGTCTGCGGGTCGGTCGGCACCGCGAACGGTACCTGGGTGATCACCACGGTGGTGCACGCCTCGCCGGGCAGATCCAGGCCTTCGCCGAACGAGTTCAGGCCGAACAGCACCGAACCCTCGCCCGCCGCCGTGCGCCGCAGGTGCTCATCGATCATCTTCTGCTTGGCGCTTTCGCCCTGCACCAGCACCCGCTTGCGCTCGGCGGCCGGCATCAGCTCGGCGACCTTCTCCATCTTCCAGCGCGAGGTGAACAGCACGATGCTGCCCTTGCCCCAATCCAGTTCGCTGACCAGGTATTTGGCCACCTCTTTGGGGTGGCGCTCGCGGTCGTCGGGCGTCACCGGGAATGCCGGCACGATCAGCTCGGCCTGGTTGGGCAGGTCGAATGGCGAGGCCAGCGACACCATCTCCGCCTCGGCGGGGATGCCGTTGTCGATCGCCAGCGCCTGGAAGTCGCCACCGCCGGTGAGGGTAGCGGAGGTCATCACCACCGAATCCACCTCGTCCCACAGCAGCTTGCGCAGTACGTTGGCCGCCGACACCGGCGAGCCGTGCAGGATCAGGTCGCCGTCGCGCGACAGCGTGACCCAGCGTGCGGTCGGTGGCTGGCCGTCCTTGTCCTCGCGGCGCCAGGCCGCCCACAGGTTGTGCTGCTGCTCGATCATTTCCAACGCCATGCCCAGCGTGCGCTGCAGGCGCTCGCGCGCGGCATCCTCTGGCTTGCCCTTGGCCACCTGCGCATGCGCGGCATGGGCCCAGTTGAACAGCGCGCGGGTGTCGTCGGCGAGCGCCTCGATGTCGGCCATCCAGATGTCCGGCAGGCGTCCGTTCGGGGCACGCCACATCGGCTCCTGCGCCGACGGATCAGGTTGCCAGCTGCGTCCGACCACATCGCGGAAGGCCTTGAGCTGCTTGCTGACGCGCGCCGCCACCTCGATCGCTTCGTTGGGCAGCAGATTGCCCAGCTTGTCCTTGTCCACGGCGCGGTAGGCCGCCGCGATCACGATCTGCAGCCGGCCGGTGCGCTTGGCCATCTCGTCCATCGCCAGGCTGGCCGCGCCCTGATCGATGGCGACATTGCCGATGTGATGGCCTTCGTCGAGCACCAGCAGCATGTCGCCGGGCGGGGCGATCAGCGGCTGGCCGTTGTCGCTGTCGCCGATCGACAGCGCCGACAGCAGCAGCGCGTGATTGGTGACCACGATCTGCGCCTCACGCACCGTGTTGCGCGAGCGCAGCACCGCGCACTGCGCCGAGTACGCGCACTTGCGCCCGGCACAGCCCGACGCCGGCGTGGTGATGCGCGAGCGCAGGGTGTTGCTGATCGTTTCCGGCGCGTTGTCCAGGTCACCGTTCCAGCGACCTTCGAGGAAGGCCTTGCTCAGCGACTGCGCCAGATCCATCTCGATCGGTGCCAGCGGGCGATCGAACAGCGGCTGCTCGTCCTCGAACATGCCTTCCTGCGCGCCATCGCCATGCGCCTCAGCGGCGTTGCGCGTGCACAGGTAGCGGGTGCGTCCCTTGGCCAGCGCCACGGTGGCTTCAATGCCGGTGGCCTTGAGGAAATTGGGAATGTCGCGCTCGAACAGCTGCGACTGCAGCGCCACGGTGCCGGTGCTGATCACCAGCTTCTTCTTCGTGGCCAGTGCGATCGGCACGCCGGCGGTCAGGTAGCCCAGCGACTTGCCCACGCCGGTGGGCGCTTCGACCACGCCAACGCCGCCGCTGTGCGACAGCGCACGCGAGACCACGCCGATCATCTGGCTCTGCGAACGCCGGGTGCTGAAGCCGGGGGTATTGGCCTGCAGCTTGGCGTAGGCATCGCGGATGACGGTTTTGAGCTCGTCGTTCAGCGCGCGCGGGGCTTCAACTTTTTCGGTCACGCCGGGAGGGTCCTGCCTGAATCACGGCCGGTATTTTCTCATGCCCAGGGCATGGCCGTGGCCGGCATTGGTTCAGTTCCGCGACGCGGCGCACGCCGGCACAGCCGGCGGCGCCACGCACGCAGGGTCAGCCGGCCGTGCCGCGCTGGCGCAGGGCGCGGGTCATCGCCCAGACCACCAGCACCAGGCCGAATGCCTCGGCCAGCGACAGGCCGAAGTGGGCGACGCCCAGCCACAGGCTGCGCGACTGCAGGTTCTCGTATTGGTTCTGCTGTATCCACCACACCGGCAGCAGCGACACCACCATGCCGAGGATGCAGGTGGCCGCCAGGATGCCCAGCCCGGACAGCGCCGCGGTGCGGACCGCGCCGCGCGGGCTGTCCACCACCCACACCAGGGCCACGCCCAGCGCGATCAGGATCGGCAGGCGTACGCCCACCAGACTCAGCATCGTCATCAACATCCCGGTATCCATGTCCGGTCAGTCCTGCCCGGCCAGCGGCGCCAGCGTGGTGCGCAGCTCGGCATACACGGCGTCGGTCTGCGGGCGCACCTCGTGCCACTGCTGGAAGCTGGCCGCGGCCTGCTCCACCAGCATGCCCAGGCCATCGACGGTGTTGCGGCACTGCGCCGCACGCGCCCAGGCCAGGAAGGCGATGGCCGCGTCGCCGTAATTGAGGTCAACCGCGGTGGTCATGCTGTTGACCAGCGACAGCGGCAGCTCGAACTTCGCCTCGCGGTCGCGGCCGGCCGAGGTGGCGTTGACGATCAGCTCGAAGTCGCCCAGGTCGCGCAGGTCGTCCCAGTAGCGGCTCAGCGCGCGCCCCGGTTCGCCGATGGCATCGACCAGCGCGTCGGCGCGCTCGGTGGTGCGGTTCACCACCACCAGCTCGCGGATGCCGGCATCGAGCAGGGCCGGCGCCACGCTGCGCGCCGAGCCGCCGGCACCGAGCAGCAGCACGCGGCGGCCGCGCAGGTCCAGCTCATGGCGTTCGGTGAGGTCGCGGACCAGGCCGACGCCGTCGGTGGTGTCGCCGTGCCAGTAATCGCCCTTGCGCAGCAGCGTGTTGACCGAGCCGGCCAGCTTGGCCCGCGAGGTGAAGGTCTGGCACAGCGCGAACGCCGCTTCCTTGAGCGGAGCGGTGATGTTGGCGCCCACACCGCCATCGGCGGCGAATGCCTCCAGCGCGGCGGTGAACCCGGCCGGCGACGCCTCGATGGCGCGGTAGTCCAGCGCGATGCCTTCCTGGCGCGCGAAGGCGGCATGGATGTGCGGCGACTGCGAATGGGCGATGGGCTGGCCGAATACGGCGTAACGGGCGGTCATGGGTGTCTTAAACTCCGGGCCTGGATTGGAACGCAAACCCCAACGGAAGCGACGATGCGCACTCCCCTGTCACTGCTCGCGCTGAGCCTGAGTTTACTCTTCGTACCGGGTGCGATGGCGCTTTCCGAGTTCGGCATCGAAGGCATGGGCGTGGTTTCGACCAAGGCCAACGAGGCCCAGGCCACCGTCGCGCCGGACGGGCAGCGCATCGTATGGGCGTCGGACCGCAGCGGCGGCGCCGGGGGCTGGGACCTCTGGCAGGCCGTGCTGCGCGACGGGCGCTGGCAGGACCCCACCCCGCTGGCGCTCAACACCGGCAGCGATGAAATCGATCCCTACTTCAGCCACGACGGGCGCTGGCTGTACTTCGCCTCCAACCGGCCCGGCGGGCGCGGCGGCGTCGATCTGTACACCGTGGCGGTACAGGCCAACGGCGGTTTCGGGCCGGTGATGGCGCTGCCGGTCACGATCAACACCCGGGCCAACGAGCGTCGCCCGGCACTGCGCCCGGATGGGCAGGCCCTGTTGTTCGCGCGCGATGGCGCCGGCACCCGCGGCGGGTTGGATCTGTTCCAGGCGGCGGTGCAGGGCAACGGTTTCGCTGCGGTGACCGCGTTGCCAGCCCCGCTCAATGGCCCAGCCGACGAACTGGGTGGCGAATGGCTGGGCAACGACGGTGCGCTGGCCATCACCCGCGTGGCCGACGGCCAGTCGCAGGTGTGGCTGGTGGGCTGCGATCACCGCCAGGCCGCGGTGCCGCTGACGCTGTCGTTCAACACCGCCGAGGGCCAGACCGGCGCGCCGGTGGTGGATGCGTCCAAGCCATCCGAGCTGGTGCTGGCGGGTCAGGCGCGGGCGCCCCGGGCGGGCGGAGTGGATCTGTATCGGATCCGGACACCGTCGGTAGCCGGGTGCCGGTGAGGGGCGGAGCAGCCGACCTGCGGCCGGCCCACGCTGCCGCTATGGCTGCTGCAACAGGTCTGCACGCAGCCGTTCGTACTCGGCTTCACTGATCTCGCCGTTGTCCTTGCGCTGGTTCAACGCGGCCAGTCGTGCCTGCAGGGCCGGTGAAAGCTGCGCTTCGCGGGCCACGCGCGCGGCGGCCGATGGCTGCTCGGGCGCCCGTCGGGCGGCTCGACGCACGCCGCCGATCACCAGGCCGATCACCACCGCGAAGGCGAGTACGCCCGTGCCCCAGGTGATCCACTGCACCCACCCCATCGTCTGCATCATCGTCGTCCTGTTCGCGTGTCGACGCGTATTGTCAGCGTTCGCGCAGCCAACGCGCCACCTGCGGGGCGAAATAGGTCAGCACGCCATCGGCGCCGGCCCGCTTGAAGCCGATCAGCGATTCGAGCACGCAGGCGCGCTCGTCCAGCCAGCCGTTGGCGAAGGCGGCCTTCATCATCGCGTACTCGCCACTGACCTGGTAAGCGAAGGTCGGCACGCCGAACTGCTGCTTCACCCGGCGCACCAGATCCAGGTACGGCATGCCCGGCTTGACCATCACCATGTCCGCCCCCTCCTCCAGGTCCAGCGCGATCTCGCGCATCGCCTCGTCGCCGTTGGCGGGGTCCATCTGGTAGGTCTTCTTGTCGGCCTTGCCGAGGCTGGCCGAGCTGCCCACCGCATCACGGAACGGGCCATAGAACGCCGAGGCGTATTTGGCCGAGTAGGCCATGATGCGCACGTTGACATGATTGTCGGCATCCAGCGCGCGGCGGATGGCGCCGATGCGGCCGTCCATCATGTCCGACGGAGACACGATGTCCACGCCAGCGGCCGCATGCGACAGCGACTGCCTGACCAGCGCCTCAACGGTGATGTCGTTGAGCACGTAGCCGTTGCCGTCGATGATGCCGTCCTGGCCGTGGGTGGTGTACGGGTCCAGCGCGATGTCGGTCATCACGCCCAGCTCCGGGAAGCGCGATTTCAGTGCACGGATGGCGCGCTGGGCCAGGCCGTTGTCGTCCCACGCGGCGGCCGCATCCAGCGACTTGCCGGCCGGGTCGATCACCGGGAACAGATCGATCACCGGAATGCCCAGTTCCAGCGCCTCTTCGGCGACCTTGAGCAGTTCGTCGATGGACAGACGCTCCACGCCCGGCATCGAGGCCACCGGCGCGCGGCCATCCAGTTCGTGCACGAACACCGGGTAGATCAGGTCGTCGGTGGTCAGCGTGTTCTCGCGCATCAGCCGGCGCGAGAATTCGTCGTGACGCATGCGGCGGGGGCGATAGTCGGGGTGGGCCATGAAGTGCTCCGGGGGCGGAATGCGGGGTTACTGCAGCAGGTACTGCCGCGGTTGCAGCGGCTCGGGCAGCGGCTGCACCCCGAGGCTGTCGAGCAGGTCGATTTCAATGGTGCGCACCAGCGCATCCAGTGGCAGGTCGTTGGGCTCCAGCCCGAACGGCTCTTCCATCTCCTCGCCGAGCTGATCCAGACCGAAGAAGGCATAGGCCAGCACCGCCGACACCACCGGCGTGGCCCAGCCCAGCGAACTGGCCAGGCCGAAGGGCAGCAGCACGCAGAACATCCACGCGCAGCGATGCAGCAGCAACGTGTAGGCGAATGGCAGCGGCGTGGACAGAATGCGCTCACAACCGGCCTGGACGCTCGACATCGCGTGCAGGCGGGTCTCGAAGCGGGCGTAGAGGATCGGGTCCAGACGGCCGGCACGCAGCGGCTCGGCCAGGTCGGCGGCGATCATCGCCAGCAGTTGATCGGGGACGTTCAGGCGCTCGCCGAAACGCGTCTGGTCGGCCTCGGCTACCCAAGGCAACGCGGCCAACGCGACATCGCGCCCGCGCAGTCTGGCGGCCAGGGCGTGTGCGAAACCAATGCCCAGGCGGCAGATGCGATCGCGGCGCGGCGCGTCGTCGGCCAGCAGCGCGGTGCACAGTCGCGCCAGGCTGCGCGATTCATAGACCAGCTGGCCCCACAGCTTGCGCCCTTCCCACCACCGCTCGAAACAGGCGTTGTTGCGGAAGCTGAGGAAGATCGACAGCACCAGGCCAAGCAGGGTGAACGGGGCCACCGAGACGCGTTCGATGCCCGGCGGATGCCACACCTCGGCCAGGGTGGCCGCGGCCACCGCCAGCAACAGGATGGTCAGCACCTTGGGCGCCACCGCCGGAACGATGGAGCCGCGCAGGATGTACAGCAGTTGCCAGCCGTGGGGACGAGGGCGAATGATCATCGGTGCAGGAAAAGCGCCCGGACGGGCGTAGCGCCGCCGGCAGCAGCCAGGGCGGCAGCGGGCATTCTACGCCGATGCGCGCCGGGGCCCATGACGGTGCGACCGTCTGTCGCACCGCCGCAGGCGACGCGGACCCGGCTCAGACGATGCCGCCGCCCAGCCCCAGCCGCAGGATCGCCACCACCACCACGATGCCGTTCAGGACCAGCCCGGCCCAGGCCCGGCCGCGCTTGCTTGGATGCGTGAACAGGATGCCGATGGCGGCGATGATCGCCCCCACCGCGGCGAAGGGAATCAGGAACCAGTTGCCCCAGCCCAACAGCGGAATCAGCGCCAGGATCATCCACAGCAGCGCCAGGATGCCCCACAACAGACTGATCAATCCCATGCCGCGATTCCTTGTGATGGTTGCCTGGCCCACCATAGCCTAAAGCCCGGCCTGCGCGCGCGTGGGCCGCACCGACCAGGGAACCGTTGCGACGGCGTCACCCCGACGGTGCTAGCGTGCGGGTCACGAGGTTGGCACCGATTCAGTTGCCAGCCCGGATGATCGCGCCACAGGCCGACCGGCCCATACCATCAGGGGTGATGCCATGAACATCCGATCCATCGCACTGCTGGGCCTGCTGCTGTCCGTGGCCGGCTGCGCCAGTACCTCCAAGGTGATGCTGGGCCAGGCGCGCGCGCCGGTCGACCCGGCCACCGTGCAGATCTATTCGACGCCACCGGCCGGGTCGGTCGAGATCGCCCAGCTGGAGTCGTCCAGCGCGGTCGGTTTCGGTACGCAGGGCCAGACCGACGCGGCCGTGATGCGACTCAAGCGCGAAGCGGCCGCGCTCGGCGCCAACGGCGTGATCCTGATGGGCGTGGGCTCCAGCGGCTCGCCGGTAGGCATGTCCGTGGGTGCGGGCAGCTACGGCTCGCACGTGGGCGGCGGCGTGGGTATCGGCATTCCGACCACGCAGAAGCGCGCGGCCGGCGTGGCCATCTGGGTACCCAATCCGCCGCCGGCGGCCCGCCTGCCGGCGCAGACGATCACACCGCAGAAGTGATGCGCCCCCGGGGATGCCGGCCAGCGGCCGGCGTCACCCGCAGGGTCATTGGCGGTGCTTGGGCACGAACACCTCATTGACCGCGTCGGTGAGCTGGTCCGGCGGCAGCAGGCCCTGGTCGAGCAGGAAGTTGTTGAACGCCAGCCGGTCGAAGCGGTTGCCCAGCGCCAGCTCGGTCTGCATGCGCAGCTCCAGGATCCGTGTGTAACCGTAGAAATAGCTGCCGGCCTGGCCGGGCGCGCGCACGGTGTAGCGGTCCAGTTCCTGGGTGGCCATCGCCTTGGACAGCCCCACCTCGTCGATCAACACGCGTTCGGCGTTGGCGCGATCGGTGAGCCCCAGGTTGAGCATCGGATCGAGCATCGCGCGTGCGGCGCGCAGCAGGCGGAACTGCAGGGCGATCAGCTGCCCGTCCAGCGGTTCATACGGCACCATCTCCGCTTCGGCATACAGCGCCCAGCCTTCGACGTTGACCGAGTTGAACGCGAACATGGTGCGCGCCAGCGAAATGCCGCGCTCGACCATCGCGGTGAACTGCAGTTCGTGGCCCGGGCGGCCTTCATGCGCGCTCAGCGTCCATGCGGCCGAGCCGAAGTTGAAGTCGTCGTACTGCGCCGCCTTGTCGCCGGCGGCGGGATTGCCCAGCGGCAGCACGAAGGTGCCCTGCTGACCGGTGTTGCCGACCAGCGGTGCGGGCAGGAAGTGCGGCGCCGGCGAAGCGGCGCTCTCGGCCGCCGACCCCAGCCGCATCTGCATCGGCCGCTGCGGCACATCGACAATCTTCTCGCGGCGGATGATCGGGTCGATGGCATCGATCACGCCACGGTAATGGTGCTCCAGCTGGTCATCGGCGATCTTGTCGCCCTTCAGCGCGCGCACCACCGCGACCGGGTCGGTCGGGTCGGTCACCTTCAGGCCCTTGGCCTGCACCACCAGCGGCGCCAGCTGGCGCATCGCCGAACGGGTTTCCATGAACTCCAGCTGCGCGCGCTGCACCAGCAGCGCCGGCGCGATGTCGATGCCCACGCGCTTGAGCTGGAAGGCGTACAACGGCGCCGGCAGGCGGGTATCCGTGCGGGCCTTGGGCAGCACCTCGCTGCGGGTCCAGTCGCGGTACTCGCGCAGCTGCGTGGCGATGGTCTTCAACGCCTCATCGGCACCCGCCACGTTGTACTTGCCGAACAGCTGCTCGATGCCGCTGATGTAGGTGTCCACGTTGGCCAGCGACTGCTCGACCTCGATCTTCGTCGGCTGCAGCAGGGACGTGTCGGCCAGGCGCTCTTCATAGCGCTGCCGCGACAGCGTGGTGACCGGCTGGCTGCCCGGCACCAGGCCGGCGTAGCGCTTCAGGCGGTCCAGCGCCTTGGCGCGGCGCTCGGCGGGAACCTGATCGGACAGCAGGAGGTTGAGGCCGCTGAACACCGTCTGCGGCGTGTCCGTCCACGGCAGCAGATATTTCTCGTTGAGTTCGCTGCCTTCGATGTTCTGGGTGGCCGCGGCGATCATGATCGCCAGGTCCTGGCGCACGTTGGGATCGCGTTCGGTGGCCAGCTTGCCCTGCAGCTCGGCGCGCGCCTTGGCCATTGCCGCGCGGTAGCGCGCGCCGTTGTCCGGACCGAAGTCGGCCACCTTGTCGTCGTACCCCGGCACGCCGAAGAAGCCGGTCTCCTCGGGCTGGAACGGGCCCTGGGCATCGAGCAGGATCTGCGCGAGCGTGTTGCTGCGGACCACCCAGGCCGGGCTGGCGGGTGCCTTGCCGGCGGCCGGCGCGGCGGCCAGCGCCGGCGGCGCGGCCAACGCGGCGGGAACGGAGAGGGCCAGCGCAACGGCAAGGACGAGCGGCTTCATGCGGGAACTCCAGCGAAGAGATGCCTGCGACCCTACGCACTCAGGGCACGGGCGGCAATCGGCCGGAGGTCATGCGCCGCTCAGGCCTCCAGCGCCTGCCGCGGGACCGAGGGCGGATGCGCCGGCGCGGGCGGGCAGTCGCCCTGCGCCCGGCAGTCGGCCAGCTCGCAGCGGGTCACCGCCTCGGCGTCATCCAGCGCCGTCAGGTCGATGGTGTGGGTGTCGCCGGTCAGCACGTACATCACCGGGTAGTCCCACTGCGCCTGCTGGCGGCGCCCGGCCAGGAACAGGTCGCCGTGCGCCTGGGGGCCGCGCACCTTCAGCACCAGGTCGGCCCGGCCGCTGCCGTCGCTGCCCTGCTGCAGCGTGCCCACCGGCAGGTAGCCGTCGTCGATCGGCTCCCCCAGCACCTGCACCAGCTCGATGCTGCAGCGCGCGCGGCGCATCGCCTCCACGTACGGCTCGCTGCCCCGGCTCCACTGCGACCAGCGGTCCAGTGCGAACCCGATCGCCAGCACGGCACCCAGCGCCACCAGCAGAACCAGCGCGGGCATGGCCCAGCGCCAGTGGCGCGCCCACCAGCTGCGTCGTGAGATGGCGGGGGGAATCGGGGGCGACGGTGTCATCGGCGTACTCCTTGTCGAGCCGGTGGCGGGGCAACGCGATCAGGGCGCCAGGCAGCGCCCCAGGAAATCTTCGGCCAGGCGGTAGCGGTGCAGCGCGTTGCTGCCCGACAACCCATGCTTGGCGCCCGGATAGGTCATCAGCTCGAACGGCTGGCCCCGCTTCTGCAGCGCGCTCATCAGGACCGTGGCGTTGGTGAACAGCACGTTGTCGTCGGCCATGCCGTGGATCAACAGCAGGCGCGAGCGCAGGCCGTCGATGTGCGACAGCACGCGGGCCTCCTCGTAACCCTTGGCGTTGTTGCCGGGCAGGTTCATGTAACGCTCGGTGTAGTGGGTGTCGTACAGGCCCCAGTCGGTGACCGGTGCGCCCGCCACGCCGCAGGCGTACGTGTCGGATGCCTTGGCCAGCAGCATCAGAGTCATGTAGCCGCCGTTGGACCAGCCCTGCACACCGATGCGCGCCGGGTCCACCCAGGGCTGCTGCTTCAGCCAGGCCGCGCCGCGCAGCTGATCGTCCACTTCCACCGTACCCTGCACGCCGTACAGCGCGCCGCCGAAATCACGGCCGCGGCGCGGGGTGCCGCGGTTGTCCAGCGAGAACACCACATAGCCCTGCTGGGCCAGGTACTGGTTGAACAGGTGGTCGCCGCGCCCGGGCCAGCTGTCGGTGACGGTCTGGCTGGCCGGTCCACCGTACACGTACACCACCACCGGGTAGCGCTTGGCCGGGTCGAAGCCGGTCGGCTTGATCAGGCTGTAGTGCAGCGCGGTGCGGTTGTCGGCGGCGGTGAGCGTGCCGAACTCGACCGGGCGCTGTGCATCCAGATAGCGCGCGTAGGGATGGGCCGGATCGGACAGGTCGTTCTCGACCAGGGTGGCGATTTTCTCGCCGTTGGCGCGGAACAGCGCGATCTGCGGCGGTGTGGTGGTGCTGGACCAGCTGTCCACGTAGACGCTGGCGTTGCGCGCGAAACTGGCGCTGTGCATGCCGGGAGCCTGCGACAGGCGCTGCAGTGCACCGCCCTGCAGCGGCACGGCATAGATCTGGCTCTCGCGGGCGGAGTCGATGCCGGCACGGAAATAGACTTTGCCGGCCTCCTCGTCCACGGCCAGCAGTTCATCGACCGGCCACGGGCCGCTGGTCAGCGCGGTGACCGTCCTGCCATCCTCGGACACGCGATACAGGTGTTCAAAGCCACTGCGTTCAGAGGACCACAGGAACCCGCCCTGCTTGAGGAAGCGCAGGTCATTGTGCAGCGGTACCCAGGTGCGCGAGGTTTCGGTGACCAGCGTGTGCTGGCGGCCGGAGGCCAGGTCGGCCTGGATCAGCTCCAGGGTCTTCTGGTCGCGCGACTGGCGCTGGAAGGTGAGACGCTGCGGATCGCGCCAGTCCACGCGGGCCAGGTAGATGTCCGGGTTGCGCCCCAGGTCGATCCAGCGCGGCGCGGCACCGGCCTGCGGTGCGATCACGCCCAGCGTCACGGTGACATTGTGGTCGCCGGCGGCCGGGTAGCGCTGCTCGATCATCTCGGTACGGTCGGCATACATCTCGTAGCGCTTCTGCACCGGCACCGGGCTTTCGTCGATGCGTGCGAAGGCGATCGCCGAATCGTCCGGCGCCCACCAGTAACCGGTGTGGCGATCCATCTCTTCATCGGCGACGAACTCAGCCACGCCATTGCCGATGGTGTCGCTGCCATCGCGGGTGAGCTGGATCTGCCGGCCGCTGGCCAGGTCGATCACCCACAGATTGCGCGCGCGCACGAAGCTGACGAAACCGCCCTTGGGTGAGAGCTTGGCGTCGGTGGCGAAGCCCTCGCCGTGGGTGAGCTGGCGCACGGCGGCCTGGCCCTGCTTGCCCAGGTCGTACAGGTAGAGTTCGCCGCCGAGTGGGAACAGCAGCGTGCGCGCGTCCGGCGACCACTGGTAATCGACAATGCCGGTCATCGCGGCGATGCGCTGACGCTCGCGGCGGGCCTTCTCGGCGTCGCTCAGGGTCTCGGCACCGGGCAGCACCACCTTGGAATCCACCAGCAGGCGGGTCTGTCCGCTGGCGATGTCGTAGGCCCACAGGTCCAGCTGGTTGCGGTCGGCCTCCTTGCCGCGCAGGAAGCTGACGCGCGACCCGTCCGGGGCCACTTTGGGCTTCATCAGGGTCGGGCCGGACAGCGGCAGCGGACCGGTGATGGCCTCCAGCGTGAGTTTTTCGGCGTGAGCGAGCGAGGTCGTGGCGAGCATCAGGGCGAGCGAAGCAAACAGGTGGCGCATGGAGGGTTCCGGCAGCGTCTGGGCGACTCCCCACCGCGCGCACGCGGCAGGGAACGCCTCATCCTAACCAAGCCGGCGCGGGAAGGCAGCATGACCTTGGACCCGCGCGCGCCGCGACCCGGCCTCAACGCGGGCCGAACAGGTGCCTGCGTTCTTCCTCGCCCAGCGGTTTGCCGGCATCGGGATTGACCTGCGCACGCAGCGCGAAGGCACGCCGGGTGGCCGGACGCGCGGCGATGGCGTCGTGCCAGCGCTTCAGGTGGGGGAAGGCGGCGAAGTCCACCGGCAGCGTGTCGTAGGCGCCGATCCAGGGGTAGCTGGCCATGTCGGCGATGCTGTAGCTGTCCCCGCCCAGGTAGGCGCTGGCCGCCAGGCGCTTGTCCATCACCCCATGCAGGCGGCGCACCTCGTTGTTGTAGCGTTCGATCGCGTAGGGAATGCGCTCGGGGGCGTACACATTGAAATGCCCCATCTGCCCGCTCATCGGCCCCAGCCCGGCCATCTGCCAGAACAGCCATTCCAGTACCGCCACGCGGCCCCGGCTGTCGGCCGGCAAAAAGCGGCCGGTCTTCTCGGCCAGGTACAGCAGGATGGCACCGGACTCGAACACGCTCTGCGGCGCACCGCCGTCCGTCGGCTCGTGGTCGACCAGGGCCGGCATCTTGTTGTTCGGTGAAATGGTCAGGAAATCGGGTTTGAACTGGTCGCCGGCGCCGATGTTGACGGGTTTGATCTGGTACGGCAGGCCGGTTTCTTCCAGCATCAGCGTGACTTTGTGGCCATTGGGGGTGGGCCAGTAGTACAGGTCGATCATGTCGTGGGCTCGGCGAAGGCGAAGGCCGAGTGTAGTGCGTGAGTTGGGTTGGCAGGGTCAATCCGGCCCGGTACGCTGCCGCCTCTCCCGCAACGCAGCATTCCAGCATGTCTCCCTCCCCGCCCCGCCGCCTCAGCCCCATGTCGTCCCTGATCTTCGCCTCGCGCTGGCTGCAGCTGCCGCTGTACCTGGGGCTGATCCTGGCCCAGTGCGTCTACGTATTCCTGTTCGGGAAGGAACTGTGGCACCTCATCCACGACGCCAACAGCCTGGGCGAGCAGCAGATCATGCTGATCGTGCTCGGTCTGATCGACGTGGTGATGATCTCCAACCTGCTGGTGATGGTGATCGTGGGTGGCTACGAGACCTTCGTGTCACGCCTGGGCCTGGAAGGCCATCCCGACCAGCCGGAGTGGCTGAGCCATGTCAACGCCAGCGTGCTCAAGGTCAAGCTGGCGCTGTCGATCATCGGCATTTCCTCGATCCACCTGCTCAAGACCTTCATTGCCGCCGGTGCCCTGGACGGTCTGCCGCTGTGCCCGCCGGAACTGATGAACGTGGCCGCTTCCAACATCGGTGCCAGCAAGTGCAGCTCGATGACCAGCGCCGGCGTGCTCTGGCAGACCATCATCCACTGCGTGTTCATCCTCTCGGCGATCGGCATCGCCTGGACCGACAAGCTGATGTCCGGTTCGTCGTCCAAGGCCCACGCGCACTGACGTTGCGCCCCCCGGCCGGCATCGGCGACGATGCCGGCTGGTCCCACCGGCCTGGCCCCTGCGCCGCCCCGGTGATGCTAGATTGCACACCTGCAGCAGCGCCGTGGACGCCGGGAAACGTCCAGGGGCGTCGGCCGGCCTGACCGCTTCAGGTCTTACGTACCGTCGTATTCAAGGGGAAGTTGGATGTCGCACGTCACCACGTTTGCCAAAACGCGCCTGCTCGCGCCGGTCACCCTGCTGCTGGCGCTGGCCGCCTGCTCCGGCAAGGACGAACCGAAACCCGCCGATGCACCGGCCACGCCCGCCGCCACCGGCACCGCAGCGGCACCGGCCGCGCCGGCCGTGTCGGCCAAGGTGCAGTCGCTGGGCACCGAAGAGCTGCGCGAACTGGCCAGCAAGGCGCTGCGCGAGAACCGCATGTATGCCCCGGCGGGCGACAACGCGATGGAGTACTACCTGGCGCTGCGCGACAAGACCCCGGACGATGCATCGGTGAAGAGCGCGCTGACCGACCTGCTGCCGTACACGCTGATCGCGGCCGAACAGAACCTCACCCGCGAAGACTTCAACGAAGCCCAGCGCCTGGTCGCGCTGATCGAGAAGGTCGACGCCACCGCACCGGCGCTGCCGCGTCTGAAGCAGGGCATCACCGGCGGCATGCAGACTGCGCTCAAGCGGACCCAGGAAGAGACCGACAAGGTCAAGAAGGACGCCGAAACCCGCGCCAAGCAGTTGGTGGAGCAGCAGCGCCAGGCCCAGCAGCAGGCCAGCGAAGCCGAAGCAGCACGCCAGATCGCCGCCCAGCAGGAAGCTGCCCGTCGCGATACCGACCGCCAGGACGCCGAACGCCAGGCCACCGCACGGCGCGAGGCCGAACAGCGCCAGCAGCAGGCCGCCGCCCAGCAGGCCGCCGCCGCACGTGCCACCCCGGCCGCTGCGCCGAGCCTGCGTCCGGTCAGCACCCCGGCACCGCGCTACCCGGCCGACGCACTGCGCTCGGGCACCTCGGGCGAAGTCCTGGTGGAAATCACCGTCGGTACCGACGGCTCGGTGACCAACGCCCGCGTGCTCCGTGCCAACCCGGCGCGCGTGTTCGATCGCGAGGCACTCAACGCCGTGAAGCGCTGGAAGTTTGAACCCGTCGGCGCCCCGGTCACCACCCGCCGCACCCTGGCATTCGCCCCGGAAGGCGGTTGATCGGCACGCAGCACCCCTGAAGAAGCCCGGCACCCGCCGGGCTTCTTCGTTCCAGCGCCTGCCGCATGCCCTGCGCCGATCGGCGCGAGCCGCCTTGCCTTCACCGCCACAGCATCCGCTCCCGATGCCGCTGCAGCGCCCGTGCGTAGATGGCCGGATCGCTGGCGAACTCTGCCATGAAGCGTGGTTCCGGCAGTGCATAGGGATCATCCGGTGCAATGGCGCACTCGGCCTCCAGCTCAGGCGGAAACACCGGCGCACGGCAGGTCTTGAAGGTGATCCAGCGGCTGAGCGTCAACGCGCCGTAGATGGGAAACATCAGCGTGTAGCGCAGCGGAAAGAACGTAGTGCCCATCATCAGGCACACCAGCATCCAGCAGTTGCGCAGCGTGCCCTTTGGCGAGAGGGTGATCACGCGGTCCAGTGGGTCGTCGAAACAGTGTTCCGGGCCGTCCTTCATGTAGCGGCAGATCAGCGCCCACTGCTCGCGGATATCGTCGTCATGGTTCCAGAAGTGGCCAATGGTGAAGGTCTGCTGCACCTGGCGGTGACGGTCGAGCAGATGGCAGCGCAGATCCCGCAGGCTGGGGTCCTGGCCGCCACGACCGATGTGGAAGAACGCGTACGGCGAGCCCCAGGGTACGACGACCACGCCATCGGGACCGTTGTGACGGAAGAAATAGATCTTGCGGGTGATGCGGTTGAATCGGACCGGGTAGTGGGTGTACTGGAAAAGGTCCTTTCTCAGGTGCAATGTCCAGAACAGCCACCAACCACCCATGCCAGCAGCGAAAGGGAACAGCAACGAGAGAAGGCTCTCCGTCATCTCTTCATGCATGGTGACCACAAGGTCGGCAGCGGCCACCAACCCCACGAGAATACCCAGCGACACGACCAGCTGAATAAGCGTCGGGGCCATTCCTTTCATTTTGAACGTGCGATCAACAAATTCGATGAATACGGAGTTGAATTTGACCAAGCCGAAGGCATCGTCAGGTGTGGCTCGCTCCATTCCTGAAGGATTGAGCTCCGCCAGAGCTTCATCGTTGGAGATGCTCCGACCGTATTTGAACGGAGGCTGCCATCCACTAAGCACCTTGATCTCCCCTCAATGCTCCAAGCGCGGGATTCTGCGATTCCAGATCAGCAAATCGCCCTGAGTCGCTACCTTCGAAATGCATGGTCTTATCCAACCAGCGCTGTACTCCGTCGGGTTTGAACCACGCAACCACCACGGTGGTGATGGCAACCACAATCAGCAGAATGCTTGCGACCGGCACTCCATAACCGGACATCGTCAGTGCAGAAGCCAGCTCGCCTACAAGTCCCAACCCCATCATTCTGATTCCATACACCCTGTTGAGTTCCGCGTCCCTGTAGCTTTTTTACGAACACGAGTACCCCCGACACCACACCTGCCACCCCACTCAACCAACGCCCGCTGGCGCTGACCACCGCCGCTTTCGTGTCGGCCCTGAAACTCTACCGGCCCATCGGCTCGGCCCGCTTCTGCGGAGGGGACCGACTGCGTGCGCACCTTGTGACAATGGGAAAATGAAGCCGTCATCGCCACAGCATGCGCTCCCGATGCCGCTGCAGCGCCCGTGCGTAGATGGCCGGATCGCTGGCGAACTCGGCCATGAAGCGCGGTTCCGGCAATGCATAGGGATCACCCGGTGCAGCGGCGCATTCGGCGTCCAGCTCAGGCGGAAACACCGGCGCACGGCAGGTCTTGAGGGTGAGCCAGCGACTGAGCGTCAAGGCGCCGTAGATTGGCAGCATCAGCGTGTAGCGCAGCGGAAAGAACGTTGTGCCCATCATCAGACACACCAGCATCCAGCAGTTGCGCAGCGTGCCCTTTGGCGAGAGGGTGATCACGCGGTCCAGTGGATCGTCGAAACAGTGTTCCGGGCCGTCCTTCATGTAGCGGCAGATCAGCGCCCACTGCTCGCGGATATCGTCGTCATGGTTCCAGAAGTGGCCAATGGTGAAGGTCTGCTGCACCTGGCGGTGGCGGTCGAGCAGATGGCAACGGAGATCACGCAGATTGGGGTCCTGCCCGCCTCGGCCGATGTGGAAAAACGCATACGGCGAGCCCCAGGGAACGACGACCACGCCACCCGGTCTGTTGTGGCGGAAGAAGTAGATCTTGCGGGTGATGCGGTTGAAGCGGACCGGGTAGTGGGTGTACTGGAAGAGGTCTTTGCGAAGGTGAAGATTCCATAGGAGGGCGACGCACGTCGCGAGCCCCAGCGTGAACATAGCCAGTGCAGCCCAGTCACCATAGTCACTCACTCGCCCATCCATATGCGCAATGAAGTAGATGTAGACACACGCCAGGAATACCTCTCCCGCCATTAACAAAAGCGTTGACGCCATGCCCTTTACTTTGAAGGAACGATCAACGAACTCAAGATAGGTCGAATTGAAGGAGATCATTCCAAACGCATCGTCCGGAACATGCGATCCTGGCGAGTCTTTCAGAAGCAGCGATTCTTCTTCGCTAGGGAGCAGCGAACGCTCCATCGTGAATGCTGGATACCACCCGGTCATCATGCCAGTGCACCGCTATCCTTCTCATACGGCCTGCATTTATTCCCTTCTGCGCAATGGCGCTCGTCCCTCAATCTTGGCCGGCACTCAAGTGTGCTACCGCAGGAGCATCTGCAGTCAGGCTGAGCCCGGCGCTTGGCCAACCATACGTCCGGCATGAAGGAAGCGTGCACATTCACCGCCACAGCATCCGCTCCCGATGCCGCTGCAGCGCCCGTGCGTAGATGGCCGGATCGCTGGCGAACTCTGCCATGAAGCGTGGTTCCGGCAGTGCATAGGGATCATCCGGTGCAATGGCGCACTCGGCCTCCAGCTCGGGTGGGAACACCGGTGCACGGCAGGTCTTGAGGGTGAGCCAGCGACTGAGCGTCAAGGCGCCGTAGATTGGCAGCATCAGCGTGTAGCGCAGCGGAAAGAACGTTGTGCCCATCATCAGACACACCAGCATCCAGCAGTTGCGCAGCGTGCCCTTTGGCGAGAGGGTGATCACCCGGTCCAGCGGATCGTCGAAACAGTGTTCCGGTCCGTCCTTCATGTAGCGGCAGATCAGCGCCCATTGCTCGCGGATGTCGTCGTCATGGTTCCAGAAGTGACCAATGGTGAAGGTCTGCTGCACCTGGCGGTGGCGGTCGAGCAGATGGCAGCGCAGGTCGCGCAGATTGGGGTCCTGTCCGCCTCGGCCGATGTGGAAGAACGCATGCGGCGATCCCCAAGGCATGACGACCACGCCACCTGGACCGTTGTGGCGGAAGAAGTAGACCTTGCGGGTGACGCGGTTGAAGCGAACCGGGTAGTGAGTGTACTGAAAGAGGTCTTTTCGGAGGTGGAAATGCCAGAAGTAGAACGGAAAGCCAAGCGCCGGCACGGATAACACAGCGATTCCAATCAGAGAACTGATGACGTCATCTTCCATACCCAATGATGTGATGGCGACCTGCACCAGCACAGCAATCATGAAGATGGATCCGGCAGCAGACATAGCCGTGGCTGCCATCCCCTTGATCTTGAAAGTTCGATCGACAAACTCAAGGTGCGTTGAGTTCAGCCTCGTCATTCCAACCGCGTCGTCAGGACAGAATTCGCCATGATCGAATTGATGAAGTTCAAACGCCAACTCGATCTGCTCAAGTGTCCTGGCGTAGCTGAAGACGGGATACCAGCCCGTCAGCACGTCAATGCACCATCGTCTGGCGTGAGGGAACTGAACACATTCACCGCCACAACATGCGCTCCCGATGCCGCTGCAGCGCCCGTGCGTAGATGGCCGGATCGCTGGCGAACTCGGCCATGAAGCGCGGTTCCGGCAATGCATAGGGATCACCCGGTGCAGCGGCGCACTCGGCGTCCAGCTCTGGCGGAAACACCGGCGCACGGCAGGTCTTGAAGGTGATCCAACGGCTGAGCGTCAACGCGCCGTAGATGGGAAACATCAGCGTGTAGCGCAGCGGAAAGAACGTAGTGCCCATCATCAGGCACACCAGCATCCAGCAGTTGCGCAGCGTGCCCCTCGGCGACAAGGTGATCACCTGGTCCAGTGGATCGTCGAAACAGTGTTCCGGGCCGTCCTTCATGTAGCGGCAGATCAGCGCCCACTGCTCGCGGATATCGTCGTCATGGTTCCAGAAGTGGCCAATGGTGAAGGTCTGCTGCACCTG